>JBCAXP010000035.1:0-20184 GCA_038533995.1 Pseudomonadota bacterium
ACTCGCCGGTGCTGAGTTTTGTCCATGATCGCGGCGAGGTTTTGTATCAGTACTACAAGGCGCTGTGCGACGAGCTCGATATCGGCATCGCCATGTGGAGCCATCCGGATTGCGGCTACCTGATGCAGCCGGAGGAGTGCGCACGGATCGCCGAGCTGCCAAACATCGTGGCCATCAAGTATTCGGTGCCCCGCGAGATGTACGTAAAACTCACGCACATGGTTGGCGACAAGATCCAGGTTTCCACCTCCCTGGAAGACGACTGGCTCGACAACATCGAGGAGCTGAGCTGGCAGCTGTACCTGTGCTCCTCGCCGCCTTATCACCTGCAAACGAAAAACGACAGGCGCATGCACGAGTACACCCAGCTCGCGTTTGCAGGAAAGTTCGAAGAGGCCCGCCGCGTTCGCGACAGCCTGGATCCCGTGCGCGAAGCAATGAAGCGGAGCAAACCCGCGGACAAGCCACAGGCCTTCGGCAAGTACTGGCAGGAGTTGCTCGGGCAAGTCGGTGGACGGGTCAGGCCGCCGATGCTGGAGCTAACCGACAGTGAAAAGGCTGACATCAGGGCGGCGTTCGAGGGCTGCGGCCTGAAGAAATAGCTGCCCGAGGCTTCCCGGTATCGCCAGCCGCTACCGATTACCTGTAGAGTGACGCCAGAAGAGGCTCAACAAGCAAAACACGCGCGCTCTGCATGATAAGAAAAGGCACAGGTTTATTGGCGTTAGGCTGCGGCGTTCTGCTGGCAGCCTGTGCCAGTGAAGAGCCACCCCCGCCGCCGCAGGAAGTGGTCGTTTCCCCCGCGCGGCAGTCTTTCTTCCCGATCTATGGCAACTACGTGGCCGTTACCCGGCCGTCGCAGGACGTCGAGGTGCGGGCTCGCGTTGATGGTTTTGTCGAGGCCATCGAATACCAGGAAGGCAGCTACGTGAGCGAGGGCGATCCGCTCTATCGGATTGACAACCGTCCGTACGCCGCAAAGATCGACAGGCTCGAGGCAAACCTGTCGAGCGCAACGGCGCAGCTCAAGAAGAGTGAACGCGACGTTGAACGGCTGCAGCCGCTGTATGCCGAAAACGCCGCAAGCCAGCTCGACCTCGACACCGCCATCGCCGCGATGGAGCAGGCCCGTGCCTCCGTGGCGGCCATTGAAGCTGAACTGGCCGAAGCGCAGCTTGATCTTGAGTTCACGCACGTGACGGCCCCCATCGATGGGCTGGTCGGTGCGCGCAACGTGGACATTGGCGGCCTCGTGGGCAGCGCCGGCAAGTCGCTGCTGACGACGGTCAAGCGAGTCGACCCGATGTATGTCGAATTTCGCATGACGGCCCTGGACTATCTCAACGCACAGCGCAGGCGCCGCAGCTACCAGGAGCAGGTCGCGGCCGAGGAAGAGGGCCGGGCCGTTGAAGGATGGGTCTCGATTACCCTGCCGGATGATTCCACCTACGGCTACCGCGGCGACATCGCGTTTACCGAACCCGAAGTGAATCCGGAAACTGGCACCTTCGCGGTGCGAGCGGTTGTTCCCAACCCGAACCGCCAGCTGTTGCCGGGGCAGTACACCCGGGCGCGACTCGAGCTCGATGCTATTCCGAACGCCGTATTTATTGACGAGAAGACCATTCGCGTGGAACAGGGCGGCAGCTACGTCATGGTCGTACTTCCCGACGATACCGTCGAGCAGCGCTTCATCGTGCTCGGACCGCAGAACGACAACGAGGTTGTTGTGCGCTCCGGCCTGTCCAAGGGCGAACGTGTCATCGTCGAGGGCATGCACCGGGTGCAGCACGGCCAGTCGGTAGTCCCCCTTACCGAGGAAGAGTACGCAAAGCGCAAGGAGGCGCGGCAAAAGGAACCGGGCCCTGGTGACGCCGGCGAGCCATGATCGCCCACTTTTTCGTTGATCGCCCTGTATTCGCAACCGTCGTCTCGGTTGTCATCACGCTCGTCGGCGGCATCGCGCTACTGGTACTGCCCATTGACCAGTATCCGTACATCACGCCGCCGGCGGTCAAAATCTCAACGAGCTACCCCGGCGCCACTGCCATAACGGCGGCCGAGTCTGTCGCGGCGCCGCTTGAGGAAGAGATCAACGGCGTCCCGAACATGATCTACATGCGGTCGCAGAGCTCTCGCA
Organism: Pseudomonadota bacterium; assembly: GCA_038533995.1. Classification (GTDB taxonomy): domain Bacteria; phylum Pseudomonadota; class Gammaproteobacteria; order Steroidobacterales; family JBCAXP01; genus JBCAXP01. Next base: position 2,141 of record JBCAXP010000035.1, read on the forward strand.
CAGGCAGCGTCAACATCACGGTGACGTTCGATGTCGGTAGCAACCCGGATCTCGCCGCGGTTGACGTTCAAAACAGCGCGAAGCAGGCAAATTCCGTGTTGCCTGCCGACGTCGCCCAGGAAGGCGTCTCGATTGAGAAGGATGCAAGCGTCGAACTGCTCAAGATCGCGCTGACGTCCGACGACCCCAAGTACGACGACATCTATCTCAGCAACTACGTCACCATCAACGTCAACGGTGCGCTGCGCCGCATTCCCGGCGTCGGGCGAATTCGCAACACCGGTGCCAGGCGTTACGCCATGCGAATCTGGCTGCGCCCGGATCGCATGTCGGCTTTTGGCCTCACAACAACCGATGTGCTTAATGCCGTGCGTGAGCAGAACGCCTCCGCCGCGGCCGGCCAGCTCGGCGCTCAACCCGGCAATGAAGACCTGAGCCTCACCTTGCCGGTCTCCACGCAGGGGCGCCTGTCCTCCGCGCTCGAGTTCTCGCGGATTGTCGTGCGGGCATCACCGGATGGTTCGCTGATTCGACTGCGGGATATCGCCAGGGTGGAGCTTGGGGCCCAGGCCTACCGGCTCGAGTCGAAGCTCGATGGCAAGAATGCCGCCATCATCCAGGCGTACCTGCTGCCGGGGGCCAATGCCCTCGAGGTGGCGGACCGGGTGAAGCAGACGCTCGACGGCCTGGCGCAGCAGTTTCCGCAGGGCATTGACTGGGACGTCTGGTACGACAGCTCGACGTTCATCAAGGCGTCGATCTACGAGGTGATGATCACGCTGATCGAGGCCCTGTTGCTCGTCATGCTCGTCGTGTTCCTGTTCCTGCAGCGCTGGCGCGCGACCCTGATACCTGCCCTCGCGGTGCCGGTCTCGATCGTCGGCACCTTTGCCGCGATGGCCGTCATGGGCTTCACCGTCAATACCGTGAACCTGCTGGCACTCGTGCTTGCGATCGGCATCGTGGTCGATGACGCGATCGTGGTTGTCGAAAACGTCGAGCGCCTGATGCGCGACGAGGGCCTGAGTCCGCGGGATGCAACGCGCAAGGCGATGTCCGAGCTGACCGGCGCCCTCGTTGCGACGTCGCTCGTGCTTGCCGCGGTGTTCGTGCCAGTCTCGTTCCTCTCGGGGGTGAACGGCATCATGTACCGCGAGTTTGCGCTGTCGATTACCGTGGCTGTGCTCATCTCCACCGTCGTCGCGCTCACGCTTAGCCCCGCGCTATGCGCCGCGCTCTTAAAGCCGGATGTCGAACCGCCGAAATGGCGTGGCTTTCTCTGGATCAACACGGTTCTTGAGCGATCGGGCGAGCGCTACACGGCGGCCGTCTCCTGGGTGATAGGGAAACGAACGCCCTCGTTGCTCGTGTTCGGAGCCACGATGATCGGCGCAATGCTGCTGTTTCGCGCCCTGCCCACGGGCTTCATGCCTGGCGAAGACCAGGGACGTTTCTTTGTCGATCTGCAGCTTCCCGACGGCGCCTCGGTAACACGCAGCAGACGCATCGCGGTGGAAGCGCAGGAAATCGTGCAGGCGCACCCCGCGGTGAGACACGTGTTCAGCCTCGCGGGCGAGAGCAAGCGGAACGGGTCGGACGACTCGGCGGCTTATCTGGAAGTCATTCTCGAGGACTGGGACATCCGCTCCCGCGATGGCTACTCGGTGAAACGCGTGATGCGTGAGCTCGAGCCCGAACTCAATACCCTCATTGAGCCGCTGATCTCGCTGTTCGAGCCGCCGGCAATCGCCGGGCTGGGCAGCGGGGCTGGCGTTGACCTCGAGCTGCAGGATCGCAGCGGGTCAAACCTGGTGGGCCTGGGCGAGATGGCAGTGGCCTTGAGCAACCAGGTGGAGGCGCGCAGGGAAGTTGCGCAGATGACGAGCAGCCTCAAACCGCTGGTACCGCTCTACCTCCTCAACGTTGACCGCTCGAAGGCCAAGGCCATCGGCGTGCCCCTCAGCGACATCTACAGCACGATGAACGTGCTGACGGGTTCGACCCGGGTTAACGACTTCAACCTGTTCGGTCGGGTGTATCGCGTTACGGCGCAGGCCGAGGAAGGCTACCGTGACCGGCCCGACAGCCTGTCCTACTACTCCGTGAGGTCGAACAGCGGCAGCATGGTGCCGCTGAATGTGCTCGCCAGCCTGGAGCGAACAACTGGCCCGGCCGCGGTCGTTCGTCACAACCTGTTCAGCGCGGCGAGTATCTCTGGCATTCCGGCACCCGGCTATACGACCGGTGACGTCATCAAGGCCATCAGCGAGGAAGCAGAAAAACTGTTGCCGTCTACGATGGGCTACGAGTGGACAGGCATCACCTTTCAGCAGATTCGCTCCGAGGGGCAGCTCGGCATCGCCATGGTACTGGCCTGCGTATTTGCGATTCTCTTCCTGGCCGCGCTGTATGAAAACTGGTCGATGCCGGTGGCCGTACTGCTGATCGCACCCATCGCGATGCTCGGCGCTCTCCTTGCGTCCCTGGCCCGCGGCCTCGACAACGATTTGTTCTTTCAAATCGCTTTCATCGCCCTGATTGGCCTGGCGGCAAAAAACTCCATTCTCATCGTCGAGTTTGCAAAGCAGCTCGTCGACGAAGGCCGGTCTGTTGCCGACGCCGCGCTCGAATCGGCACGGCTCAGGTTCCGGCCGATCATGATGACCGCCTTTTCCTTCATCCTCGGGGTAATGCCGCTGGTGCTGTCGAGCGGGCCGGGTTCGATCAGCCGGCAGACGCTCTCGACCGCGATTCTCGGCGGCATGCTCACCGCAACGACAATTGGCATCATCCTGGTGCCACTGTTCTTCGTGGTGTGCTCGCGGCCTGCACGAAGTCCGGCGCCAGAGGCCCAGGATGCCTAGGCTAATCGCTCTGTGTTTGCTGCTGACAGGCTGCATGGCAGGCCCTGACTACGAGCGCCCTGTGCTGCCGCTGCCGGAGCAGCACAGGGTGGATGCAGACATCGAGCTGACTGGTGACGAATTACCCCAGTGGCAGGTGGTGTTTCAGGACCCCGTGCTGCAGGGCCTGATCCAGCGGGGCCTTGAGAACAACCTCGATCTCGCGGTGGCACGGTCCCGTTTGCGTGAAGCCGAGGCGGCCCTGACTCGCGCACGCGCGCCGCTGTACCCGTCTATCGACCTCGGCACGGAAGGTGAGCGAGAGCGGGAATCCGAACTCACCGACGCCGGTGCAACGGAAGATACCTACACCTTCCTGGGTCTTTTGTCGTGGGAACTCGACATCTGGGGCTTCACTCGGCGCCGGGCCGAGGCGGCGGAGGCTGCCCTGCAGTCAGCCCAGTGGAGCATCTACGCGCGGCAGGTCTCCCTGATCGGGGCCATCGCCGCGTCGTACTACAACCTCGTCGCCGTCAGCGAACAGATCGACGTGACCAACTCGACGATTGCCACGCGTGTCCAGGCGCTGAAAATCCAGGAACTGCGAAACGCCAGCGGCGTGATTTCCGGTCTTGCCGTCGCGCAGGCAAAAGTGGCGCTGGCCGAAGCCGAACAGCAGCTGCCAACATTGCTGAACAGCCGGCTCGTATTTGAAAACCAGCTGCGCCGCTTGCTCGGGGAGGCACCGGCAGCCGTTACTGGCACAACAGCGCTCGAGGACATCCCGCTTGAAACCGGCTTGCCTCCCGGCCTGCCCGCGGAGCTTCTGGAGCGCCGACCGGACGTGCGGATTGCCGAACTCGGCCTGGTTGCCGCGAATGCCTCGGTTGGCGTTGCCAAGGCGGACCTTTTTCCACGCGTGTCGTTGACCGGTTCCTTTGGCAACGAGAGCGCCGAACTCTCGGACCTGCTGGATTCCGCTGGCAGGGCGTGGATTGCAACAATCGGGGTCGTGCAGCCCGTATTCAACGCCGGCGACCGCCGGGCCGCGCTGACCGCCGCCTGGGAAGTGCGGGAGCAGGCACAGCTTGCCTACACCGACACCGTTCTGGGTTCCCTCGAAGAAGTATCCAACTCGATCGACCGGCTCGCGCGGTCGAACGAGCTGTCCGCCTCGACGGCGCGCCTGCGCGACGCGTCCCGCGAGTACCTTCGCCTTGCTTCCCTGCGTTACAACAACGGCGTCATCGACTACATCGGCGTGCTCGACGCCCAGCGACAGTACTTCGATGCGGAGCTGTCGCTGATCGATGCAGTGCGCGATCAGCACCTGTCGATTGCGCAGCTGTACCGTGCGCTGGGCGGTGGCTGGACGCCTGAGGAGAGCTAGGCCCGGATTTCGCAGGCACCCGTCTCGCAGCCGACCGTTCCTTCTGTCGGCCGCTCAACGGGATCCACAGGCGCCGCCAGCCGGGCTCCGTCCCGCTCCGCAAGCAACGCACCAATCTCCGCGCCCAGCAGCAACTCATCGTGTGCCCCGAAATGCTGGGCACGGCGACGACCCTCGGCATCGATCAGTACGACGGTCGGCGTTCCCCGCATACCGTAGGCCTGCATGGTGACCGGAATGTTGCCGCCGGCCGGATCGGGCCTGTCGATACCGACCGGAAAGCCGACGCGGTACTCAGCGAGGAACACTTCCAACGCTGCCGGCGTCATGACGTGATGATGCTCGAACACGGTGTGCAGCCCGACGACCGCCACGTCCCTGCGATCAAACAGGCGCTCCAGCCGCAGCGCCATGGGGATGGAACGCGCCACGCAGCCAGGGCAAAGCATCTGGAACGCAACCAGCACCACGACCTTTCCCTTCAGATCATCGAGCGTCACATCGCCCTTGGTATTGAGCCAACCCGCCGTTCTTAAGCTCGGCGCCAGCCTACTGTCGGTATTTTGAGAAAACATAGCTGTCTCCTTGTACCGCCTGGTGACAGGCGAAGCATGATTTGCCGCCGTCCGTGACGACGCGTTCGGTCTTGCTGTTGCCGGCAAAGGCCTCAAAGCCCCAGCCACCCGTGGCTTGAAAGCGCTCGGCGTCGTACTGCATGACGCCGATGAACTTGCGATCGCCTTCCTGGATTGCATCTCCGCCCTCCTGCTGGCTCAAGAGGTCAAAAACAATCGTGGCCCCGTCCTTGTAGTCGCTGCCTTTCAGGCCGGCGAGCGCCGCCTCGTTGGCGTACACGTGATGGATGCCTTCGAAGGGGTCAGCCAGCCCGTGCTCGGGGTGAATAACCATGGACTTCACGTGCGTCCAGGCGCGGTAGCCCTCCGGGTACGCAACGAGTGTGGAACCCGCGGCTGTCGCCAACAGCGGGACAACCGTCAGCAGCACAGCGGTCAGTTTTGCCTTATTCATGTCCAGCTCCCTGATTCATTAAGTTTCGAGTCGATACTATATGATGCCAAATACTCCTTGTCAAACTCGTATCGAGTCAATACCATGAGGCTATGACGTCAATCCCCGAACTTATCCAGCGACTGGCCGTTGTTACGCAGGCGGAGAGCCGACAACTGGCAGGCTCCGCCGGTCTCCAGCCGGTGCACGTCGATGTGCTGCGCTACCTTGCACGCTGCAATCGCTACAGCAACACGCCGGCGGCCATCGGTCAGTTCCTCGGCAGCACCAAGGGAACCGTGTCGCAGAGCGTCAAGGTGCTCGAGCGGGAGAAGCTCGTCAGCAAGCTGTCGGACGCAAAGGATGGCCGCGTAGTGCGGCTGCGGCTTTTAAAAAAAGGCAGGGACCTGCTGTCACGCATTGACAGTGAATCGCCAATGCAGGCAGCCATTGGCAATCTCGGGCCGGATGCGCAGTCGACGTTGGCCGATGGCCTGACCACGTTGCTCCGCAATGCGCAGCGCCTGAACGCTTCAAAGACATTCGGCGTATGCAAAACCTGCTGTCACTTCAGAAGGCTCGGCGGTAACGAGTTCCAGTGCGGAGTCACCGGCGAGCCCTTAAGCGTCGACGATTCCACGCGCATCTGCGTGGAGCATGAAAGCCGGCCCGCGTCTGTCGCCGGAGATTAGTCAGCGGGGTTCACTGACCAGTCGAACTTGCCAGAGAAGCGTTCAACCAGAAAATCCACGAATACGCGAACCTTGGGCGGAACAAAGCGCTGATAGGCGTGCACGATATACAGGCTGGACATCGCTGGATACGGCGAATGTTTCGGTAAGAGTTCAATCAAATCGCCACGCGCGATAGCTGGGCCCACGATCCAGTCAGGCGCCAGTATCAACCCGCGACCGTGACGCGCCGCAGTGGCCAGCATATTGCCGCTATTGGCAGTAAACCCGCCGCCCGCCTTGACGTCGACAATTTTTCTGCCGCTTCTGAAGCGCCATGTGTTGAAGCCCGGCCCGCGCCGAAGCGTCAGACACTCGTGATTTTCGATATCGCGCGGGTTTTCCAGCTTTGGCGCAGTCGACAGGTACTGGGGGCTGGCACACAGTCGCCGAGTCACTTCGGTTAACTTGCGCGCGCGCAGGGTCGAGTCCTTCAACTGACCGGCTCGAATCGCAACGTCAAAACCCTCCGCGACGAGATCAACGTTGCGATCCGTAGAGGTCAACCCAAAACTCACGTCGGGCCAGCGTGCCTGGAACAGCGCCGTCGCAACGACGATGTGCTGTTCGAGACTCGCCGGTACGGAGATGCGCACCAGGCCGGCGGGCTTGTTTTCCAAAGCAGCGGCGGTCGTGCGCGCTTCTTCGAGGTCCAGCAGAATGCTCCGCGTGCGTTGATGAAACCTGTGACCGGCTTCGGTCAAATTGAGCCTGCGCGTAGTGCGGTGAAACAGCGTCGCACCTAACCAGCCCTCAAGATCAACGATTCGGCGAGACACGCTCGACGGCGCCAGATCGGACTGTCGACCCGCTTCCGAGAACGAACCCGTTTCGACCACTTTATTGAACAACGCTATAGCGCCTAGCTGATCCATCGCTGACCCTCCTGGCGTGCCGAGTCCATATTTTTGCGAAAAACGCAAAAATCATTTGCTTGTTGGTGACTTTATCACAACACCCGCCCTCGCCTATCGTAGCTACACATTGACCAGCATCGCCCACACAAGGGCTCAGGAAGGAGAACCACCATGACAAACAAAGAACCGCTTACTGCCATCGTCACTGGCGCCTCGACCGGCATTGGCTTCGCGATCGCTCAGCGTTTCGTCGACGACGGCCTGAACGTCGTCATGAATGCCCGCACGGCCGCCGACCTCAAGGCCGCTTTCAATGCGCTCGGCGCCCCTCAGAACGCCAGGTTCGTCGTTGGCGACATCGCCGACAAGGCGGTGGGTGAGAAGCTCGTCGCCACGGCCGAGCAAGCCTTTGGCGGCGTCGACATCCTGGTGAACAACGCCGGTGTATTCGCCGCAAAGCCCTTCCTTGACACCGAAGAAGGCGACATTGATCGGTTTTACGCGATCAACTTCAAGGGTGCGTACTTTGCGGCACAAGCGGCGGTTCCCGTGCTTCGGAAACGTGGGGGCGGAACCATCGTCAACGTCGGGACGACCCTTGTGGAACACGCCATTGCCGGCTTTCCGGCATCAGCGGCGGTTGCCAGCAAGGCCGCGCTTCACAGCCTTACCGAGCAGCTTGCGGCAGAGTTCGGTGGCGACAACATTCGAGTGTCAACCATCTCCACCGGTGTGGTCGAAACGCCGCTGCACGCAAAGCACGGCATTGAAGACACCAGCGGTCTGGCCGGCCTCCACCTGGTCAATCGCATCGGCAATCCGGAAGACGTCGCCGACGCCGTGGCGATGCTCGCCACCAACAACTTCATCACCGGTACCACGCTCCGTGTTGACGGCGGACACGCTGCGGGACACGCGTTTGGCTAGCGCCAGATCCGAATCGTTACATCAACAGGAGAGAACCATGCCTTACGTGAAAATCCAGGTGACCGATGAGGGTGTTACCCGCGGTCAAAAGGAAGAACTCATTGCCTCGACAACCAGCATGCTCCAGGACGTTCTGGGCAAGTCGCCATCTACCACATTCGTTGTTATCGAGGAAGTCTCGACAGACAACTGGGGCGTCGCCGGTGAGCTTGTAACCGATATCCGGGCGCGAGTGGCATCCGCCAGCTAACCACGAACTCTCACGCCAACCAAAGAGGAACAGACCAATGACTGCAGCATCTGCAAAAATCCCGGTAGCAAGCTACCAGAAGGACTACGAAGCGATTAACGAACTGCTAAACGCATACTTCGACAGCCTCTACGTCGGTGACGTCGACAGACTCCGCGAAATATTCCACGACGATGCGTGGCTGAAGGGCAACGGCTTTCGAAAGACGCGAGACGAATGGCTCGAAGCGGTGGCTGATCGCCCGGTTCCGAGCGTTGAAGGCATGGACTACGCGTTCAACATTCAGTCGCTCGAGATCGTTGGCGACCAGGCCATGGCCAAGGTCGACGTACCTTTGCTCGCCGCACACTTCATCGACTTCCTCGGCCTACTGAAGGAAGACGGGGAGTGGAAGATAGTGAACAAGATGTTCACGGTCATCTGAACCACAACTCAACCTCAACATGCAGGCACCAAACGGGATTTCTTGTCGTTTACGTTTGGTGCCTGCCTCTTAAAGAGCAGGTCGGCTGTCCCATGAGAACGTTCGCCGAACCAGTCTGGTTCGGAGGTCCGGAACGAGGAGCAGCGCTAGCCGCCGAAAAGCAGGATCTCAAGGTCAGTAATGCTGGACTCTTTCGAGCGACTCTCGAAACGTGTCTTGAGAGAGAGAACCGCTTCATTGCCCGGCTGCTTGTAGTCAACTCTTGAAATGACTTCACGACTGTCCTTGTAGTCCAACACCCCATCCAGAGCGACCGAATACGAGGCCGACCTGAAGGCCGTGCCGGAATCGCCGTCCTTATACGATATTGCCAGCGGGTAACTCAATTGGAGCGGTATTTCAGGCCCACCGTCAATAGACAGCCAGGCTCCCACTACTACCAGTGGTTCCTGCGCACCGCTGTAGTTCAGCGATGCAATGAGAAACCGGTACGGCGCGCCGAGTCTTCGCTTTTTGGTCCAGAAACCTGAGCCGGCCACATCTTCGTATTCGGTTTCGAGAATCTTGGTGTAGACGAGCGTATCGTCGATCTTCTGCTCGTACCTGAACCCATCTCCCGAACGTTGCGCAGAATAGTACTCGCGGTATGTCTCGTGCTTTTTCAAGGCGGCATACGCAACAGAAGCCGCAAGAACGAGCCCCAGGAGGGCCATTCCGCCAAGGAAGTTTGCGAGCTCTGACCGGCGCATCTCTCTCAGGCGTCAGCAGGCCCACCCGCCGACTCGATGTACTCATCTACGAGCCGCTCAAGAATATCGAGCGGCACCGCGCCGTTCTTGAGCACGGCGTCGTGGAAATCCTTCAGTTCGAACTTGTCGCCGAGCTCGGCCATCGCTTTCTCGCGCAGCTCGACAATCTTGATCATGCCGACCTTGTAGGCGGTGGCCTGTCCGGGCAACACGATGTAACGCTCAATCTCCGACACCACGTCGCTCTCGGCCATGCCGGTGTTCGCCAGCATGTAGTCAATAGCCTCTTCCCGCGTCCAGCGCTTGTGGTGAATGCCGGTATCGACAACGAGGCGCACGGCGCGGAACAGCTCCGCCGTTAGCCGGCCGATGTTGTCGGCATTGGTCGGCATCAGCCCGAGCTCCCAGGTCACCCGCTCCGCGTAAAGCGCCCAGCCCTCGATGTAAGCGGTGAACGGTGCGACGCGTCGGAGCAGGGGCATACCTTCGAGTTCCATGGCAATCGCGATCTGGAAATGGTGCCCCGGGATGCCCTCATGGGCCGCGAGCGTGCGCATGCCAAATTTGGGCGTTGCCTTGATGTCGTAGAGATTCGCGTAAAAGCGGCCCGGGCGCGTGCCGTCGATTGAGGGCTGGTTGTAGTAGGCCCCCGGCGCTGTCTTTTCCTTGAACTCGGGGATGCGCACAACTTCCATCCCGGCCTTCGGGCGAATCCGGAACGCGTCGTCCAGGTTTGCGTCAAACTCGTCGAGCATCGCCTGGTAGTCGTCGAGAATTTGCTGACGACCTTCGTCGCTGTCTTCGTAGTAGAACTCGGGCCTTTCGGAGTAAGCGGCCATCGCAGCTGTATAGCCTTCCGAAATGTCGACACCCTCGAGCGCGAAGATCTCGAGCATCTCACCCTGGATCCGTTCGACCTCGGCGATGCCCGTGTTGTGGATCTCGTCGGCCGTGTAGTCCGTTGTCGTAAAGAACTTCAGCGCGAGCTCGTAGGCTTCGGGGCCACCGGGCAGGTGCCAGTACCCATCGTTCTCGCCCGCCTTGGGCTCAAGCGCGGTGAAGTAGTCGATGAACACGGCGTACGCCGGGTAGATGGACTCGTTGATTGCGATGGCGACCCGATCCAGCACGTCTTTCGCCTGGGCCTCGTCGATCTCTTCGGCCTCTTCCATTTTTCCGGCAAGCGACGTGTACAGGATGTTCTCCTCGGGCGCCGTCGCGACGAAGGCCTCCATCTCATCCAGCACGCGCCTGATCACGAAGCGCGGAGGGATGATGCCTTTGTCCTCGCGAATCTTGAGGCCGAGGACGTGCTCGTCAAACTTGCGTGGCAGTTCGCCCATTCGCAACAGGTAGTTCTCGGCGTCCTCCAGCGTTTCCACCCGGTGACTCGAATCCATGAAGGAAGGAAAACTGCTCTGGATTCCACCCATCTGGTTCGCCGGGTAGGTGTGGTAGCGGTACGGGTAGAACTCTGCGGCAAGCGTCGTGATGTAGAGCGCGATCTCCTTGCTCAGCCGCTCGCTGGCATCGAGGTCTTCATCGTCATACCGATGAAGCCCCTCGGAGAACTCGCCGAGCATGGTAAAGAGCTTTTCGGTTTCGTCCGGATGTGCGCTGCTTAAGCGCGCGTTGTGCCCCTTGATGCCCATCGACTCGAGAAAACCTAGCGATGTCAGTAGCTCAGGGTTTTCCATGGCGACCTTGGCCGGCATCCGGTCGAGGTAGGCGCGGAACAGGAACGGCTTGTCAGCCTTCCACTCGTGAGTCGCGAAAAGGCCAACGCCAACGACAACGACCAGCACCGCGATGCCGAACCATTTGAGGATTTTTTTGATCATGATCAGGAGTCTCGAGGAAATCGCAGGGCTGCTACTCTACGCGTGGCCGCACGCCTCGGCTAGCACTGGACCGATTCCGACAGACCGCTATGGAGTAACGTTGTAGTCCGGCGTTGCGCCCTTCTTCGATGCCACGAAGCCCGCCAGCCGGGATGCCCTTTCAAGAATCTTCTCAGGAATTTCAGGCATCTGGAGCAGGCCAGCCACGAGCGCTGCGAGAAATGCGTCGCCCGCCCCGACCGTATCCCCTACGGCCACCTCCTCGCCCGCCACCCAGTGCCACCGGCCATGATCGAGCAGGCCCGCGCCGTCGGCGCCAGCGGTTACGCACACGCGGTCGCAACGGGCCCGCCTGGCGACTTCGCGCGCGCCTTCCACAAGGTCGCCTGAAGCGAAACCGCCGCCCAGGAGAACTTCGACTTCTTCGTCGTTTAGCTTGATGAGATTGGCTTTCCGGGCGAGTTGCCATATGACCTCATGGTCATCGAAGGGCGGCCTTAAGTTTACGTCGAAGACTTTGAGCGCCGAGGGCACTTCGGCGAGAAGGCGCGCCAGGCTCTCACGGTTTTGCTCGCCACGCATCGCGAGGCTGCCGTAAACAACGGCATCTGCATCGACGCGAGCTGCTGCGAGTTGATCGGGTACAGCAATGCGGTCCCAGGCCACGTCCTCCACAATCTCGTAGCTCGGCGAGCCGTTCACGAGGGTGACATCGACAGTACCGGTCGGCTTCTCGGAATCGACGGTGACATGGTCGCAGCGAACCCTCCAATCCTGAAGAACGCGTAACAGCGCCGCGCCGCGGGGGTCGTCGCCAACGCTGCTGAAGAGCCAGGCAGTACAGCCCAATTTCGTCAAGTGATAGGCTACGTTCATCGGCGCACCGCCGGGGTATTCGCCGTCTGGCAGACAATCCCAGAGCACTTCGCCAAAGCACAGCACGTTATGCGTCAAGTTTGAGTCAGGCATAAGCTAAGGTTCCAATGACAAAAAAGTCTGCCAGCAGAGCGAGAGCCAACCTCAAGATGTCCGACATCGCGAGGATAGCTGGCGTCGCCAAGTCTACGGTTTCGCGCGCGCTTGCTGACAGCGACCAGGTGTCGAAGGCGACGAAAGAGCGAATTCGCCAGATTGCGCGCGACAACAGCTACCAACTCGACGTCGCCGCGCGGAATTTTCGGCACAGCCAGTCGCGCACCGTCAAGGTGCTCGTACCGCTTGGCGCGGCCGGTGTACCAATGTTCACTGACCCCTTCGTGATGGACCTGTTGGCGTCGATCGCGGACACCCTGAGCGATCGTGATTACAACATGCTTCTGTCCAAAGTCGCCCTGTCGTCGCCGGAGATGATTCGGGACACCTTCGACACGCGGCATGCCGACGGTGTCATCGTTATCGGGCAACGACGCTTTCATGATGAGCTGAACCAAATGGCCGAGAGTCAGGTGCCGCTCGTTGTGTGGGGTGCTCAATTCTCCGATCAAAAGTACTGTTCGGTGGGTGGAGACAACGTGGGTGGCGCACGCGCCGCGGTCAGACACCTGATCAAGCGCGGCCGCAAACGTATCCTGTTTTTCGGCGACGTCGCCATGGCTGAACCGAAGCTGCGCTTCGAGGGCTACCGGACCGAACTCGAGCGCGCCAACATCGAGTTCGACGAAAATCTCGTTGTCCCTACCCAGTATGACCGGCTGTCCGCCTACTCCGCCATGAACCGCTGCATTGACAGTGGTCTTCAGTTCGATGCCGTTTTTGGCACAAGCGACGTTGTTGCAATGAGCGCCATTTCCGCGATGCATGATCATAATGTCGACGTGCCGGGTGATGTCGCCGTTGTCGGCTACGACGACATCACGCTCGCCAGTTACTTCAGCCCTGCGCTCACCACGGTGCGGCAGAACATCCCGCGCGCCGGCGGCGTGCTGGTCGACAAGGTGCTGCACATGGTGGCCGGCGAGTCAGTGCAGTCCGAGCTCATGCCAACCGAACTGGTGGTGCGAAAGTCCTGCGGCGCCATGGGGTAGCGAGCTTACCTACCACAGCCACACCACCAGGGCCGCGGCGATGAGGACAATCGCCATCGACAGAATCCGGTAGTTTGCGTACCACGGTGTTCCGGCAAGCTCAGCGGATTCTTGGCTGTAGGTGTCGCGCGTCCACAGGTACTGGGCGACAGCTTCAGCATCGGGTGGCGGCGTAGCGAGGCTTACACCCACCATGGCAACACAGCAGAAAGCGAAGATGGTGGGTGCAACGAGCAGGAAGTGAATGCTCGTGGCGCCGACAATCTCGTTGGCGATAAACAAAATGACCGCGGACACGATGCCAACTACGATCGTCGCAAACGAACCCTGCGAGTTTGCACGCGACCAGAAAGTACCAAAAAGAAACAGGCACACGACCGGCGGCACGCCGTAGGCAAGCACCTGCTGCAGGTACTTGAACAGCGAACCAAACTTCTCAATCTGTGGTGCCCAGAGCACCGCGAAGAGCATGAAGACAAACGTGATGTAGCGACCGACCTTCATCAATTTTTCGCTGGAAAACTCCGGGTGGCGCCGCCGTATGAAGTCCATGGTCACCAGCGTCGAGGCCGAGTTGAGGGTCGAGTCGATCTGTGACATCAGAGCCGCCATGAAGCCGGCGAGCACCAGGCCCAGGATGCCAACCGGCAGCAGGTCAAACATCAGCGTAGGAAACACAAGATCAGGGCGCTCGAGTTCCGGGTAGAGAATGATCGCCGCCGTTCCCGGCAGCACCATCAAAAACAGGACGGGGAGCTTGAGGAAACCCGCCAGCAGCGCGCCCCACCGGCCGTGCTGAATATTCTTTGCACCGAGCACTCGCTGCACCATGAACTGGTTGGTGCACCAGAAGTAGAAGCCGAGTAGCGGTACGCCCAGCACCAGGCCGAGCCACGGCATGCCCGGGTCGCCCATGGGTCTTATGAGGCTGAGCCTTTCGGGATCGACGGTCGCCACGATGTTTGCCCAGCCGCCAGCCTCCGCGAAGGCAAAGACCGCGATAACCGTCGAACCGATAATGAGCAAGACGGCCTGGATAACGTCGGTGATCATCACTGCAGAAAGCCCGCCGATAATCGTGTAGGCGCCGGCTACGACTGCGAGCACCGCGATGGTCTGCCAGATCGGAATGTCAGGCCAGATGAGCTTCATGATCAACGCGCCTGCAAAGAGGCTGCCGGCCGTGTCGAGCACGATGTTGAGAAACAGCGTCAGTATCGCGAAGTAGGTTCGTGCCCGGCCGTCGTAACGACGCTCGAGGTACTCCGGCATCGTGTAGACCTGCGACTTGAGATAAAGCGGCAGCAGGAACACGGCGAAGAATGCCATGAGCACCGCCGACATCCACTCGTAGTTGTAAACCGATATGCCGGTCGAATAGGCATCACCCGCCAGGCCCACCAGGGTCGTGCTCGAAATCTGTGACGCAAACAGGGAAAAGCCAACTAGGGGCCAGACCATTCTTCGCCCGGCGAGAAAGTAGTCCTGGGCGTCTTCGTTCTTGCCCGCGAAATACAGCCCGATGCTGACCATGAAGATGAAGTAAACGACGATGATGACGACGTCGATCATGTGTAAGTCGAACTGCATTGGCGGATCCCCCCGAACCGTGCCAGCTGATGGCGGCCGCGGGCCGGCTGAACCGACGGCGGCTGTTGCGGATTCAGAGCATAGCACATAATGCAACGCGTTACGCAACCGGTTGCGGTAATAAAAACAAGGTTTTGTCGTGTCTTTTGACAACAGTTGCGGATACTGCCAGAATCTGGTGCGTCAATTTCCGAGGGGCGGGAGTTGCGACACACCTCGACCGAGAGACATCGGCGTCGACCAGGGGGAAGACAATGACCAGGAGACTTTTGCATCAATTGTTCGGCACGCTGGCGCTGGCTGCGCTCGCGGTGCCCGCCGGCGCGCAGGAAGAAGGCGCCGAAGAACCGACGTCCATCCTTGAGGAAGTCGTCGTCACCGGCGTTGCGCGCGGCGCCGTCAAGCTCGACACGAGTATCTCGGTCAGCACGATGAACGATGAGCAGATCAGTCGATTCCCGTCGCGCGGCATCGCCGAGCTGTATCGCAGCCTTCCGGGCATGCGCTCCGAACCCGCCACTGGTGAAGGCAACGGCAGCATTGCCGTTCGCGGCATTCCGCTTGCCACCGGCGGCTACAAGTACGTGCAGTTGCAGGAAGACGGCCTGCCGATTCTGCAGTTCGGCGACATCATCGTGGGCAACGTGCCGAACTTCGTTCGCGGTGACTTCAACCTCGAACGAATCGAGGCGATACGCGGCGGCAGCGCATCCACGCTGACCAGCGACGCGCCAGGCGGCATCATCAACCACATTAGCAAGACGGGCGAAGTTGAAGGCGGGTCAATCGGCCTGACGTTCGGCCTCGACTACGATGAGCTTCGCTACGATTTTGCCTACGGTGGCAGCATCACAGACGACATCTACGGCCACATTGGCGGCTACTGGCGCGAAGGTGAAGGCGTTCGTGACGTTGGCTATGACGCCACGACAGGCGGCCACCTGAAGGCAACGCTGACGAAGGAACTGGAGGACGGCTACATCCGTCTCCGGTTCAAGCACCTCGACGAAAACCTCGCCACGTATCACAACTTCGTATCGGTAGCGAACGATGGCGGCGGCTTCAGCCCGTTCGGCGGCTGGGATGGCAGCAGCCAGTCCGCAGGCACGGTGTACCGGATGACCAAGAACGTCACCGACGCAACGGGCACTCCGATCACGCGGCGGCCCTCTGACCAGATTGAAGCAAAGGTCAGCGCCTTCGGCGTCGAGTTCGCTAACGACTTCGATGGTGGAGTGTCGCTCATCAACCGGTTCAGAATCTCCGACGTCAGCGGCGGCCAGATTTCCGCGCTGCCGTTCGGCGCCGGCGATCTCGGCGTTGCGACGGACCTGGGCGCTGCGATCTGCAACTGCGACAACCCCCTTGTCACGCTTGCCGCGGGCCCCAACGCGGGCGACGCCTACTCCGGCCTCGCACTTCAGTATCTTGAGCTCGACTTCATCAATGAGAGCCTGGACTTCCTGGTGAACGACACTCGCGTTACCTGGGAGGCAAACGACGTGGTGACTCTGACGGGCGGCCTGTACTACTCCTCGCAGGAAATCGTGCAGAACTGGCCAAACTGGGACCGCTTCATCACGACGTTCGAGGGTGACAACGCGATTCCGCTGATGATCGTCGACGGCGACACCGGTATCGAGTACTCCGATGCCAACGGCACCTTCAGCCGCGGCCTCTTGACGCGCCTGGTTGATCTCAAGTACACGACGCTGGCCCCGTACCTCGACCTGAATGTCCAGCTCGAGACCCTCAGCTTCAACGCGAGCGTTCGGCAGGATGAGGTCGAAGTTCGCGGCGTCGCCGCAGGTGCCGGCGGGTTCCTCGGGGACACGTTCGCCTGCGACAACAACGGTGACGGCGACACCGACGATCCACTCGACGTTTGCAGCGTGTCAGACCTCAACAACGGCACGGTCCACAACTACGACCCGAGCTACACGTCGTACTCGGTGGGCGCGAACTGGTCGTTCACTGACAACCAGGCAATCTTTGGTCGCATTAGCGAAGGCGGCGTGGTTGTTGCCGATCGGCTCTTCGACGGCGGTGCAGACCGCGTGCTGGCTGCCAACGCCGGCATCAGCGACGGCGTCGACGACGTTCGGCAGTTCGAATTCGGCTACAAGCTCAATGCTGACAACTTCGACCTCTTCGTCACGCTGTTCCGCGCGGAGACCGAAGAAACACAGTCCGAGGTCACGACCGGCAGCGTGTTCGTGCAGGAGTACGAGGCTGACGGCGCCGAGGTTGAAGCGGTTTTCAATTTTGGCGACTACTTCGACCTCAACGCCAACGTGACGTGGACCGATGCGGAAATCGTGTCGAGCGATACCGCTCCGGAGAACGTCGGCAACCGGCCGAACCGCCAGTCGGACTACATCTACACGCTCACCCCGACCTTCAGCAACGACAGGGTCTCGGCGGGCCTCACGCTGGTTGGCAGCGGTGACTTCTTTATCGGCGATACCGAAACCATTGAGCAGGACGCGTACATGCTGGTGCACGCTTTCGCGACCTGGTTCGTCACCGACAAGTTCTCCGTGTCGCTGAACGCGAACAACCTCACCGACGAGTACGTTGCCAGCTTTGGCGAGGGCGGCATCGTCGAGTTCCAGGGCCAGAACCTGTACGGCGCCGAGGTCCTGAACGGCCGCTCGATCAGCGCATCCCTGCGATACGACTTTGGGATGTAGGGGAAAAAGCAGGCATGCAGATCGCGGTACTCACAAAAGACGGATTCTCGCTGCGTGACACGGACGTCCCACAGCCCAAGCTCAACGAAGTTCTGGTTCAGACGATTGGCTGTGGCGTGTGCGGCGGCGACCTGCACGTGTACGGCATTCGCGACAGGCTGGGCGACGGCGAGTCGGTGCTCGGCCACGAAGCGAGCGGCGTTGTCGTGGAAGTCGGCAGCGAGGTCACGGAGTTCGCCGTCGGCGACCGGGTGACGGCCATTGGCGGCGCTTACGCTGACTACTTCGCCGCAGAGCCCGACGTGCTCATCAAGCTGCCCGACGGCGTGGACCCCATCTTCGCGCTTGGCGAACCCCTCGCCTGCTGCGTACATGCTAGCGAGCGCTTCGGTACCCAGCCAGGAGACCGCGTCGCCATCGTCGGATGCGGTTTCATGGGCCTTATCTGCCTGCAGCTTGCGAAGCTGCAGGGTGCATCGGAAGTGGTTGCGATTGATCCCGTCCCATACCGGTGGGCCATGGCGCTCGAACTCGGGGCGGATCGCGCGTTGCATCCGGACGATGCCAGGGTCGCCGATCCGAACACTGGCGAATTCGAGATCGTGGTCGAAGCCGCCGGCGTTCCTTCGGCGATCGACCTGTGTTCAGACCTGGTGACACAGCACGATCCGCCCCGAGTTCGAGCGCCATGGCCCACCGGTATGGGACGGGATCAAT
>JBCAXP010000036.1:0-19932 GCA_038533995.1 Pseudomonadota bacterium
GCTAGGCAGGTTTTTAAGCTGCTAGTGCGTAGTTGTCGTCGTTGGCAACTATAAGGTTTTGCAGTTGGTTTAACGAGGTAACCTGCGCCTCGGCATGCACCCGGAGCTTTGTGACCCACGTCGAAGCCATGTCGCCCCCTTAACAGGTGTAGCCGGTGATGATACCGGCTTTTTTGCAGTGTTACGACAGTGGGGGCGACGCCCCGCGATTTCAAGGGCTGCGCGAGGGCGCTGGCCCAGACTACAATGCACCGCCAACCATCGCCGTCATCACTGGGAGAGCCGCTTGCTTCGAGCACAAATTTTCACACGCCGGGCCGCCTTCTGTGCCGCCGCCGTTTTGCTCGCCGCTTGCGCCAGCGCGCCCGAGCCACAAAGCCGAAGTTTCACCATCCTGTCAGTTAATGATGTGTACCGCGTTGAGGGTCTGCCGTCAGGGCAGGGTGGACTGGCGCGGGTGCGGACACTCCGCGCAGAGCTCGAGGAGACCTGGCCCGACCTCCTGTTCATGCACGGCGGCGACCTGTTGTATCCCTCGCTGCCGAGCAGAGTGTTCGACGGGGAGCACATGGTGGACGTTCTCAACCACCTGGATGGCGCGCACCCGGGCTATGACGACCGAATGTTCATCGTGTTTGGTAACCACGAGTTCGACAAACGCAGCGCGGAGGATTATCCGGGCTTTATCGACCGCATGGACCAGTCCGCCTTCCGATGGCTCGGTACCAACATCGAATTCGCCGACCTGCCCGACGGGCGGTCTGCCATGCCCAACGTCATCGATAGCACCATCGTCACCAGCGGAGGCGTGCGCGTCGGCATTTTTGGTCTCACGCTCGAGCTTGGGGGCGTGGCCTACGCCAAGGCCTCCGCGTCGACCGACGAGCTGCGGCGCACGGCCGTGGAGCGCAGCGCAGCGCTTCGCCAGCAGGGTGCGGAGTTTGTCGTGGCGCTCACCCACCTGCCGGTGGACCTGGATGTGAAGGTGCTGGAGATCCCGGACGGCCCGGATCTTTTGATCGGTGGGCACGAGCACCATCGCATTGACCGCACGGTGAACGGCCGGCGGTTGCTCAAGGCGGATTCGGATGCCGTCAGCGCGTGGGTCACGACGGTAACGTTCGCCGCCGACGGGGCGGTCGTGGTGGACAGCGACCTTCGTGAGCTCCAGTCTCCGTCGGTGCAGCCGGATACGTTTGTGCAGAATCGGGCGCAGTGGTGGCTCGACCGCCACGCCACTGAGTACTGCGCTGAGATTGGCCGGCCGGCCACCTGCCTCGACGAAGAGCTTGCTGTCGTGGAACAGGAGGTCTACGGCGAGGAAATCATGGTGCGCAGCGAGCAGACCAACCTCGGCGACTGGGTAACCGACGTGATGCAGGCCACGGCCACGAAACTTGCGCCGCCGCCGGAGGGCGTGCCCATGGTCGCGTTGATGAACTCCGGCGGCCTGCGCCTGAACCAGAACCTTGCGCCGGGCACCAGCTTTGATCGCAGGCACCTGGAAGAGCTCATCAAGTACAGCGATCCTCTGATGGTGCTCAGGCTGGCGCCAGACGATTTACAGGATGCTCTCAATCATGCGGTGAGCTGTCGCGAGTCTGGTGCCTGGCTGCAGGTCGCGGGATTGTCGTTCGAAGCCGATCCGGCGAAAGGCGTCGCAACGGATGTGAAGGTCGCGGACACGCCGTTGACGGAACTGGATGAGATTCACGCCGTCACGACCCGCTTCCTGGCCAGTCCGGATGCGCCGGGCGACCAGGACCTGTTTGCCTTCCGGCAGGATCAGGTCATTAATACGCTCCACTATGCAGACGGCCGGAAGGTCGAACTGCGTGAGCTCATCGAGGAGACCATGACCGGCCCGGAGGGGCTGAGCGCAATGAGGCCGCCAAAGGACGACCGGATCAGGCTCCTCACCGCTGCCCGAAGCGGCGGCCCGGGGCCGTTGTGTTCGAAGGATTAGTGCAGGCCGCGGCCCGTACCGCGTCGAGGAAAGTTGCGTAAGCAACTGTATTTGCTGCCTATCCTTTGATCAGGCGCTGCTTCTGGCGTTGCCAGTCACGTTCCTTGACCGCCGCACGCTTGTCGTGCTGTTTCTTGCCCGTGCCCAAGCCGATTTCGAGCTTTGCACGCCCGCGCTTCCAGTACAGGGATAGCGCAACCAGCGCCTTGCCCTTGCGTTCGACGGCACCGATCAGTGAGTCGAGCTCGCCCCGGTGGAGCAGCAGCTTGCGGGTGCGCGTGGGGTCGGGGTTCACATGCGTGGAGGCCGACAGAAGCGGGGTGATAAGTGTGCCCATCAGCCACGCCTGGTTGTCGCGAATCACCACGTAGCTCTCGGTAAGCTGCGCCTTGCCGGCGCGGAGACTCTTGACTTCCCAGCCCTCCAGCACGAGGCCGGCCTCGAACGTGCGCTCGATGAAATAATCGTGCCGCGCTTTCTTGTTGCGCGCGATGGTAGCTGACGGCGCCTTTGCGCCGGCTTTTCCACCACCTTTTTTGCCCGATTTTGCCATGATGCCAGTGTGCCGAGTTGCGTGTAATTTCCGGGGAGCGGCATCATACCGCAAGTTGATCCGGCCAGTGCGGCCCGGCGGTTGAGAGAAGGGCCGAATTGCCGCACAATCCGCCGGGTTTCGCAGCTGTTGCGACGGGAAACTTGAGACTCATGGCAAAACGATTGCCGCTGCAGGGCCTGTGGTCGAACAGGATGGCCTTTGTGCTCGCCGTGAGCGGCTCGGCCGTTGGCCTCGGCAACATCTGGAAGTTCCCGTACATCACCGGCCAGAACGGCGGCGGCGCCTTTGTGCTTGTCTACCTGTTTTGCGTCTTCGCCATCGGCATGCCGATCATGATGTCGGAAATTATGATCGGCCGACGCGGCCGCCGTAACCCCATCACCACCATGCGGCTCGTCGGCGAAGAAGAGTCCGGGCACGCGTGGTGGCAGATTATCGGCATTGGCGGGACGCTCGCGGGCTGCCTCATCCTGTCTTTCTACAGCGTCGTTGCCGGCTGGGCACTCGCTTACATCTTCAAGAGTGTCAGCGGAGTCTTCATGGGCAGCTCTGCCGCCGACGTGGCCGAAGTGTTCAGCAGCTTTACCGGCAGCTGGCCGTCCGTTTTGCTGTGGTATACCGCGTTTCTCGGTATGACGGTCGCCATTGTGGCCAACGGCGTGCAGCGCGGCCTTGAGAAGGCGGTACGCATTCTGATGCCGGCGCTGATGCTCCTCTTGCTCGTGCTGGTGGTGTTCAGCTGGCGCCACGGCGATTTTGAGGCAGGCTTCAGTTTCATGTTTGCGAGCGACTTCAGCAAGCTCACACCCAACAGCGTGCTTGTGGCCCTTGGCCACGCCTTTTTCACACTAAGCATCGGCATGGGCGCGGTGATGGCCTACGGCGCCTACCTGCCAGAAGACTCGTCAATCGCAAGCGCGTCACTCGCGGTGGTAATCGTGGACACGCTCATCGCATTGGTGGCGGGGCTCGTTATTTTTCCGCTTGTCTTTGCAAACGGCCTGAGCCCGGCGGAGGGCGCAGGCCTGATGTTCAAGTCCATGCCACTGGCGTTTGGCGCCATGCCCGGCGGCGCAGTATTTGGCGCGCTGTTTTTCGCGCTGCTGACGTTTGCGGCGTGGACCTCGTCCATCGGCCTTATCGAGCCCGCTGTGTCCTGGATGGTTGAAGCACGACACTTCTCGCGGGTCCGCGCGGCGCTCACCGTTGGCGGGCTGGTATGGCTGTTGGGCATTGCGACGGTGTTGTCGTTTAGCGCGCTGTCCGACTTTACCTTTCTGCGCGGCACCCTCTACGACAACATCGATTTTCTGGCCAGCAACATCCTGCTGCCGGTGGGTGGACTGTTGATCACCGTGTTTGCCGGCTGGGTAGTGTGCCGCAATTCCAGCGCTGACGAACTCGCCATTGGCACCGGCTTCCGCTTCCGCCTCTGGCGCGCCCTCACGCGCCTGGTTGCGCCGCTTGCCGTTCTGCTGATTCTGCTCAACGCGGTGGGCGTGCTGAACCTGTCGGGGGCCTGAACGCAGTGGCTGGCGAGGGGCTGCCGATCACGGTAGAAGTGGCCTACGCCCTGCCGGCGCGACAACTGCTGCTTAGCCTGCAGGTACCACCAGGTACGACCGCTCGGGCGGCCGTCAGGCTGTCGGGCATTGCCGATGCCTTCGACGGCCTGGACCCGGCGACCGCAGACCTCGGTGTGTTCGGCAGGAAAGTGAAGGGCGACCACGTGCTGCGGCCAGGCGACCGGGTGGAGATTTATCGGCCGCTGATTGCCGACCCCAAAGCCGCGCGGCGCAGCCGTGCGGCAGGTAGCGAAGAGAAGAAACAGCGCTAGCAGTCGGCCCGGGAGACCGGCGGCCAACCGGATCAGGTGGAGTCGTCGAGCCGCTGCGTGTAGTCCACGGTATTGCCGTCAAAGAACACGACGAAGTTGCTGCTCACCACCTTCTGCGACTTGCCGTGGCGGTAGTGAAAAATGTAGTCCCAGCGGTCCTCGTTGAACGCGTCCGCCACGAGCGGTGTGCCAAGCAGAAATTTGACCTGGGCGCGCGTCATGCCGGGCTCAACTTGCCCGATGGTTTCCTCGTCAAGGTAGTTACCCTGCTGAATATTGATGCGGTACGGTCTGCAAGCCTGCATCATAATGAGGCACAGCGCGGCCAGTAGTAAGAACCCCCGGAAAGGGGAAAGTACGTTGTTCATTGCGATGTAGCGATCCTGTTCAGGCGGCGCGAGTTGCGCGCTTTAATTAGCCTGTCTGACATAAATGGTAGATAATGGCGCACTCGGCTGGTGGCACGCAACCTGACGAGAGCCCGGTTCGACTCGTCACCACCTCATCCGCACTATTCTCGTCCACTCTCGCAGGCGACGAAAAACACTAGAGAAGCGCATTGGAAAGCAAAGACTTACGCAAAGCCGGCCTCAAAGTAACGCTGCCGCGACTGAAAATTCTGGAGATTCTCGCAAAAGGCGAGTCCAAGCATATGAGTGCGGAAGACATGTACAAGGCGCTGCTTGATTCGGGTGACGACATTGGCCTTGCCACCGTGTACCGGGTACTGACCCAGTTCGAAACTGCCGGGCTGGTGCTTCGGCACAAATTCGAGAGCGGCCACTCGGTCTTTGAACTGGCGGACGACGAGCACCACGACCACGTGGTGTGCGCGAACTGCGGCCACGTCGAAGAGTTCGTGGACGAGGTGATCGAGAAGCGCCAGCTTGAGATTGCAGATGCCGCCGGCTTCGAGATCACCGATCACTCCCTGGTCATCTACGGCCTGTGCAAACGGCCCAACTGTCCCAGAAAGAAACAGTAGGAGCGGCATCCTGCCGCTCCTACGAGCCGTCGCTGCCCGCTGCCATCATCTCCCGGGCGTGCTCACGCGTTGCCTTGGTGATTTTTACACCGCCTAGCATCCGCGCAACTTCCTCCACGCGCTCGTTCTCGGTTAGCGTCGAGAGCGTCGTGCGCGTGGTTTTGCCGTCCGTGAGTTTTGCGACACGCACGTGTGTGTTTGCCTGGCTTGCGACCTGCGGCAGGTGCGTGACGCAGAGCACCTGGCGGCTTCGCCCAAGCGCGCGCAGGCGGTGCCCGACGATTTCGGCGACGCCACCGCCGACGCCGGTGTCGACCTCGTCGAACACCATGCACGGCACCGGAATGGCCCGGGCGGCGACCACCTCGATGCCGAGACTGATGCGCGACAGCTCACCACCGGAAGCAACTTTGCCAAGCGGCCCGGGCGGCTGGCCCGGGTTGGCGCTCACGAGAAACTCCACGCGGTCCTGACCTTCGCGCGATGGTTTCACGCCGTCCGGCCGTTGCACTTTCACCTCGAAGCGCCCACCGGCAAGGCCCAGTTCCTGGATGGCGGCAGTTACGTCGGTGGTCAGCGCCTTGGCAGCCTTGCGGCGCCGGCGGGTGAGCGCGGCGGCCTTCTCCTCGTAGCGAGACTTGGCCTCATCAATGCGTGCCTGGAGCTGGGCGACGTGCTGCTCGGCGTCCTGCAGCGTGGCGAGTTCCTCTCTGAGCCGGTCGGCGCAGGCAATGAGTTCGCCAGGATCAATGCGGTGCTTGCGCGCGAGCGCGTGGGCGCTGCCGATACGGTTCTCCACCCAGGCGCCGCGCTCCGGATCGACCTCGAGCGTGTCCAGGTACTGACGAAGCTGGCTCCCGGCTTCGGACAGTTGTATCCCTGCGCTCGCGATCAGCTCGCGGGGCTCGGCGAGGCCGGTATCGATGTCGTGAAGACCATCCAGCGCTTTCTCCGCGCGGCCGATGAGCGTCAGCGCGTCGTCGTGCTCCCGCTCCATCGTGAGTTCGAGTGCCTCCTGCGCGCCCAGGTGCAGTCGCTCCTGGTGGGATGAACGCTGCTGCTCCTGCTCCAGTGCTTCGAGCTCGCCATCCTCCAGGCCGAGCGCGTCGAATTCGCGCACCTGGAAGCTCAGAAAGTCCATGCGCGCTTCGCGGTCGGCGATGCTACCGGTGAGTTTCTCCAGTGCATCGCATGCTTCGCGCCAGTCGGAAAAGGCGGCGGCGGTGGCCTCCAGCGCCTTGCCGTTGATGCCAAGGCTGTCGACGATACCGCGCTGAATCGACCCGCGAAGCAGCGACTGGTGTTCGTGCTGGCCGTGGATGTCGGCGAGCTGCCCGCCGAGTTGGCGAAGCAGGCTGAGCGGCACCGAGGTGCCGTTAATCCAGGCCCGCGACCGGCCCTCTCTCGCCACGACCCGACGCAGCACGCAGTCGCCGTCGGCATCCAGCTCATGGCTTTCCAGCCAGGCGTTGACCTCGGTCAGCTCCGACAGGTCGAACACGGCGGTGATTTCCGCGCGCCTGGCGTCGGCACGCACAACGCCGCTGTCGGCGCGGTCGCCCAGTGCCAGGCCAAGGGCGCCGACGAGAATCGATTTACCGGCGCCGGTTTCGCCGGTCATCGCCGTCATGCCGCCGTCGAACGACAGCTCCACGTCGTCAATGGTGGCCATGTCGCGAATGTGGATGTCAGTGAGCACGGGTGCCCTCAGGGTTTACGGACACGGCCGGTGCTGCCGCGGCCCCAGGAGAGCTTCGACCGCAGTATTTTGTAGTAGTCGTAGCCGTGCGGGTGGAGCAGCCGTGCCCGCTGGTCGGCGGCGGTGATGTGCAGCTCGTCGCTTGGCCCCATGTCTGCGACAAGCTGGCCGTCGGCGACGAGCTGCGCCTGGCTTTCGTCGCGTTCGAGCACGCGCATGAGTATGTTGGTGCCGGCATCTACGACCACCGGGCGATCGCTCAGCGTATGCGGGCAGATCGGCACGAGCACAAGGGCTCCGAGGCCCGGTTCGAGAATAGGCCCCCCACCTGACAGCGCGTAGGCTGTGGAACCGGTCGGCGTTGCCACGATCAGTCCGTCGCCACCATGGTTGTTGACGAAGCGGCCGTTCATCTGGGTTTCAAACTCCAGCATGCGCCCGATGTCGCTCTTCTGGACCACGATGTCGTTCAGCCCGATGGCGTGCACGGTCTCGCCGGACGCCCGCGTCAGGGTGGCCTGCACCATGAGGCGGTCGTCCTGCACGTAGTCGCCGGCCAGCACTTCGTCGATGCGCGCAATCATCTCGTCGGGGCTGATGTCCGCAAGAAAGCCGAGCCGCCCGCGATTGACGCCCAGCAGCGGTACGCCATGCAGGGCGGCAACCCGGGCGGCGTACAGCATGGTGCCGTCGCCGCCAATGGCAATGGCAAGGTTTGCCCGACTCGCAAGCTCGCTGCCGGTAACGCGTTCCACGTCGGACACGTCCAGCTCCTTGCCGATACGCTCCTCGACGAGCACTTCGTGGCCCCTGGCCGCCAGGTGGTCGATCAGTGCACGCACCGAATCGGCCACGCGGTCGTCGCCGCGCCGGCCGATCAGCCCGACAACCTTGAATGACGTAGAGGTGCTGGAACCCATGAGCGGCTTTGTAACATGCTTGCGGCGGCAAACCCAACCTCCTCTTATGTTAAGACGGTGGCTTGACAGCTTGATACGCCGATAGCACTCTTTTGCCCCAGAATTTCACTGTTTCCATCCAGCGAGTCATGGCGAGGACACCGTCAAACGAAACCGTCGGCGTAACGCTGAACGAACGCGCCCAGCATCTCCTGCGGGTGATGATCGAACGCTATATCCGCGACGGCCAGCCCGTGAGCTCGCGAACGCTGTCGCGTGACAGCGGCCTGTCATTGAGCCCTGCCACCATTCGCAACGTGATGGCGGACCTCGAGGACATGGGTTTTGTCTGCGCGCCGCATACCTCCGCCGGCCGCGTACCCACTCAAAAGGGCTACCGCTGCTTTGTAGACACGCTGCTGTCGGTTAAGCCGCTGACGCGCACCGAGGTCCGACGCCTTCGTGCCGAGCTTGTCGACCACGACAGTTCCTCAAAGGAACTGGTCTCCAGCGCATCCAGTATGCTGTCTGGCCTCACGCAGCTCGCCGGCCTGGTTACCGTGCCCAAGACGCGCTACCAGTCGCTGCGGCGTATCGAGTTTCTCGGACTGTCTGACAACCGCGTGCTCGCGATACTCGTCGTTAACGAGAAAGAGGTGCAAAACCGCATCATCAACCTCGAGCACCGCGTGGACCAGGCCGCGCTCGACCGGGCTGCAAACTATCTCAATGAGCAGTTCGCCGGCCGCACCGTGGTCGAAGTGCGGGATGAGCTGGTTGCCGCTATGCAGGACACGCGCGAGCACATGAACCAGGTCATGCTCGACGCTATCACGATGGGCAACCAGGCCTTCGCCGAGGAAAAGGCACCGCCCGAGGGGCTGGTGTTTGCCGGCGAGACCAACCTGATGGACTTCGCCGAATTGTCAGATATTGACCGGCTCAGGCGCCTGTTCGACGCCTTTGCCGAGCAGCGCGGCATTCTCGGGCTTCTCGATCAGAGCCTCGATGCCGACGGCGTGCAGATTTTCATCGGCGAGGAATCAGGCTACGATCTGCTGGACGAATGCAGCGTGGTGACTGCTCCGTATACCATCGACGACGACGTGGTCGGGGTGCTCGGCGTGATAGGCCCCACTCGGATGGCCTACAGCCGGGTGATACCCATCGTCGATATCACGGCAAAATTGTTGAGCTCGGCCTTGAATTCAAGGGATTAGCCTCAACATCCTGTTAACAAGACGGGTCCGGACACGAGCGTCCGGCGGTGTGCCTTTGCATGCCGTCGGCGTTTTTCTGGGCGTAACTAATTGAAATTTAAACATTCGCATCGCGTTCAGGCGGAGGCCAGAGCATGACCGACAACGACAGTACGGCAACCCGGGACACCGAGTCCCAGGCAGCCGATGCCCCACAAGCAGCGCCAGGAGCCTCGCAGGAGGCCGCAGACGAGACCGCCGAGACGGCGCTGCCGTCGGCCGGGGAACTGAAGCGCCAGGCCGAGGACAATTGGGCCCGCTACATGCGCACGGCGGCGGAACTGGACAACCTCCGCAAGCGCAGCACGCGCGACCTGGAGCACGCCCGCAAATACGGTCACGAGAAGTTTGCCGCGGAAATGCTCACCGTGAAGGACAGCCTGGAGCTGGGCCTGGCCGCCGCAAAGGAGAACGCAGACAAGGAGAGCAGCGGCGTCGAATCGCTGGTGGAGGGCACCGAAATGACCCTCAAGATGATGGAGCAGGCCCTCGCCAAGTTTGGCGTGGAAGCCGTGCAGCCGCTCGACCAGCCGTTCAACCCCGAACTTCACGAAGCCATGGCAATGCTCGAGGCACCCAACGTGGCCCCCAACACGGTGCTCCAGGTGGTGCAGACGGGCTACCAGATCAACGGCAGGCTCCTGCGGCCCGCGCGAGTGATCGTCGCCAAGGCAGCGGAATAGGCCCTCCCGGACGTCCGGCTCTGGCCCACAGAATTGAACACAGCGACTTGAAATAGGGCAACGCAGCCCCACCTTATAAACCAACTTTTTAACGTACACGAAGACTTAATGCTTCAAGAGGAATTCACGCAATGAGCAAGATCATTGGCATTGACCTGGGGACCACCAACTCCTGCGTTGCCGTAATGGAAGGTGGAAACCCGAAGGTCATCGAGAACAGCGAGGGCGATCGCACAACGCCGTCCGTGGTGGCCTTCACCAAGGACGAAGAGGTGCTCGTGGGCCAGCCGGCCAAGCGCCAGGCTGTGACCAACCCGACCAACACCCTGTTCGCCGTCAAGCGCCTGATCGGTCGCCGCTTCGACGACAAGGTCGTGCAGAAAGACGTTGACATGGTGCCGTACAAGATCGTCAAGGCCGACAACGGCGATGCCTGGGTCGAGGCCAACGACAAGAACATGGCGCCGCCGGAGATCTCGGCGCGCGTTCTGATGAAGATGAAAAAGACGGCGGAAGACTACCTGGGTGAGAGCGTCACCGAGGCTGTCATCACCGTGCCTGCCTACTTCAACGACTCGCAGCGCCAGGCGACCAAGGACGCCGGCCGCATTGCCGGCCTCGAAGTCAAGCGCATCATCAACGAGCCCACCGCGGCAGCCCTTGCCTACGGCATGGACAAAAAGCGCGGTGACCGCAAGCTGGCGGTGTACGACCTCGGCGGCGGTACGTTCGACATCTCGATCATCGAAGTGGCGGAAATCGACGGTGAGCACCAGTTCGAAGTGCTGGCCACAAACGGCGACACGTTCCTCGGCGGCGAAGACTTTGACCTGCGCATCATCGACTACCTCACGAGCGAGTTCGAGAAGGAAAGCGGCGTCGACATCAAGCGCGACCCGATGGCCATGCAGCGCCTGAAGGAAGCGGCCGAAAAGGCAAAAATCGAGCTGTCTTCGTCGCAGCAGACGGAAGTCAACCTGCCGTACATCACGGCGGATGCCTCCGGTCCCAAGCACCTCAGCATCAAGCTGACGCGCGCCAAGCTGGAGTCGCTGGTCGAGGACCTCGTTGCCCGCACCATCGAGCCCTGCAAAATTGCACTCAAGGACGCCGGCCTGTCGGTGCGCGACATCAACGACGTAATTCTCGTTGGTGGCCAGACCCGCATGCCCAAGGTGAACGAGGCCGTGCAGGACTTCTTCGGCATGGAGCCGCGCCGTGACGTTAACCCCGACGAAGCCGTCGCGGTGGGCGCCGCGATCCAGGGCGGCGTGCTGGCCGGTGACGTCAAGGACGTGCTGCTGCTGGACGTGACCCCGCTATCGCTGGGTATCGAGACCCTGGGTGGCGTGATG
Source organism: Pseudomonadota bacterium (assembly GCA_038533995.1). Classification (GTDB taxonomy): domain Bacteria; phylum Pseudomonadota; class Gammaproteobacteria; order Steroidobacterales; family JBCAXP01; genus JBCAXP01. The sequence goes on from JBCAXP010000036.1 coordinate 11,240, forward strand.
ACGCGACTTATCGACAAGAACACCACGATTCCGACGAAGGAAAACCAGACGTTCTCGACCGCCGATGACAACCAGACTGCCGTGACCATTCACGTGCTGCAGGGTGAGCGCGAGCGCTCCGCCGACAACAAGTCGCTGGGCAAATTCGATCTCACCGACCTTCCGCCGGCGCCACGTGGCGTGCCGCAGGTGGAGGTGACGTTCGACATCGACGCGAACGGCATCCTGCACGTGTCCGCGAAGGACAAGGCCACCGGCAAGGAACAGAAGATCGTCATCAAGGCCTCCAGCGGCCTCGCCGACGATGAGATCGACCGGATGGTGGCGGACGCCGAGTCCCACGCCGAGGAAGACCGCAAGTTCCGCGAGATGGTGGATGCCCGCAACCAGGCAGACGCACTGCTTCACAGCACCGAGAAGACGCTCAAGGACCTGGGCGACAAGGTGCAGCCGGAAGAGCGCGCCAGCATCGAGGCTGCGGTAAACGACCTGAAGGAAGCGCTGGATGGCGACAGTGAAGAGACCATCGAGGCCAAGGCGGCCGCGCTGGCTGAACTGTCCGGCACTCTCGCGCAGCGTGTCTACTCCGAAGAGGCAGCCCAGGAGGGTGCCGGTCCGGAGGCGGGTGCGGGCGCCGGCGATGCCGCCGGTGGCGACTCGCAGGACGACGTGGTCGACGCTGAGTTCGAGGAAGTTAAGGACAAGTAACTGACTCTTGCCACTGATGCCCCGGCAACGCCGGGGTACCGGCAAACGAAGTACTTTTCCTGGCATGCCCGGTCCGGTGAAAACCGGCCCGGGCTGCTGTGCGTTTATCGCACGGAATAATTTGTGCGATTCAATAAGGTGATTGAATGTCCAAACGGGACTACTACGAAGTGCTGGGGGTGTCGCGTGATGCCGACGCGGCCACGCTGAAAAAAGCCTACCGGCGCCTGGCAATGAAGCATCACCCGGATCGCAATCCGGATGACGCCAACGCCGAGGCGATGTTCAAGGAAGCCAAGGAGGCTTACGAGGTCCTGAACAATTCGGACAAGCGCGCCGTGTACGACCAGTATGGCCACGAAGGCCTCGACCGGACCGCCCACGGTGCGGGCGGTGGTGGCGACCCGTTCGGCGACATCTTCGGCGATGTGTTCGGCGACATTTTCGGCGGTGGCCGGCGCGGCCGCTCGCAGGTGTTTCGCGGCGCAGACCTGCGCTACCAGCTCGACCTCGAACTTGAGCGCGCGGTTCGCGGCGACTCCGTGACCATCGACATTCCCACGCTCGTGGAGTGCGAGGTGTGCGATGGCAGTGGCAGCAAGCCTGGTTCCCAGCCGAAGGTGTGCGACACCTGTGGCGGCCATGGCCAGGTGCGCATGCAGCAGGGCTTCTTCGCCGTGCAGCAAACCTGCCCGCGGTGCCGCGGCAAGGGTACGATCATCACGGATCCCTGCGATAACTGCCACGGGCAGGGGCGCCTCGAGAAAACCCGCACGCTGGCCGTCAAGGTGCCGGCCGGTGTGGACACCGGCGATCGCATTCGACTGGGCGGAGAAGGCGAGGCCGGCCGCAACGGTGGCCCACCAGGCGACCTGTACGTGGAGATCAACGTGCTGCCGCACGCGCTGTTCCAGCGGGACGGCGCCGACCTGACGTGCGAGATTCCCATCAGCTACGGCACGGCCGTGCTTGGCGGCAGTGTGGAGGTGCCGACGCTCGACGGCGAGGTCAATCTCAAGGTGCCTGCCGAAACCCAGTCCGGCAAGGTGTTCCGCCTGCGCGGCAAGGGCGTGCGGCCGGTGCGCGGCGGTCCCGTGGGCGACCTGTTCTGCCGCACCGTGGTGGAAACCCCGGTCAAGCTCAACCGAGAGCAAAAGGCGCTGCTGCGCCAGTTCGAGGAGTCGATGAGCGAGAGCCCGGAGCGGCACAGCCCGCGCACCCGAAGCTGGCTCGACGGCGTCAAGGATTTCTTTGACGACATGCGGTCCTGAGACCGCAGTGAATGACACCGTGAAAGCGTCGATATGCGTGTTTGTTCCGCGGCTGCGATGAGTGACACCATGAAAGCGTCGATACCGGTAGCAGTGCTTGGCCTCGGCGGTCGGATGGGTCAGGCCGTGGTTTCAGTGCTCGCGTCCACGACGACAGAGCTGCAGTTTAGCGGCGGCTGGTGCCGCGACACCGAAGGCCTCAGCGGGTTGCCGCTAGGGGACACTGCGGTCGTCAGCACTGATCTTGACGAGGCGCTTGCCGGCGCCCGGGTTGCGATAGATTTCACGCTGCCCGAAGCCACCGCCCGAGTGGCAGCCGCCTGCGAGCGTGCACAGTGCGCGCTCGTGACCGGCGTAACCGGACTGACGCCGACGCTTGTCGCTGCGCTGGACGTCGCCGCACAGTCGATTCCCGTTCTTCACGCCACCAACATGAGCGCGGGGGCGCATCTGCTGATGCACCTGGCAGGGCGCGCCGCAGCGGCGCTGGATGAGGCCGCGTGGGATGCCGAAGTGCTGGACGTTCATCACCGCGACAAGCGCGACGCGCCATCGGGTACGGCGCTCAGCCTTGGCGAGGCGATTGCCAGCGCTCGCGGGCGTCGGCTGGATGACGTTCGGCAGGATGGCGCAGACGGACGCATGCGCGGCGAGGTTCCGGGTGCAATCGGCTTTACCGCGCAGCGCGGTGGGGGCGTCGTCGGCGAGCATACGGTCAGTTTCCTCGGGAATTTCGAGTGTGTAGAACTGAAACACCGAGCTACCGACCGGCGCGTGTTTGCGGACGGCGCCTTGCGCGCAGCACGCTGGATTGCAGGACGAAAACCGGGTCGCTACACCATGCAGCAGGTGCTTGGTCTGTCGTAGACCCCCGATCAGCGCTCGCGTACAATAGTCCGAACCTAGCGGGAAGGGTTGCTGACGCACCCATCCCGCTTTTCGTATCACCTGCACGCTTTTGAGCGCTGTGTGGCTCGGCTGTGTATCTTTGGGGGGAGATCAGGTGGCATTGCTTGCGCTGGAAGACGGTACTATTTTCCACGGCGAGGCGGTTGGGGCCGCCGGTCAGGCCTGCGGTGAAGTGGTGTTCAACACCGCGATGACCGGCTACCAGGAAATTCTGACAGACCCCTCCTACTGCAGACAGATCGTCACACTGACCTATCCACACATCGGCAACGTTGGCGTGAACGACCAGGACGCCGAGTCGGGCAACGTGCAGGCAGCGGGCCTCATCGTCAAGGACGTACCGAGGCGCCACAGCAACTACCGGGCAACGCAGCCGCTCGGAGAGTACCTGGCCGAACGCAACGTGGTTGCCATCGCCGGCATCGATACCCGCAAGCTCACCCGCATTCTGCGCGACAAGGGCGCACAGGCCGGCTGCATCGTCTCCGGCTTTGACCCGGCGGAAGTGCAGGACGCCGAGGCACGCGCCCTGGCGGCCGCGCGCGATTTTCCTGGCCTTGGCGGCATGGACCTGGCGCGGGTGGTAACCCGCAGCGAGGTGAGCGAGTGGGGTGACAGCCGCTGGCAGCATTCACAAGACCTTGAAGGCGACGAAAACGGCAAGTCCGCCGACCCGCGTTTCCACGTGGTGGCCTACGACTTCGGCGTCAAGCACAACATTCTGCGCCTCCTGGTGTCGGCCGGCTGCCGGGTAACGGTGGTGCCCGCCATGACGCCAGCCGAAGACGCGCTGGCGCTCAAGCCTGACGGCATTTTCCTGAGTAACGGGCCGGGCGATCCCGAGCCTTGCGACTACGCCATCTCGGCGATTACTACGTTTCTCGAGCACCGCATCCCGCTGTTCGGCATTTGCCTTGGACACCAGCTCCTCGGCCTTGCCTGCGGCGCGCGCAGCCTCAAAATGAAGTTCGGCCACCACGGCGCGAACCACCCGGTGCAGGACCTCGAAAGCGGTCGCGTTTTCATCACCAGCCAGAACCACGGCTTCGCCATTGACGAGGCCAGCCTGCCGGCCAATCTCACGCCGACGCACCGCTCGCTGTTCGACGGCAGCCTGCAGGGCGTTGCTCACACGGAGTTGCCGGCGTTCGGCTTCCAGGGGCACCCCGAGGCAAGTCCCGGGCCGCACGACATTCGACCGCTGTTCGAACGCTTCGTGCAGCAGATGGACCAGCGGACGGAGGTGGCGCGCTAATGCCGAAAAGAACGGACATCGAGAGCATCCTGATTATCGGCGCCGGACCGATCGTTATCGGCCAGGCGTGCGAGTTCGACTACAGCGGCGCCCAGGCCTGCAAGGCGCTGCGGGAAGAGGGCTACCGGGTCATCCTGGTGAACTCGAATCCGGCCACCATCATGACGGACCCCGAGATGGCAGACGCCATTTACATTGAGCCGGTGGTCTGGAAAAACGTTGCGCGCATCATCGAGAAGGAGCGGCCTGACGCGCTGCTGCCCACCATGGGCGGCCAGACCGGCCTCAACTGCGCGCTCGATCTGGACCGCGAAGGCGTGCTGGAAAAATACGGCGTGGAGATGATCGCGGCCAAGCGCGAAGCGATCGACATGGCGGAAGACCGCGAGAAGTTTCGCCAGGCCATGACCGAGATTGGTCTTGAATCGCCCCGGTCCCAGGTCGCACACACGCTGGAGCAGGCGCTCGAAATTCAGCCGTCGCTCGGCTTCCCGACCATTATCCGACCCTCCTTCACGCTCGGCGGAAGCGGGGGCGGCATTGCCTACAACAGGCAGGAATTCGAGACTATCGTGAAGCGGGGCTTGCACCTTTCGCCCACGACCGAAGTGCTTCTCGAGGTTTCGGTGCTGGGCTGGAAGGAATTCGAAACCGAGGTGGTTCGGGACAGCGCCGACAACTGCATCATCGTTTGCACCATCGAAAACCTCGACCCGATGGGCGTGCACACCGGCGACTCGATAACGGTTGCGCCTTCGCAAACGCTCACCGACAAGGAGTTCCAGCGCCTGCGCGATGCGTCGCTCGCCATCCTTCGTAAAATCGGCGTGGAAACCGGCGGTTCCAACGTGCAGTTCGCGGTCAATCCCGAGGACGGACGCATGCTCGTCATCGAGATGAACCCGCGCGTGTCCCGCTCCTCGGCGTTGGCGTCAAAGGCCACGGGTTTCCCCATTGCACGCGTGGCGGCCAAGCTCGCGGTGGGCTACACGCTGGACGAGCTCAGCAACGAGATCACGGGCAGCAAGACACCCGCGTCGTTCGAGCCCACGATCGACTACGTCGTGGTAAAAATTCCGCGCTTCACGTTCGAGAAATTTCCGAACGCCAACGACCGCCTGACGACGCAAATGAAATCCGTTGGCGAAGTCATGGCCATGGGTCGTACCTTCCAGGAATCCCTGCAAAAGGCGATGCGCGGCCTGGAAACCGACGTGTGCGGCTTCGACGAAATGGTCGAGGAGCCTGCGCGCGAGGACAATCTGCGCACCATTCGCCACGAGCTGCAGGCGCCGGGGTCGCATCGCCTGTGGTACATCGGCGACGCGTACCGGGCCGGCCTTTCAGCCGACGACATCCAGGACCTCACGCGCATTGACCCGTGGTTCGTCGATCAGATTGTCGAGCTGCTGGAAATGGAGGCCGATCTTGGCAAGGGTGGCGTTGCCATGCTCGACGCGGCGACGCTTCGCCGCTACAAGCGATGCGGTTTTGCCGATGCCCGCCTTGCTGCGCTAACCGGTGAGCCCGAAACGGCCATACGGCAACTGCGGCATGACCACGGCGTGCGTCCCGTGTACAAGCACGTCGACAGCTGCGCGGCCGAGTTCAGCACACCAACCGCGTACCTGTATTCGTCTTACGACGACGAGTGCGAGGCAACGCCAACGGATCGCCGCAAGATCATGATCCTGGGCGGCGGTCCCAACCGCATCGGCCAGGGCATCGAGTTCGACTACTGCTGCGTTCACGCTGCACTGTCGCTTCGCGACGACGGCTTCGAGACCATCATGGTCAACTGCAACCCGGAGACCGTGTCCACCGACTGGGACACGTCGGACCGGCTGTACTTCGAACCGCTCACGCTCGAAGACGTGCTAGAGGTCATCGATCTTGAGAAGCCCGAAGGCGTCATCGTGCAGTACGGCGGACAGACGCCCCTCAAGCTTGCACGAGCGCTGGAAGCTGCGAACGCGCCCATCATCGGCACGACGCCGGAAGCCATCGATCTCGCGGAAGATCGGGAGCGCTTCCAGCAACTCATCCACAAGCTGGAACTTCGCCAGCCGGCCAACGGCACCGTTCGCGACATTGAGAGCGCCGAGGCCGCGGCCGCCGAAGTGGGTTACCCGCTTGTAGTGCGGCCTTCCTACGTGCTCGGTGGGCGCGCCATGGAAGTCGTGTTCTCGGGGCCGGATCTCCTGGAGTACATGGAGAGCGCGGTCAAGGTATCCAACGACAGCCCGGTGTTGCTTGATCGCTTCCTGGACATGGCGGTCGAGGTCGATGTCGATGCCATCTGCGACGGCGAAGACGTGATGATCGGCGGCATCATGGAGCACATCGAACAGGCGGGCGTGCACTCGGGCGACAGCGGCTGCAGCCTGCCGCCGGCCGGCTTGAGCGAGGAGCTGCAGGAACGCCTGCGCGATCAGACGCGCCAACTTGCGTTTGGCCTGAACGTGGTCGGCCTCATGAACATCCAGTTTGCGATCCAGGGCGACGACGTGTACGTGCTGGAAGTCAATCCCCGCGCGTCGCGCACGGTGCCGTTTGTTTCCAAGGCCACCGGCCTGCCGCTGGCAAAGATCGCGGCGCTGGTGATGGCGGGAAAAAGCCTGCGCGAGCAGGGCATCACGGAGGGCATCGTGCCGAAGTTCTACTCCGTGAAGGAATCGGCTTTCCCGTTTGGCAAGTTTCCCGGCGCGGACCCCATCCTGGGGCCGGAGATGAAGTCCACCGGCGAAGTCATGGGTACGGGCGCGACCTTCGGCGAGGCCTACGCCAAGGCGCAGCTCGCCTCGGGCGTCGTGCTGCCGACCAGCGGCACGGCGCTCCTGAGCGTGCGCGACCGGGACAAGCCGCAGGCCATCGAGCTTGCCCGCCTGCTGGCCACGCGCGGCTTTTCGATCATGGCTACCGCGGGCACGTGCGCCGCGCTTGTCGAGGCCGGCGTACCGTGCAGCAAGATCAACAAGGTGCGCGACGGGCGTCCGCATATCGTGGACGTTATCAAGAACGGTGATATCCACCTGATTGTGAACACGACAGAAGGCAAGCAGGCCATTCGCGAGTCACACTCGATTCGGCGAGAGGCGGTTCGCGGCGAGGTGACGTACTACACGACAATCTCCGCAGCGCGGGCAACCTGCCAGGCAATGGACTATCTTGATGATATGGACGTCAACTGCCTGCAGCACCTTCATGAGGAGAATAGGGCATGAGCAAAGTGCCACTGACACTGCGCGGCGCGGACATGCTGCGCGAGGAATTGAAGCAACTGAAAACGGTCGATCGGCCGCGCATTATCCAGGCGATTGCCGAGGCCCGAGAGCACGGCGATCTTAAGGAGAACGCCGAGTACCACGCTGCGCGCGAGCAGCAGAGCTTCGCGGAAGGCCGCATCAAGCAGATTGAGGGCGTGCTGTCGAATGCCCAGGTTATTGATGTCACCACCCTGAATCCGGGCGGACGAATCGTGTTCGGGACCACCGTCAACCTGGCCGATGAAGATACGGGTGACGAGGTGACCTACCAGATCGTTGGCGACGATGAAGCCGACATCAAGGCTGGCCGTATTTCAGTCAGCTCGCCGATTGCGCGTGCCCTGATTGGCAAGTCAGAGGGTGACGTCGTTACCGTCGTCGCGCCTGGCGGCGAAACCAGCTACGAGATTGTCGAGGTGCTGTACGTTTGATGGCGTCGAGCGGCGCGGCTGATCGCGCCCGCGAGCCCTGGGCTGTGCGTCTTCACAACGGCGCCGCCCGAGTCCTTCTTACTGTCTGGATCGGTAGCCTGTGGACCATCGGCTACGTGGTCGCACCAGCGCTTTTCGCCACCCTTGACGATCGCTCTCTCGCCGGCAGTATCGCGGGCAACCTGTTCCACATTGAAACCCGGATCAGCGTCGTTTGCGGCGTCCTGCTGCTCGCTCTACTGTGGGCGGGCAAGGGCAGCCGTGAAGCCACGACTCGGTGCGCCTGGTTGGTGGCGCTGATGTTGGCCCTGGTCGTTGTCAGCGAGTGGGTAGTCGGGCCAGTGCTGGCGGAGGCGGTGCGCGGCACTCGCGAGTTCGCCGCACTGCACGGCGTGTCCGCGCTTCTCTATCTTGCCACCAGCCTGCTCGGGCTGGCTTTGCTGCTCTCCTGGCGGCCGGTCAGTACGGCCGCATAGCGCGTGCAGATCGTGGGTTGTCGCAGGGTTTTCCTGCGGCTTTGATAGTTCCAGAAATCCGTTTTTACTCCTCGCAGTTTTCTTATACTCTTCTCCCAAGGGCGAACGTAGAAAAACAACACGCCAACAGCCGGAGGATGGCACGATGGGACGCGGAAGAAGCCAGGACAGGACGAAGAGGGCGCGCGCCCAGAACTCAGTTGCTGCAGGCGTTCGGAAGGCCCTTGCGCCGCCCCTTGCAACGGCAAGGCTGGGCTTGCTTGCACTTTCCGTCGGAAGCATAGCTACTCCAGCATCTGCAGGATTATTCCCAGCTGAGTTCGAGCTGTCGAGCCTGGCGGCTGGCGATGGCAGCGCGGGCTTTGTGCTCAACGGAA
>JBCAXP010000037.1:0-19728 GCA_038533995.1 Pseudomonadota bacterium
GCCTCGATGCTAAGACGCAGCTTGTCGCAATAGTCGGTGAGCACGAGGCACGCCTGCGGCTGTTTTGCCAGGTTTGCCGCGCTGTGCAGCACGCCCACCAGAAAGGCGTTATTCATCGCGACTTAAAGCCCAGCAATATCCTGGTGCTCGAAGAGGACGGCGAGCCGGCGCCGCGCATCATCGACTTTGGCGTCGCCAAGGCTACCCATCAGCGCCTCAGTGAGCTGACCATGCACACACGCTTTGGCCTGTTAATCGGCACGCCGGCCTATATGAGCCCGGAGCAGGCGGAGATGAGTGGGCTCGACATCGACACGCGTTCCGACGTGTATTCGCTTGGGGCGGTGCTTTACGAGCTGCTGGTTGGCGCAAGGCCCATCGCCGAGCTCGATGGCACAGAGGGCGCGTACGGCGACCTGCAACGCATCATCCGAACGGTCGATCCGGCTACGCCCAGCGCGCGGCTGACAGCACTTGGCGCCGCAGCCGAGCAGTGCGCCAACAATCGGGCAGCCACCGTGACAGCGCTGCGTTCCAGGCTCCAGGGCGAGCTCGAGTGGATCGTGCTAAAGGCGCTGGCCAAGAATCCGGCAAGGCGCTACCAGACTGCGCTGGGCATGGCCGAAGACATTGAGAACCACCTCGCCGGCCGGCCGGTCACTGCTGCCCGGGACAGCTTCGTCTACCGCGCGCGAAAGTTCGTGCGCCGTCATCGCACCGCCTTTTCCGCCGCGGCGGTGGTGTTCATAGCACTTGTCGGCGGTATGCTGGCGGCGACCGCCGGCCTGTTGCAGGCCAGCCGTGAGCGCGATGCGGCAGAGCAGGCGCGGCTCGAGGCCGAGTCGGTCACCGGCTTTTTCACCGACATGCTGGCAGCGGTCGATCCTGAGCGGCAGGGCCGTGACGTACCGGTACGCGTGGTGCTCGACGAAGCGGCGCGCACCATCGATGACAAGTTCGACGGTGCACCGCTGACCGAGGCGCGGCTGCTGGGAACAATCGGAGAAACGTACCGCGCGCTGGGCAGGTTTGACGAGGCCGAGCGGCACCTGCGCCGGCGCCTTGCGCTGGTGGAAGATCATCTGCCGGCGTTGCATCCCGACCGCCTCGACGCAATGCATGAGTTAGGGCGGGTCCTGCAGCGCCAGGCCCGGCACGAGGAAGCCGAGGCGTTGTTCGAAAAAGCGCTCCAGGGGCGCCGGGAGGTGTTGGGCGAGCGGCATTGGCAAACGCTGAGCTCCGCCTCCAACCTGGCTATCATCTACAACTTTCAGCATCGCCACCCCGAGGCTGTCGCCGTGCTTCGCGAGCTGCTCGCGATTGAGACAGCAATGGTGGGTGAGAACGACCCGCGAGTACTCAGCACCATGCACAACCTGGGTACAACCCTGTACAAGTCCGGGCACGTTGAGGAAGCGACTACGCTGCTGAACACGGCAGTGTCCGGCCGGGAAAGGCTCCTTGGCCTCGATCATCCCGGAACTATCATTTCGAAGATTGTGCTGGGCGAACTCTACAAGCTGACCGGCCGCAACGAGGAGGCGCTGCGGCTGCTGGGTGAGGCAGTCGATGCCGGCAGCCGCTCCCTCGGCCCGGACCATCCACGCACGCTGCTCGCCCGGCACCGGCTGGGCAGCGCCGTCGCCACGGCCGGCGACTATGCCGCCGGCGAGCAACTGTTACAGCAGACGCTCGCTGCGCGACAGGCGGTGCTTGGCCCCGATCACCTTGAAACGCTGATCACCGAAGCGGAACTTGGCAGGGTTCTCTGGCTGCAGGCCAAACCAGAGGCGCGCGACCACCTTGAGCGCGCCGTGGAGAGGGGCGCCGAACAGCTTCCCGCTGATGACCTGCACCTTGCCCGCTTTCGGGTGTTCCTGGCCGAGCAGCAGGCCGCCGTGGGGCAGGCCGAGTCTGCCGAGGCGCTGCTGCTGCGCGCGCACAAGGCGATCGGCGACGAGACGGCGACCCTTGGCCCCGAAGCGAGGTGGGTCCGAAACCGGTTGCTCGAAACGCTGGCCGGCCTGTTTGAGGCACAGGGCAGAATGCAGCAGGCGAGCCAATACCGCAGTCTGCTGGTAGCCAAGGACTGAGCCCGAACGTGTCCGACTCCCACGTAACACGCCTGCTGGAAGCGGTGAACGCCGGTAGCGCCGAGGCGCAGGCGGAGCTGATGGAGCACATCTACGATGAGCTGCGCAGTCTCGCGCGCAGCAAAATGTCGGCCGAGCGCCAGGGGCACACATTGCAACCCACGGTATTGGTCAACGAGGTCTACCTGCGATTGGCGGGCAGCGGGGTTCCGTGGCAGAACCGGGCGCACTTTTTCGGCGCAGCTGCGGAAGCCATGCGCCGCATTCTTATCGAACACGCCCGCAAACGTGCCGCACAGAAGCGCGGCGGGGACGCTGTACGTGTGACGTTCAGTGAAATCTCGGTGGCGGCAGAGGACACCAACGTGGACCTGCTGGCGCTAGACGCCGCGCTCGCCGAACTCGACGACGCCCACCCGCGCCTTGGCAAGCTGGTGAGGCTTCGGTATTTTGCCGGCGCCAGTATTCAACAAACGGCACAGCTGCTCGAAATCTCACCTGCCACCGCCAAGCGCGACTGGGTCTACGCGCGCGCCTGGCTCTACGAGCGAATGAGCGCGGACTAACCCTTCCAGGCGGCACCTTCCGCTTCCCGAAAAAATTCTCCTTGCCTTAAGTGAGCCACCTTGCGGGCGTTGTGCGCATGTCTGATCAGCCGCCGGTGTCCCGCAGCTGACGGGGCACCGCCGATCCACGACAAATGAGCCAAGGAGAATTAACAATGGACACAAACGGACCGAAGTCCACCAGTCCGCCGACGGACACCCGATTAGTGCGGATAGGACAAGCTCTGGCATGGCCGCTTGCCGGCGCCCTGTTGGTGCTGGTGGCGATACTGCCCGCACTGAAGCCTGCACACGCGGTCGAGGCCAGCGCGCAGCTCGAGGAGGTGGTAGTCAGGGCGCAGCGCCGTGAGCAGAATCTGAAGGAAGTGCCAGTCAGCGTAACGGCCTTTTCCGGAGAAACCATCGAGCGCACCAACATTCGCGGCAGCACCGACTACCTGGCGCGCACGCCAAACGTCAGCTTTACCGAGGATGGCCAGGCGGGCAGTCGCGGACTCGGTATCTCGATTCGCGGCATCAACAACCTGGTGTCAGGCGAGAACGCGTTCATCAATTCGGTGGGCATTTACCTGGACGAGTTCAGCATCGCCTCGGTGCCGAACCAGGTCGCCAACCCGTTTCTGCCGGACATGGCAAGTGTCGAAGTGCTGCGCGGACCACAGGGCACCTACTTTGGCCGAAACTCCCTCGGAGGCGCATTGAACCTTACGACGCGCGATCCGGTCGACAGCGTTGAGGGCAACGTGCGCGTGGATTCCCGGCAGTTCACCGGAGCGGGCGATGCGCATACGCTGACTGGAATGCTCAACGTGCCGCTCGGCGAGCGCTTCAAAGCACGCGGTGTGGTGATGTACGAGGACAGCACCGGGCGTGTTCGCAACATCAATGAGAGCGGCACTGACGACAGTGGCCACCAGTGGCTGATGGGGCGCATCAAGGCGATCTGGGAGCCCGGCGACGCAACGCTGGTCAAGTTCACGCTGCTGCATTCCGATGAGCAGCAGGGCCATGACGAGAACGTGCCTTCAGGAGTGCTCGATCTCGACACCGCCGACAGCTTCGGGATCAGCGACGCGCTGGATCCGGGTACAGGTTTTTGGCCTGACAATCGTTCGCTGCTCAGCCACGACCTCGACGAGCGCAACGATCTGCGCTCCACGGTTTTTGTCGCCAATGTCGAACATCGCCTTTCAGACGAGCTTGTGCTCAAAGCCATCGGCGGCATCGTGGATGCCGAGCAGCAGCGTTTCTTCGACAACGATCTTATCGGTGGTCTGGATGCGCTGTATCGAGACAACGACTATGACGGCCAGTCCTGGAGCACGGAGCTGCGCCTGGAGAAAACCGGCGAACGCTTCGACTGGGTAGCCGGCTTCCTGTCGGCCCGCGACAGGCAGCAGCAGTCCAACAACGTTGCGGTATCGACTGATCCGTCTGGTGAATTCAACGGCGTGAGCCTGTTGCCGCCGTTTCCGCAGGACCTTGGCTTGCTGAAGAACGCCAAGGATTTCCGGGTGGAGAGCAACGCGCTCTTCGGTGACCTGACCTGGCACGTAACTGACAGCCTCGACCTTTTTGCCGGCGGTCGCTATACGCGCGATAGAGTCAGCAACAGCCTTGCCGCCAACGGCATCGCCCCCGGACCGGATGCACCCAATCCGGCTGATGACCCCGCGGGCTTCTTCGCAAGCTTCATCAACTATGAACGGCCTGCATCCAACGCACAGTCCTCCTTCAGTAATTTCTCGCCCCGGGTGGGCGTCAAATGGCAGATGAATGACCAGGTAACGCTGTTCACGACGGTGTCGCAGGGCTACAAGGCCGGCGGCAACAGCGTGGGCAACAACACGAACGCCGCCGGGGAGCCGGCCTTTTCGCTGGCCTTCGACGAGGAAACGTTGTGGAACTACGAGGCCGGCATCAAGTCCGAGTGGTTCGACCGTCGCCTGCAGGTGAACGCCTCGGTTTTCCGTCTCGAGTGGAGCGACCTGCAGCTCGAAGCGTTTCGCTTTCTGACGCCGGGCGACCTGTCCTCGAATTTCGAACAGACAATCAACGTTGAAAGCGCGCGGGCGCAGGGCCTGGAGCTCGAGGTGCAGGGTCGGCCCACCGCAAACCTGACGCTTGGCGGAGCGCTCGGCCTGCTTGATACAGAAATCACTAGCGCTTCCACCGCCGAGATTACCGGTGGCTTTGTCGTGGACCTGCAGGGTCGCCCGTTGCCCAAGGCGCCCGAACTGACCTGGAACGTGTTCGGAGAGTATCGCTGGAGCATGCCGGGCGGCGACTACTGGGTGCGGGCGGAAGCCATCCATCGCGACGGCCAGTACTCCGACGTCGAGGGGCTCACCGTGCTGCAGACTCAGGGACCGTCGCCAAATGCCGGCGTGGTGCGCAACCTGCCCTATGGCGAGTTTCCGTTTCGCAGCCCTGACTACAACCTGGTCAACCTGCGCGCCGGCCTGGACAGGGAACGTTTCTCAATCGGCGTCTACGCCGAGAACCTGCTGGACGAGGAATACTACACGGGCACCCAGGAGAACTTTGGCGCGAGCGGCATCCGCCTTAAGCCGAACCCTCGTGTTGTCGGCGCCAGTCTGCAAGTGCGATTCTAGTCTGAGTGTTGACAATTCGGCGGCCTGCCAGCCCCGCCCATGCCTGTTGCACGAACGCTCGCCGCGTCGTGCAATCGCCAGGGGCGGGGCTGGCGCGGTTTGTCGAGGTACACTGATCTCCCGAACAGCTGGACTGAACACGTGAAGAGTATTGCGATTGCAGGATTACTTGTCGGTTGTTTGGCCAGTTCCGGCCCAGTGCTGGCGCAGAACGACGGCGACGCCGATGCGCAGATCGACACAAACGCGGAAGGCGTCACGTTCAACGACAATGATGAATTCATCCAGTCAGTGGATGTGGATCTGCTGGATCCGGCAGAAGTGCCCCGCTTCGAAGATAGCACCCCGGAGCTCCGCTATCGTGTCGCCACCCTGAACAGCGACTATCTGCTGAGGCGAATCCGCGATACGGAACGGAACCCCAACGCTCCACTCGTGCTTCATTTGTTCCCCGACACGGTTTTATCCGCTCTTGTCACATCTTCACGTGAGTGGACATCTGGCCCGCGAACTGGTCGCGCTTCATGGAGCGGAAAACTGGTAGAACCGGAAAAGTCCAAGATCCATCTCTTTGTCACCCACGAACGCAGTATTCGTGGTTTCATCTCGACGCCACACGGCCACTATGAGATCACACCCAGCGAGTTCCTTCCCTACCACTTCATCTGGCAGCGTGATACGAGTTCTGAGAGGCCGATCGACTAGCGTGTTCCCGGCCAAGGCCGGGATCCACGGTACCGAAACCGCTATGGTACCTGGCAATGCGCCATTCGCTTCGAATTAGCCGCTCGCCGCAATGGCTTGCGCAGCCTCACCATTCGCGCTGCAAAGATCGTCTGTGCGTCGCTGAAAGCGTAGATAAGTAACCAGGGGCGCCTGCCCCTCCAGCGTTAAGATTTCCATGGCAAGATCGCCGCCCAGGCGACCATCACCCGGTTCGATATCGATCTGGAAACACCGGGGATCGGAAGGCTTCATCCGCGGGCTTTCCACCGGCGTGCCAAGGGCCGCCTTGATGCGCGGCAGGTTGATCGCCTGGTGCGGCTCGAGATCCACATGCAAAATGGCCGGCACGTGGTCCTCCCCGATCTTCAGATTTTTGAGGATGACACGGGACATGCTGCCGTACTCCGGCGCGAAGAAAATCGAGGCGGGGTCGGTTTCCCAACCTTCATCCCGAAAGATCTTGCGCGCCTCGTCCAGCGTGAACCCGGGCGAAAGAAAGCGGCGCATGACGTCAATAACCCAATTGGCATCCATGAGTTTTCTCCTCGCTACTTTTTGCGGCTCAGACTGCGCGCGTGATCGATGTGTAGTTGCTGCACCGAGCGATGGTGCATGGGGTCCGGCGGCGGCGGAGGCGCTCCACAGGGGTTGGAGTCGCCCGTTTGCCAGGCATCCTGCTCTTCAGCCAGCGAGCGGTACTCCCTGAACTTGTCGGCATACTTTTCGGCAAAGGCTTCCCTGATGATCTTGGGGTTCTTTTTGTCCAGGGCCTTCTTCAGCGCATCCTGCAGGTCGTCCAGAATTTTGCCGCGTTGCTTCGCGCCGCGCCCGAACACGGAGCCGTAAACGGCTTTGCCAAGATTCTTCTGCGGGCCGCTTAATGGCTTTGTGCAATTGCCGGCAGCCTTTGCCACGTCGCCTGCCAGCCCCATGCCGCCGTACTTCATGTTTGCCGAGAGATTGGCCGGGCTCTTGTTGAAGCGCCTCGCGGCATAGCGCGCCGCGTGGTGAATCTGCTCGGCGTGCCGACCCTCGTGGTACAGGATATTGGCGAGCTTCCTCGCCACGCCCTGGCGCAGCTTTCCCGGCGTATCAAGCAACGTCTTGCCGATAGTGATGCGGTTTTTCGTGAAGTTGTAGGCGCCTTCCATCGCGCTGACGGCGGCGTCGCCCACGACGTTCAGTGGCGCGGCACCGGATTTTTCCACCTGCTTGTTGATCACCTTTTCCAGCCGGGCGCGGCGTTCCTTCGGCGGCATGCCGTCCCATTCCCGCATGAGCTGTCCAAAGTCGGCGCAGAATTCAGCCATGTTGTCCGGATCGGCCATGCCAAAGCCGAAATCGCCGATGAGTACGGACGCCTTGCCCAGCATCACCATGTTCGGTGGTCCCTTGCCGATGAGGATATCGCCCTGCCGCACCGCCATCTGATTGTTGATCATGACGGACAGGCTGCCGAGAAAGCAGCGCTCGGTTCCATGAGGCGTGGGCGTCGCAGGCGACAGTGGCGTACTGCAAGTGACCTTGTCTTTGGACGCGCGCCATGCTGCCTTGCCGCCAATCTGCACGTCTGGCGAACCCGACCCGTTCAGTCGCGGGGGAATGTGCGGCGCCATGGTCAGGTCGCCGGCTCTGGCTGCGGGTCTCATCGTTAGCACCTCAACAGTTGATTTTCACCATCGGGCTTTTGATGTCGATTTCGCCCGATGACAAGGTGATTTCGCTGCGGCCACAGCGCAGGACAATTTTGTCCTTCGCCTCCAGGACCAGGGTTTTCTTCGCTTCCAGTTCGATGTTTTTCTTGGCGATCTGCTTTACGTCCTTCGTAACGTTCTGCTGAAGGCCGCCGGTGACGTTGAGCACGACGTCCTTCTGAACGGTGGTGCGAAGGTTGCCGGTAACGTCCTCGACGTAGTCCGCACCCACCTCCACCGTTTTCTTGCCGACAATGGTTTCGCCGCGCCACGCGCCAATTTCCTCGATGCGCGCACCGACGACAATCTCGTTTAGAGCGGCCCCGACGTTCACCGCGTAGCCGGCACCCACGTTGACGGTCTTGGCAGCGTTCACGACCTCGTGGCTGGTCCACGTGACGTGCTCAACCTTGTGGCCATCGACGGTCTCCTGGTAGTCCTTGTCTACGGTGAGCTTGCGGTTGCCATTGACATGGATGTCATCGGTCTCGCCCACCGTCGTGGTTCGATTTTTCGCCACGTTGCAGGTCGAGTGCTGGCCAACGGACAGCGTGCGGTCCCTGGAGATCTGAATCGTTTCGTCGTTGCCAATGGTCTCAACGTTGTCATTTTTGACGAGCAGCTTGCGGTCTTTCTCAGCCTGCATCGACAGCAGCTCTGCGCCCGCTTTGTCCTCGAACAGGATTTCGTTGAAGTTGTTCAGCGTCCCACCCTTGCTGCTGCGGGAGCGTATTCCACTTTGCGTTTTGTTCGTCGGCAACGCATAGGGCGTGCGCTGCGCCCCGTTGTAGACGCCACCCGTGACGATGGGCTTGTCGGGGTCACCATCGAGAAACTCGACAACCACTTCCTGGCCGACGCGGGGCAGGTACTGGGCGCCCCAGCCGCTTCCGGCCCACGCTTGAGCAACCCGAATCCAGCACGAGCTCTCCTGGTCGCCTTTGCCGTACCTGTCCCAGTGAAACTGGACCTTCACGCGGCCGTGCTTGTCTGTGTGAATCTCGTCTGCATCGCTGCCAACGACAATGGCGGTCTGTGGGCCCTGGATCACAGGCTTCGGCGTCACACCCGACAGGCGGTAGGCAGTGGCGGCAGGAACCGCGCGAAAACGGCACTCGAACTCGAACTCCGCATCCTCGCCGCCGGTCGTCTCGATTTCGTTGACGCGAAGATGGTATTCCGTGGCAACGACGAGGTAGTCCCGCTCCTGGTCTTCGCGCGGATGGTTGGTCAGCTTGAAGAGGTCACCCGCCGAGAGGCCGCGGGCGTTCGTGACGCCGCGAGCCTGCTCGAACTCACATTGGAAACGCTCCATGCGGCGTCGCGCCAGCAGGTCACCGTGCTCGCGGATGAGCGAGGCCCGCCGCGCAGGGTCCGACTCTGCGACATTAACCAGGCTGCCGCCATAGTCGAAGACCTCGAGTCCCCGCGAAGCCGGTGCCGCGTCGCCGGTCTCATCAAGCGAGACCTGTGACTTGCGGGTGAAAGTGACACCCTCGTGAGGTTCGCGCGCGGCCGTGGCCGACTCCACCGGTTGGCGCGGGCGCTCGAAGTCAAAGTCTCGCACCGTGTAACGGGTGGGTTGGATATGTTGTGAGGGCAGCCACTCGCTGATGCAAACCGGCGCCTCGCCCCCCACCTCCGGATTCACCTTGTACGGCAAGCTCTCAAAGCCGGGTGACGGGTCGTGGGAGCTTTGCGAATCGCACAGAACAACGGTGTGCTGCCTGAGTCCGTGGCGGAGCCGGAAGTAGAGTCCCGCGTGCTCCATCAGCCGGGTGACAAACGCCAGGTCTGTTTCCCGGTACTGCACGCAGTATTCAAGTTCCGGATAGTCCCCGAAAAGCGCCGTATCGTAGTCTGCCCACTTGTGGCTCTCGAAGACACTACGGATGATTTGCGGCACCGTTTGCTTCTGGAAGATCCGGCAGTCCGACGTACGGGACAGAAACCAGAGCCACGGGCGCAGCACCGCCGTGTAGCGATGGTAATTTCCAGCCATGCCCGCCTGGGAGAATTCACAGACGAAACCGTCGAAGTACCGTGGCTCCCCGAGCTCGCGATCCAGCCTGACGGACAGGTTCAGTCCGAGCATGGAGTTCAGCGACAGGTTGGCATCCGGGCTCAGGAGTTCCAGCTCGTAGCGCGCCATGCGGCCGAGCCCTTCGGTGGCCGTCATGCTTCGCAGCAGAAGATCGTCACCAAGTGGACTGATCACTTCGGCCGCCCACTCCGCCTGCAGGCGAGAGATTACGTCTCCGTATGGAAATTCCCTGGTCATGTCGAGGCACCTTTCTTCGCGCTGCGGCGGCAGCGCTACGCATCCAGTTTGCGGCCAGCCTGGCCGAGTGGCTTCTGTAGTACGTGCGCGAAAGGTAGTGAAAGTGGCTCACGCAGTGACGAAAGGCATCAACGTGGGCCTGGGGCAGCCCGCAGAATTCCTTTTTTACTTGGTGGCAGTGTGGGGATATGCCGGCTTTGCTGAAAAAACTCGCGAGTTTTTGCCTGACAGCCGCCTGATTGTGCGCGGGTGCCGGCTGTGCGGTCGCTGCCGGTCTTCAAACATCAATGCCTCGCCCCGTATCGCCCGATCGACGACATTCGCCGATCCTTTGGCAACACGGTTATTCGAGGTCCGGTGTATACGCTGCGCCTGGCGCCGAAACGATAGGGGCCGGCTTTCCAGAGCAGCGTCAGAAAATGCGCTGCTCTTCGTCTTCGAGCTCTTCCAGCTGGTACTGCAGCCGACCGAAGTCACGCTCGAGGGCACGCAGGTCGTAAGCAAGCGATGCACGCTTCTCCGGGTCCACTTCCTCTTCACCCAGTTCCTTCTCGATGCGGGTAACGGCGCGCGAGTTCGCCGCCATCTCCGTGCGCACGGTGTGGATCAGCTTGCCGACGCGATAGGCGTTCAGGAATTCCAGCTCGTAGTCGGCCGGGCACACGCCGCGGTAGGACACACCGCGCTTGCCGGCGTCCAGGCCGTTGGCGGCGGTGCAGTACTGAATGAGGCCTTCGTCACGGCCGGCGGTGTATTCGTCGACATTCGGCGACACGCCGGCGTCGGCGCACGCACGGCGGTGGTTGCCGAGGCTGGACAGAGACTTGCCGTTCGCGCCGTCTTCCATGCCGATGGCATACCAGTTGGCCTGCAGGCACTCGCTTTCGGACATGCTGGCGCAGCCCGACAGGGTGGCCGTGGCAATCACTGCACAACAGAGGGCTGCGCTGCGGAGCATTGGCCGGGTACTAAACTTCATGGGGGTCTCCTGTTGCGAGGCCAGCGCGCCGTCCAATAGCACGCGCCTGTTCAATTCGATGGCTCCACACTAGTACCGAATTACGCAGCAGACATTGACGTGGTTAACAAAAAGATCGACTGCGGTGCGGTCTTTTTTCTAGCGGCCGACGTTACGTAAAACTTAAGGGCGAAATGGCGTCGCAAACCTGTCAGAAACCGGCCACCGCGGCGCATTCTGTTAAAACCGACCACCGGGGATTTGGAGGGCCTGCGCTTCCTGCTGGTGGGAGCGGGACGCCGCTCCCACCAGCGGGATGCCGCTCCCACCAGGTTTGCGATACAATTTGCGGCCGTTTACCCCTTACTGGAGACCGTCGCGATGGCTACTGCGGCAACCCAAGTTCCCGCCGGGCAGCGCATGCTGGACCCGCTCGACCTCTACAACATCCAGGGTCAGCTGACCGAGGACGAAAACCTGGTTCGCGAGGCAGTCGCGCGCTTTGTCGCCGAACGCGCCATGCCCTTGATTCCCAAGGCGTTCGACGAGCACCGGTTCCCCGCAGAGCTGGTGCCGGAAATCGCGGAGCTGGGCCTGCTGGGCTCGTCCATCCAGGGTTACGACTGCGCCGGTCTCAACAGCATCTGCTACGGCCTCATCTGCCAGGAACTCGAACGCGGCGACAGCGGCCTGCGCAGCTTTGTTTCAGTGCAGAGCAGCCTGGTGATGTACCCGATCTACGCCTTCGGCTCCGAGGAGCAGAAGCAGACCTGGCTGCCGAAGCTGGCCAAAGCCGAGGCCATCGGCTGCTTCGGTCTCACCGAGTCCCACGGCGGCTCCGACCCGTCCAACATGAAGACCCGCGCCCGCCGCGAGGGTAACGAGTGGGTCATCAACGGCTCCAAGATGTGGATCACGAACGGCAGCATTGCCGACGTGGCCGTCGTGTGGGCCAGCACGCCGGACGGCATCCGCGGCTTCATCGTCGAAAAAGGCATGCCGGGTTTCACCGCCCCCGAGATCAAGCACAAGTTCTCGCTGCGCGCCTCCGTGACCTCGGAGCTCGTGTTCGACAACGTTCGGGTACCCGAAGAGAACATGCTGCCGAAAGTCAAAGGCCTGAAGGGGCCACTGAGCTGCCTTACGCAGGCGCGGTACGGCATCGCATGGGGCGTCATCGGCGCCGCCCAGGCGTGCCTGCACGAACTCATCGACTACACCGACACCCGCGTGATGTTCGACCGCCCGCTCTCGCATACACAAACCGTGCAGCGGCGCCTGGCCGACATGTCCCGGCGCATCACGACCGCACAGGTGCTGGCGCTGCAGCTTGGCCGCCTTAAGGAAGGCGGTGAGATGTCGCCGACTCATGTGTCGCTCGCCAAGTGGAACAACGTACGCATGGCCCTGGACGTGGCGCGGGACGCTCGCGACCTGCTCGGCGGCGCCGGCATCAGCATCGAGTACAGCCCCATCCGGCACATGCTGAACCTCGAGAGCGTCATCACGTATGAAGGCACCGAGACGGTTCACGAACTCGTGATCGGCAAGGAACTGACCGGCGTCAGCGCATTCTAGTGTCCTCTCGATGAAGGGGATGGCCTGCTGACGGGGAGTGGCCTGATGACGGGAACGGCCTGATGACGGGAACGGCCTGATGAAGGGCCTGGCCAAGGCAGCCACCAGCGCTGTCAACCGCGCCGAGATTCTCGACGCGAACTTCGTGCGGTTCGTCGAACTCTGGGACGACGAACCGGGCGACTCGCCCGACCCCGCGCGTCGCGTTCATGCGGACATCTCGCTTACCGGTAACGAGCTGCTTGAGCTCTTTCGCGCCCAGCTGCTCTCCCGGCACATCGACCTCGTGGCGCGCGAGATGCGCGCCCGCAACGAGGGTTTCTACACGATCGGCAGCTCCGGGCACGAGAACAACGCCGTGCTGGGGCACCTGACGCGAACGACCGACCCCGCCTTTCTTCACTATCGCAGCGGCGGTTTTATGATGGCGCGCGGGGCGAAGAGCGAGGACCGCGACGTCGCCTATGACACCGCGCTGTCCCTCGCCGCCTCCCGGGAAGACCCGATCTCCGGCGGCCGCCACAAGGTGTGGGGCAGTCCTGACCTGTGGGTGCTGCCGCAGACGTCGACGATCGCCAGCCACCCGCCGAAAGCTGTTGGCTGCGCGCTCGCCATCGAGCAGAGCAAGCGCCTTCAACTGCCAACACCGGTGCCCCGCGACAGCATCGTCATCTGCAGCTTTGGCGACGCCAGCAGCAACCACAGCACAGCCCAAGGCGCGTTCAACGCCGCGCAGTGGACTGCCTACCAGCAGCTTCCCGCACCGGTGCTGTTCGTGTGCGAAGACAATGGCCTGGGCATTTCCGTGCGCACGCCGGGCGGCTGGGTCGCCAGCAACTTCCAGAATCGGCCCGGGCTTCACTACATGGCCTGCGACGGGCTCGACGTGCTCGACACCTGGCGGGCCACCGAAAAGGCCATCGACCTGTGCCGCACCCGCCGAGTCCCGGTGTTCCTGCACATGCAGCTGGTGCGCCTGATGGGTCACGCCGGCACCGACGCCGAGACCGACTACCGCACGCTGGAGGATGTCGAGGGCACCGAGGCCTCGGACCCGCTGCTGATCACCGCCGAAACGGTGATGGACGCGGGCCTCATGACCAGTGCGCAAGTGCTGGACCTGTACGAAAGCACCCGCGAGCGCGCCCGGACCGCGGCGACTAAGGCCGCGGCGCGTCCGCGCCTGGACACCGCCAAGCAGGTCATGGCGCCCATGGCGCCGGTGTCGGCGAGCAAGGTCGCCGCGGAGGCCACCCGTGCCGACTACGAGCAGACGCGCGAAGCCGCCTTTGGCGGTGCCTCCCACTTTCCCGAGAAAGCGCCGCCACGGCACATGGCGATCCAGATCAACCGCGCGTTGCGCGACCTGATGGCCAAGTACCCGGAGATGACCCTGTTCGGCGAAGACGTCGCCGCGAAGGGTGGCGTGTACACGGTGACAACGGGCCTGGCAAACACATTCCGGTCCAACCGCGTGTTCAACACGCTGCTCGACGAGACCACGATCCTGGGCCTTGCGCAGGGCGCCGGCAGCATGGGCCTTCTGCCGTTTCCGGAAATCCAGTACCTCGCCTACGTGCACAACGCCGCCGACCAGATTCGCGGCGAGGCGTGCTCGCTGCAATTCTTCTCGAACGGCCACTTCGCGAACCCGATGGTGATTCGCATCGCGTCGCTCGGCTACCAGAAGGGCTTTGGCGGTCACTTCCACAACGACAATTCCTTTGCCGCCCTGCGGGATATTCCGGGGCTGGTCATTGCGTGCCCGTCCCGCGGGGACGACGCCGCCGGCATGCTGCGTACCTGCGCGGCGCTGGCCCGTGTCGACGGCCGCGTGGTCGCGTTCCTCGAGCCCATTGCGCTGTACATGACCAAGGACCTCTTCGAGCCCAAAGACGGCAAGTGGTGCTTTGACTACCCGCCGCCCGACACCGCCGTTGCCCTCGGCAGCGGCCGGCTTTATCAGCCGCGTGCGCAGGACCTGACCATCGTGACGTACGGCAACGGCGTTCGCTTCGCCCTGCAGACCGCAGCGGCGCTCAAGAAGGAATCCGGCGCCCGCGTGCGCGTGCTTGACCTGCGCTGGCTCAAGCCGCTCAACGAGAAGCTCATCGCCAAACACGCCGCCGCCACCGGCAAGGTACTTGTTATCGACGAAGGCCGGCGCACCGGGGGCATCGCCGAGCAGATCTTCACGGTGATCGACGAGCACTGCGGCCCAGAGGTGCGCAAGGCACGCGTGTGCGGTGAGGACAGCTACATCCCGCTCGGCGACGCCGCCAACCTGGTGCTGCCCTCCGAAGCCGACATTCTCGCCGCCGCCCGCGATCTTCTTTAGTGAGCACTGTCTCATCGCGATCTGTGTGGCGCATCGCGCTGCCCATGATCGTGACCAACGTCACCGTGCCGCTGCTCGGCATGGTCGACACTGCGGTCGTGGGTCATCTCGAGGAGCCGTCCTACCTCGGCGCGGTGGCCGTGGGCGCAACGATCTTCAGCTTTCTGTTCATGGGGCTGAACTTCCTCCGGATGGGTACGACCGGCCTTGCGGCCCAGGCGCTGGGCTCGGGCGATTTCAGCAAGGTGCGCAACGTGCTGGG
Organism: Pseudomonadota bacterium; assembly: GCA_038533995.1. Lineage (GTDB taxonomy): Bacteria > Pseudomonadota > Gammaproteobacteria > Steroidobacterales > JBCAXP01 > JBCAXP01. The sequence goes on from JBCAXP010000037.1 coordinate 15,112, forward strand.
CCAGGCCGTCGCCATCGCGCTGGCGCTTGCCGCAATTCTCATCGTGCTGCAAAAGCCCATCGGGCAGCTTGCGTTCTACCTTCTAGAACCGTCGCCTGAGGTCGTACGGCACGGCTGGACCTACTTTTCCATTCGCATCTGGTCAGGTCCTGCCACGCTCGTGAACTACGCCATCATCGGCTGGTTCATCGGCATGCAAAACACCCGCGCGCCGCTCATCATCATGTTGACGATCAACGTCATCAACATCCTGCTGGACGTGGTGCTCGTCAGCGTTATGGGGTTCGCGGCGGGGGGCGTCGCCGCCGCCTCGGTCACGGCGGAGCTCGCGGGCGTGGCCACGGGCGCACTGCTGGTGCGCCACACGCTGTCCGACAGTCCGGGCCACTGGCAGCCGTCGGCGCTACGCGACCTTGCCAGCCTCAGGCGACTTTTCGAGGTCAACGCCAACATCTTCGTGCGCACGCTCGCGCTGATGTTTTCGTTTGGTTTCATCACGGCGGTAAGCGCCCGGCAGGGCACCGTGCTGCTCGCGGCGAACGCCGTGCTCCTTAACTTTCAGACCTTCATGGCCTACGCCCTCGACGGCTTTGCCAACGCCGCCGAGGCGCTGGTGGGAAAGACGATCGGCGCACGCAACCGCGAAGACTTTGACCGCACGGTGACGCTCACGCTCAAGATGTCGCTGGCGGTCGCCGTGTTTTTCTCCCTTGCCTGGTGGCTCGGCGGCCCGCTGCTGATTGGCGTGCTGACTGGCATCGAGGAAGTGCGCGCCGCCGCGATCAACTACCTGCCATGGATCATCGCGCTGCCCGTGATTTCCGTGTGGAGTTTTACCTACGACGGCATTTACGTCGGCGCGACGCTGTCACGGGAAATGCGCAACATGATGCTGCTTTCCACGTTCGGCGTGTTCGTGCCAGTGTGGTTCGTTTTCTCGTTTCTCGGCAATCACGGCCTGTGGCTAGCTTTCACCTGCTTCATGGCGGCGCGCGGCCTGACGATGTTTGTACTCCTGGAGATGTTGCGGCGCCAGCCGGGACGGCTGCTGCCGTAACAACCGTGTTCGGGCTCCGCCACTTGGCTCGAGCGGAATCCGTGTTATGTTCCGTTTCGTCAGACAAGCATTCAGCACGCAAGGGAGCATGCGTCCCAAAATCATGAATTCGCAATCTGATCTACGTTCTGTGTTCGACAGGGTGGTGCTGGAGACCCTCGGGCCGCTGATGCTCGCGACGAGCATCGCGTTTGCCGTCTACAGTGTCCTTGGCTTTTTCGAGGATTATTCCGAAGGCGTCAGATGGCGCATTGTCACCGGTGACGCGGTGTGCGCACTGCTGTGCCTTGCGCTCTACCTGCAGCTTCGGCGCGGGAGCGTTCCGCCGCAGCGCTCGAGCATCGTCGGCGTGCTCGTCGGTCAGCTCGCCATTACCAATGCCCTGCTGGACTATTCCCTGGTCGGCGACCATTTCTTCCTGGTGTACGTGCCAATCATCATGGTGGGCTACGGCGCGTTCCTCCTGTCGCGGCGCTGGTTTGCGGCATCGATGCTGTGCTCGATCATCCTGGCACTGATCATTGCCGGGCCAACCCTGTCCGGCGCGACCCTGTTCCGCTACGCCCATGCCGGCATCGGCGCGGCACTGCTGGGCGCGGTGCTGCTCGTTGTGCGCCGCTGGTCGGTGCAGACCGCCAACGCCGCGCTGCGGGCCGCGCGATCGGAAAACACGCAGCGCCGGCAGCTAGAGGCGCGCCTTGCACAAAGCCAGCGACTGGAAAGCGTTGGCCGGCTGGTCAGCGGCATCGCACATGACTTCAACAACCTGCTCATGCCAATCATCGGCTATGCCGACCTCGCGCTCAGTCGCCTTCGCAAGAACGACCCGCTCGTCACGGACCTGGCGGAGATTCGCAAGGCCGGGGAAAACGCCGCGTCGCTGACGGCCAAGCTGCTGGCCTTCAGCCGGCAGCAGGTTCTGCAAACCGAGATTCTCGACATCAACGACGTGATCAACGCTACGCGCCGGCTGATCGAACGCACCATGCCGGAGAACGTCACCCTGCGCTTTGACCTCACCGAGGAGGAAAGCCACGTTCGTGTTGACCCGATCCAGATTCAGCAGGTGCTGCTGAACCTGACGATAAACGCGCGCGACGCCATGCCGGACGGTGGACGGCTGACCATCTCGACGAAGATTATTGGCGCCAACCTGCAGGCGCCTGCACCAATGGTCGAGCTGCGTGTCAGCGACACAGGCATGGGCATCGACCCGGCCGTGCGAGAGCAAATCTTCGAGCCGTTCTTTACCACCAAGGCGAAGGAACACGGCACGGGGCTGGGCCTGGCCACGGCCCACGGCATCGTGAGTCAGAGTGGAGGCAGCATTTCTGCCGACAGCACACCCGGCAGCGGCGCGCACTTCCGGGTGCTGCTCCCTCGCGTAGCGCCGCACACGCACGAGGCGGCCCCACCGTCGACTGACGTCGACAGTGCGCTCGGCGGCGAAACCGTGTTGCTTGTGGAAGACGAGCGGCCGGTGCGGGCAGTGGTCGTTGCCGCCCTGCGCAGCAATGGTTACCAGGTACTGGAGGCCGACGACCCCAAGCAGGCTCTGTCGATTGCGGCGAACAACCCCTTCGACATTCTCGTTACAGACGTTGTCATGCCGGGCATGAACGGAGTCGAGCTTGCCGAACGGCTGCGCGCCGCGCACACGAGCGTGCCGGTTGTCTTCATGTCTGGCTACGCACCGCCGGAAGCGCTGCAGGACGCCGGCGGTGTCGACAACGCCCAGTTCGTGCGCAAACCCTTCCGGGCCGGCGAACTGGTGGCTGCCGTACAGGCGGCAGTGGCTACGTCGCGCAATGCGGGCGAGGCCGCTGAGCTGCGCCTGGTCTGAAATCAGGGCGACCTACCGACGGTTGCTTTCGCGTTCAAACTCCACCGACTGGATCACCCACACCTCAACGTCGGGCGCATCCGGAATGATCCGCAGGTTAACAATTTCGCTGCGAACGCCGCGTATCGGAACTTCCAGCACGGCGCGCCGGGGATACCCCTGGTAGTTCTCCCCGTAGAGCCAGATACGGAACATTCCTGGACCGCTGGCCTGCGTGACGCGCGAGCGCAGTTCGACGATGCGCTGGTTCGCGCTGTACGACAGGCTGCCGCGAACACAAGCGCTGCCGCCCGCCGCGCAGATGAGCTGATTCGGGCTCACGATGAACGAAAAATCGCTGGCGTTGGCAACCGCCGCACCGAGCACCAGGGTCACCGCGAGCGCTCGCCGCAAAAATCTCACATACCGGTTCATGACGCCACGCTGCCTTGTTGCCCGTAATTCAAGTCCAGACAACATCATACCGCCGTCCCGTTAGCTGTGTCGGCAACCAGGGTGTCGGGGCCCGCCTCCTTCCGCGCGCGGGCGAGTCCGATAATCACCGTCCTGCGGTACACTTGAGCACTGGCACCCTGCCGCATGGCAGGCGGCCGGCTGGCGGTTCTCACGCGGCGCCGTTGCCCTGGGATAGCAACGTCGTTACCACCGAGAAGATTTAAGGAGAATGAGGCATATGATTCGTCAAGGAATAATCATCGGCGTTGTCGCCGTGGGGCTTGCCGTGCCTGCGGCATCGGTTCTCGCCCAGCGCGCGGGCCAGTCCACCACGGTACGAACAGGCACCGTGACAGGCATGCGCTCAGTAGACCTCAACGACAAGAGCGCGCTCGGCGGCGCATTGGTTGGCGGCGCCTTCGGCGCGGCGCTCACCCGCTCGAGCAAGAGCACCAGCCGCCGGCAAAGAAACACCGCCATTGGCGCGATTATCGGCGGCGCGTCGGCAGCGTCCAGCCGCCGGCCGGGCCGCATCTACACGGTGACGACGAACGAAGGCACCACCATCCAGATCGCCACCGAGCAAACCGAGATTCGCGCCGACGACTGCGTGTTTGTCGAGGAATCGGGCGGCACCGCCAACATCCGCCGTGCACCGGCGACCGCCTGCGAGCCAGCCTCCGCCGACATCATGGACGATGCCGACATCGTTGAAGAAATGAACGAAGAGGCAGCCGAGTGCGCGGCCGCCAAGCAGACCTTAATCGACGCGGACAGTGACGAAGCCATTGACCGCGCCGTGCGCAAGATCAAACTGCTCTGCTACGATTAGCCCGGCGACAGTTCAGGCGGCTTCCTCGCAGGCCGCGCCCCAGTGGTCTTCCGGGGCCGGGGCGAGGAACGCCTGCCCGAGCATCCGTGCATACAGGTCACCAGTAACGCGCATCGCGTAGGCCACCGACTGGACGTCGTCCTCGGTGCGCACCAGCGCGTCCACGTAGCCTTCCATCAGCCGGTTGTGGTGCACATCCACCGTGGTGTGCTCCTCGAGAAAGCTCATCGCCGTATCCGGCACACCCACCCGCCGCAGGGCGTTGGTAAACACCCCACCGGCGGTGGTGGGCAGGAACTCGAGGAAATACAGGTAGCCCAGGTAGCCGACCGGGTTCAGGTGCCCGGCCTGGTAGTAGGCAAAGGACGTAACCGCGATCGTCGTTGGCGCCGGTGACAGCAGCGGCAGCGAGGATACGTCCTTACCGAGCGCCTTGAGGTCATTGAGCGC
>JBCAXP010000038.1:0-19645 GCA_038533995.1 Pseudomonadota bacterium
CGATGCCGAGCATCAGGCCGGAGAAACCGCCAATCGTGAACAGAAACAGGAACGCCAGCGAGAACAGCATGGGCGTCTCGAACGTGAGCGAGCCCTTGTACATGGTCGCCGTCCAGTTGAACACCTTCACGCCGGTTGGCACGGCGATCATCATCGTGCTGAACATGAAGAACAGCTGGCCGGCCAGCGGCATGCCCACGGTGAACATGTGGTGGGCCCACACGATGAACGACAGGAACGCGATGCTGGCGGTGGCGTAAACCATCGAGCTGTAGCCAAACAGCGGCTTGCGCGAGAACGTCGGAATGATCTCGGAGATCACGCCGAACGCCGGCAGAATCATGATGTACACCTCGGGGTGACCGAAGAACCAGAAGATGTGCTGGAACATCACCGGGTCACCGCCGCCGGCGGCGTTGAAGAAGCTTGTGTCGAAGAAGCGGTCGGTCAACAGCATGGTCACCGCGCCCGCCAGCACCGGCATGGCCAGGATGAGCAGATATGCGGTAATCAGCCAGGTCCACACGAACAGCGGCATTTTCAACAGCGTCATGCCCGGGGCGCGCATGTTCATGATGGTCACGATGACGTTGATCGCGCCCATGATGGACGACATGCCCATCAGGTGAATCGAGAAAATGAGGAACGGGAATGCCGCGCCGGTCTGCATTACCAGCGGCGGGTAGATCGTCCAGCCACCGGCAGGTGCGCCGCCGGCCATGAACAGCGTGCTGAACAGAATCGAGAAGGCGACCGGCAGAATCCAGAAGCTCCAGTTGTTCATGCGAGGCAGGGCCATGTCCGGCGCGCCGACCATGAGCGGGATCATCCAGTTGGCAAGGCCCACGAAGGCGGGCATGACGCCGCCGAAAATCATGAACAGCGCGTGCATGGTCGTCATGGAGTTGTAGAACATCGGGTCTACAAGCTGCATGCCGGGCATGAACAACTCGGCGCGAATGACCATTGCCATGGCGCCTCCGACGAAGAACATCAGCAGGGCAAACACCAGGTACATCGTGCCGATGTCCTTGTGGTTGGTGGCGAACAGCCAGCGTTTGATGCCGGACGGTGCACCGTGGTCGTCGTGCGCGTCGTGGTCGTGGGTATCTGCGGCGGTACTCATCGGGGAACTCCTGGAATCAAACTTTTAGCGGGCGGCGCGCACGTCAGCGGGCTGAATGGTCTCGCCGCTCGACTGCTCCCACGCGTTGCGGGTGTAGGTGATGATGGACGCGATCTGCTCGTCGCTGAGGCGATCGCCAAAACCGAGCATGGCGGTGCCGGCGCGGCCGTTAAGCACAATGTTGAGCTGGTCGGCCACCGGGCCGTTGACCACCTCACTGCCGACGAGGGCCGGGAATGCCGGCGGCATGCCCTTGCCGTTTGCCTGATGGCAGGCACCGCACTGGATCTGGTATTCCTTTTCCCCATTCGCCATCAACGAATCCATGTCGAGACTTGCGACGGTGGCAACGACAGCCTCCGCAGCGTCATCAGCACTTGCCGGCATGTCGTCCTGCATGCTCGGTGCGGGCTCTGCCGGCGCAGCGGCGACCGGTGCAGCGTCAGTGCTGGCGAACATCACGCCGTCGCGCATGTTGGAGGCCCAGGCGGTGTACTCCGGCTCGCTGACAACGTCGACGACGATCGGCATGAAACCGTGGTCGCGGCCGCACAGCTCGGCGCACTGCCCACGGTAGGTGCCTACCTCATCGGCGCGGAACCACATCTCGTTTACGAAGCCGGGAATCGCGTCGCGCTTGCCGCCAAGCTCCGGCACCCACCAGGCGTGGATGACGTCGTTGGCTGTGAGCAGAATGCGCACCTTCTTGCCGACAGGCACCACCACGCGGTTGTCCACTTCGCGCAGGTAGTTGGGGATCGTTGACGGATCGATGCCGGAGTCCAGCTGGCGGGCTTCGTTGCTGGCAGCGTCGAGTGAGCTGAAGAACTCGATGCCTTCGTCCAGGTACTCGTAGTGCCACTTCCACTGGTAACCGGTGACCTTGATCGAGATGTCCGACGCGCGGGTGTCCTCGATACGTACCAGGGATTCCGCCGCTGGTACCGCCATGCCCACGAGAATGAGGATGGGAATGACGGTCCAGATGATTTCGGCCTTTGTGCTGTGGTACCAGCTTTCTGCCTCTGCGCCTGTCGAACGGCGGAACTTCACGATGCTGTAGATCATGGCGCCAAACACCAGGACGGCGATGATCACGCAGATCCAGAAAATCAGCATGTGAAGGTCGTACATCTCGGCGCTCAGCGGCGTGACGCCGCGGGGCATGTTGAGTTCCCAGTCGGCCATCGCGGGGTTTGAGAACCCAAGTCCAGCTGCTAGGCCGGCCAATGCGCGCAGGGCGTGGCTACGTTTCGTGAACATTACTCTTTCCGTTCTCCAGTTTTGCACCCGGCAAGGCCGGGACTTTCAGGCGACCACGCCCGCCGGGCGAAGCCGCCGTATTCTACCTGTTTTTCGCCGGTACAGCGGGATCTTTTACCAATTCGCGCAGCCGCCGGAACAGCCCGGTTCGCTCGCTCTCGGTAAGGCACGCGCCGACCTCCAGGCCCTTGCCGTGCGCGCTGATCAGCAGCCGGCTCGGATGCGTGCGAGCTCTTGCCGATTCCAGCCTGACCTGCGCCCAGGCTCGGGGGAAGCGCTGCTCCTCGCGGTCGTCGGCTTCACCCCGCTCAACCACGATTTCCTGCGAGCTGATCGAAATCACTTCCCGGTAGCGGCCACGCTTCATCGTAATTAAGAGCGCGATGCCCAGCACCGCCAGCTCAAGGCCGGCAAACGGGAGCACGGGCCAGTAGCCCTGCAGTGCGAACAGCCCTGCCAGGCTGAGCGACGCGACGCTCACCCAGCCATAAAAAAGCCAGGCCTGGCGAGGGGTTAGCGAGCAGTTCGGTGAAATCTCCACCGTGTGCGCCGGGCAGTCGGCGGTATTGCTGTCGTCGTGGTTCGGCACTGTTTGCAGGCGGTTTCCAGACTCGTTGAAAATCGTCAGGATGTTACTTCATGCCATGCTGCCGTGCAACTTAGACACTATCTCGTCAACTTGATTTTTATTTTTTAATTCAGAGTGTTATGTATTTTTCTTCCGATTGCTTATCGCGTCGACGGCGACCCTGATTTCGCCCCCTGGAGCCGCCCGGTCACGCCGGCCCGGCGCCGCCTGTGCCCAGGCCGTGCCGAACACCACTTCGCAGGTCAGCGCAAGGCGGCCTCCGTCGCGTTGCCGATCCAGTTCAGCGATGAAGCGGGCAAAGGCCCGGCGGCCCGTGAGCCCGCGGCTGCGGCCCCGCGCGCTGTTGCGCGCGCCGAGCGCCGCCAGTTCCTTCATGGCGGCTTCCGGGTCGGGGTAGGTGAGGGTGAAGCGTTCCACGTCCATCACCGGTTCGCCAAGGCCTGCCCGCACGAGAGCGTCGCCGAGGTCGTGCATGTCGTAGAAGCGATGCACGTGGGCGCCATCGTCCACCGACGCCCAGGCGTCGCGCAGCTCGCGCAGGGTGTCCGGGCCCAGCGCGCTGAAGAGCAGGAGGCCGCGGGGCTTGAGCACGCGCCGGAATTCGGCGATCGCCGTGTCGGGGTCCGGGCACCACGGCAGGCAAAGGTTTGAGAACACCACGTCGGCGCTGCCGTCGGCGAAGGGCAGCTTGCGGGCGTCTGCGCACACCGTTGTCACCCGCCGCTGGCGGAAACCCAGCCTCGTGCGCGGCAGGCGCTCGAGCATTGCAGCTGAGTGATCGATGGCGAAGAGCTTCGCTTTTGGAAAGCGTCTCTTTAGTACCGGAATAGCCCGGCCGGTGCCGGCGCCAACGTCGAGCACAACGGAGGGGGCGAGGTCGACAACGTCGAGGCGTTCAAGCAACTGCTCGCGGACTCGGTCGTGCAGTACGGCCGCTTCATTGAACGACGCCGCGGCTCGCTCGAAGCGTGCGCGAACTACGCTGGGGTCAGGTAAGCAGGGATCGTCGGATTGCATCGTGATTAATAGTATCAGCCGCAGCCACGGGCCGAGTGGCGCCTGATTGTGATCGCGGCTCACGGTGCAGGCAACGTCAACGAAGGCGAGCGTGTCGGCCGTCGCAACCAGCCATCAGTCATCTGTGTCCTGGTTCACGGTTCACCGGCATTCGCCGTGGTAGCGTCTGGCCTTGCCCGAGGCGGGTCGAGGAGCACCATGCCACTTCAGATCGAGTTAACAGAATTCACGGCAAGTCTTGCTTCGGCGTGGATTCTTGCCGTCGCAGGTTCGACGCTTTTTCTCCAGCTATGCAAAGCGTATTTCGCGGTTCAGCGGCGTTTGCGCGTGCGATCCGTTTTCGCTGAAGGGTTTCTGCGACCGCCGGGCTACCGCCGGCGCGCAAGACTGCGACTCGAGGTTGGAGAGATACACGCCCTGTTGGCGTCTTTCTTAGTGCTTACGTTGTTATTCGGCACCGTCATGCTTGCCGGCCCTGTTGCCATCGTGCCGGCATCGATTACGGGCTACTGGCTCGCGATAATTTTCTGCGTCACCGCGATTGCCTGTCATCATGTTCACACGCTCGTGCGGCACCTGGCCGAACTGCCAGCAATGCGCTACGCATTGTCGGCAGACCTGGCGCTGAGCCAGGGCCTGCAGCGTATCGCACGGCGAGACTTTGCCGTTTTCCACGACGTCGTACTTGGTGAGGAGAACTGCGCCAAGGCTATCGTGGGCAAGCAGGGAGTGTTCGCGCTTTGCCTCCACGTTCAACCGCGGCCTGCGTCAGCTTCGCAGAGCCCGCCCACGGCGACCTTCGATGGCCGCCGCGTCCGCTTTCCCGACGGCGCCGACTTTGATGTCATGCAGCAGGTTCGCAGGCTGGCAACGGTTGCGGAAACGCGCTTTTCGAAAGCCACAGGCAGCGCGATTAAAGTGTGCCCCGTTCTTGCGATACCCGGCTGGCGCATCGAATGCGCCGAGCAGCCCGAGTTTCCCGTCGTCAATGAAAGCAACATCGACATGATTGCCAGTTGGGTGCGTTCCGAGGACTCACTGCTCGATGAGGAGTTCGAGCAAATTGTCGCGTTGCTGACCGATGCCTGCGTCGACAGGCGTTACAAGCACTCCGCTGGCCCTTCCCAGGGCCAAGTGCTCGCCAGCCTGGCTGCGCGTTACCGGTAGCGGTGGCTACGAGCATCCCTGGGGCCGCAACCACACCTGCGCGGCTTTAGTCGCAGTCGTCTGCAAGGCCGCTTGGGTTCTGTCCCGGCAGGCTGAAATCCTGGAAGAAGATCTGCTTGAGCCGGGCCAGATCGTCAAAGTTGACGAAACCGTTGGGAGTACCGTCGCTGGTCGAGCCGGTCATGTCGGCAATCGGGTCGTTCGTGAAGAAGTTGGCTTTCATGTAGGCAAGGTCCGCGAAGCTGACCAGGCAGTCCTGGTTAAAGTCGCCGTCACAAACGTTGCCGATGCCGTCGCCGTCAGTATCAATCTGCTCCGGATTCAGAAGGGCCAGGCAATTGTCGTCTTCATCCCGTACGTCATCGTCGTCGCTGTCAATGCCGCCGAACACGACGAAGGTCTTGCCTATATCGAACAAGAAATCCGGCGCGCCGCTTCGAGCGCTCGGGACGCCGATGACAAAGTCATCAATGCCGTCGCCGTTGATGTCGCCTGCGCCGCTCACCGCCTCACCAAACCGATAATAGTCGGCCAGGATCACGAAGGACTTGTCTTCTGCTGCATTCGGGTTATTCGGGTTTGTGAAGCGAATAACGTCCCACCAGTCCTCGCCGACGCCGCCAAGCACAACGTGAGTCCGACGCGAGCCATAGGAACCTACGATCAGGTCATTGATGCCGTCACCGTTGACGTCCCCGGCGCCGCCCAATGAGCGGCCAGAGTACGAAAACGAGCTGCTACCTGGCAGACAACGGCCCTCGACGCCGCGATCAAGCATTTCAAGGTCCACAACCGCAGGTGGCGAAGCGCTACCAAAGACGACGCAGCTTTCGCCCTCGTAACCGAGTCCTCCGAGGAAAGTACGGGTCGGCCCGCCCAGTGCGATGTCATCGATACCGTCGCCATTGACATCGCCGAGCCCCGCTGACGCGGTGCCAAAAAAGGAGCCAAACGGGCCCTTGCCGAGAATCGTGACGCCGTTGGTGCCGTCCAGCGAGGCCAGCTCGATGGCGGCGGGAAATCCCTGGTCATCGCCAAACACCACGAAGCCCTTGCCATTACTGACCGATGGACTCGTGTCGGCCAACCGTGCACCAATGAGGACATCGTCAATGCCGTCGTCATTGAAGTCGCCCGCGCCGCTAACCGAGAAGCCGGTATCATCGAAGGCTTCGATGCCAATGAGCTTGACGCCGCTGGCGCCATCCAGGTTTGCCAGTTCCAGTGCCGGCGCCAGGGATTGGCTGTTGCCGAAGACGACGTACCCGGCGCCAGATCTTTCGCCGTCTGTATCCGCCCGCCTGGCACCGATGATGATGTCATCGAAGCCATCGTCGTTGACGTCACCGGCACCGCCGACCGCGACGCCCGATTCATCGCCCGCCGCGACGCCGTTCAGAGCAAAGCCGGTGGAGCCGTTCAGCGCCGAGGCTTCGATCGCCGCGGCAAACCCGTCGCTGCGGCCAAACACAACGTAGCTGCATCCGGATTCGTCGCCGTTGGGGCCAGCGCCCGGGGCGCCAATGATGACGTCATCGTTCCCGTCGCCGTTGAAATCGCCCGCACCGCTGACTGCATGACCGAACGCGTCCCCGGCGGCGGCACCGTTGATTACAAAGCCGTTGTCACCGTCCAGTGTCGCCAGTTCCAGCTCTACAGGAAAGCCCTCGGTTGCTCCGAAGATGACGTAGACTGCCCCGCTGTCCTCGCCGTTTGCGTCCGCTTTGTGCGCGCCAATGATCAGATCGTCGATGCCGTCGCCGTTGACGTCTCCGGCGCTTCCGACCGCGTTGCCAGACTCATCGCGAAGGTTTTCGCCGCTAAGGACAAAGCCAATGCTGCCGTCCCCACCGTTTTCCGGCAGCAGATTTTCAATATCGATGACCCGCGGAAACGGCAGCGCGTATGCTGTTGGTGTGCCGACCGCAAGGCCCGCGGCGACCAGTCCGGCCGCGGAAAGGCGCGTTGACAGTGCAACGTTGACGGCTCGCTTCAGCGAGCGGCGTTCGCATTGGTGTGGCTCTGGTCGCTTCTCTGAGAGTCTTGTCTTCATGGTCGTGTCTCTCGTTGGCTGAGCGGTTACTGATCGAGCTGCCGCGCGTAAACGACGAGCGCGGTTACCGCCTCGTCGTCGGCACGGTAGCGGTTCAGCCATGCCTCCAAAGCGCTGCTGTCCAGAGGGCCAGTAATCGGCGTCAGGTCCTGCGGTACGTTCGCGAGCAGGCTGTCGAGCTTATTGGCGTCCGCTTTGGCAAGCGCTGTCTCAACCCTCGGGTGTTGCGCGGGCAGCTGTCCGTACGCGCGGCCGAGATACTGATCGAAGTTCAGTTTGTCGGCGTCGGGGTCGAGGGCCGGGACGATGCCGGGCACCGGCGTGTCCTGGTCGGCGCCGGGCTCGCCAGCTTCGCCGTCGCCGGGTGCGTCGAGTGCGCCAAGGTCGCCGAGGGCATCAAAGTCGAGGTTGTCGAAGCTGGCCGCCAGCTCCTCGTCCGTCATGGTGGGTTGCGTCGCAGCGTCGTCGTGCGCCGGAGCTGCGAGGTCAAGCTCCGCGGCGACGTCACGCAAGGCCAGCTCCGCGAGGCATCCGGCATTTACAAACAGGTAGTGAAACCGTTCGCTGTCCATCGCTAAAGCACTCCGTAGGCTTGCAACGCCCACGTGCCCGCCAGGCCAATCGTGAGCGGTGTGATGTTGCGGGTGAGAAAGTCCATCGCCTCAGAGGCCAGCAGCTTCATCGTGTCGAGCATCTTCACAAGAATCGCCTTGATGATGCCGGCGGTGAAGTCCGCGGTTTTGATCGCGGTAATGCCGGCCCACTGCGCGGCGTACTTGAGCAGGGTATAAATCTGGTTACCCAGCTCATTGAGCTTGTGCAGGCCCTTGAGCAGCACCTCCGCCAGCAGGTCCACGGCGGTAAGCCCGAGAATCAGCGACGTGCTGACGGTTCGCAGAAGGTTGCTGAAAAGTTTGAACAGGAGGCCAAGGGTTTGCACGGAGGCATACTTGATCCAGCCAGGGTCGCTGTCGCCATGCAGTAGCCATCGGGCTACGAGCGCGTTGTCGTGGTCTACCATTTTCGACAGGGAGCGCACGTCATTCCAGCCGAGGTTGCCCACCGAGTTGATGTACTCGGCCATGTCGTGATTCGCGGTGCTGAACAGGCGGCCCGTCGGCGACAGCAATGTCATGTTGTTTGCGTTTGCCGGCGAAGGCAGTACGTGAATGAACGGAAAAGGGCCAATCAGCGTGATCGGGTCCAGGTCGTGCGCCACGCGGTAGATGTTGTCGACCCCGATGGCTTTCTCAAAGGCGCGAAAGGTATCGAAGCAGCCCACGCGCGGTGAACCGAACGTGTAGAGCTTTGTGCTTTTGCCGGCCTTGGCGTAATGCCCCGCAACGAGTGTCGCGACCGCGCCGCCCAGGCTGTGGCCGACGCAGTGAATCACATCCGCACTTTCGATTACCGCGCGGTCCCGGATGAGGCTGGGCATCAGCGAGTCAAACGTCGTTTTGAAACCCTTGTGAACGGGGCCGAAGTTGCCGAAGGGCGTTATCGAACCGCGAACGTCCGTGATGAGATCCGGCTTGCCTTTCATTTCCGGGCGCGTGCCGCGGGTGGCAATGATCGCGTGTTTAAGCCCCTGACCCTCATAGGCCAGCGTGTAGCCGAAGCCCGACGAGACGCCGAAACCAGTCTGCGCGCGATAGATGCCGCCCAGCTTGCCGTCGCCAAGGTCTGTATCGCGCAGCGACGTGTCGGCGTGGGCGCTGGAGCCGATATCTGCCGGACCCATCACACGGTTTTGAACAATCGGCTTTGCCGCCACTCCCGCAACCGGCTCTTCGTTGATCCAGTTTTCCAGCGTGAAGTAGCTGTTGGTGGCGATATGAGCCGCTTCTTTCGGCGTTAGCGTACTTCCTTCCGGCATAACAAGTTCCTTCTCACGGGCTTGGGTTACTTCAGTACTGCTGACAAGTCGAGCGAATAGTCGCCCTCCTTTGGATTCTTTGCGTCGCGGCCGTCCAGCGCGTGCAGGTAGAGCGTCTTTTCCATCACGGCCCACTGCGTCGCGTTGCCGGTGTCGATGCCCAGTTTCATGAGCTCCGTACCGCTCGGAGAATCGGGGCCGAACAGGATAAAGTGGTGAAAGTAGTTGTGGTAGAGCTCAGCTGCCTTGCGCGTGCGCCCCGTGTAGTACAACGCAACCGCGCTATCCGGACCGAGCGCCTGATACTCAAAGTACCTGTCCTTGTTCGGAATGCCGGGGTCGACGTCGGCGATCTTTGTGAACCTTGCTTGTGCAACGTCGTACGTGTAGAGGGCGTGTTTGGCCGTTGGGTGGTAGTACTGCACTGCCAACAGCATCAGCGTGTCTGTGATGCAGGCGGCGTCCACCAGGTAGAACCCGGCCCATGAGTTCTGCGCCGCATCGACAGCATTGTCGAGACGAGTTGCAGGTTCTTCGGGTTGCGTCAGCTGCCACGCGTCGAAGCGAAAGGCGTCTCCATCGTTGAGCAGCGCGATCGGCAATCCATCCCCTGGGCCGTTCAACACGTAACCACTTCTCGGCGTGGCTGTGTTCCGATCCGCGTCGCGAAGTGGCGCCGGCAGCGAACCGTCGTAGGCTACCCGCGTACAGCTCAGCGTAGGGATGTGTGACCGCGCGTCCTCCATTGCTGGTAGCGCGTCAACTGGCTGAAGCTCAGCACCGACGCTGGCACTTACCGTGGTGGGCGCTTTTGGGGACTTGCGGCTAAAAAACATGTCATTGGCTTCCGAGTCCGACGAATTCGTGCACGCAGCAAAGGCACCGGCTGTAACGAGCGCCACCGTCAATGCTCGAGCAATCCTCATTGGTGCAAGTCCCGCTGCTGCCGATCGCATACCTCGACTGTACTACACTAATAATCAGTGTGCGCCCGGCTGAACTGGTTTCCCAGGTGAAGCGGTATGCGAGTCTCGCCGCGTGATGCACCAAAGCCCCCGGGCGTGCAGATGGGAATCTGAAATATGTCTGATGAACAACAGCAGGGCGAAGGCTATACGCTCGGCTGGGTACCGATAACGGATGCCCTTTGGGGAAAAGGGTTTCTCGTGCCTGGTGGCGCCGCCACCATCGACCGAACCGTCGGAGGCCTTGATCTCGCCGGCAAGCGCATCCTGGATTTTGGCTCCGGCATCGGAGGGGGAACCATCAAGCTCGCGAGGGACCACGCGGCCTACGCCATTGGCGTCGACATAGAAGAAGACTTTGTCGCGTATAGCACCACTTTGGCGAAGGAGCTCGGCGCGGCCGCCGAGGTGGAGTTCCGGCGTATTGAGCCCGGCAAGTTACCGCTGGATGACGCTTCCTTCGATTGCTTCCACACAAGCGGCGTGCTGTGCCATATCGACGACCGCAGAAGCGTCTTGAGCGATGCCTATCGCGTTCTCAAACCCGGCGGCGTGATTGCCGGCTACGACTGGTATGTAGAGAAGCCCAACGCGGAGACTTCGCGCTGGGAAGAGGTTGCCGGATTTCGCATGTATCCGTCGACGCAGGAGCAGCGCCTGAAGCTGCTGCGGGAGCTTGGCTTTGTCAACGTCGCAGGTGAAGACATCACACCTGTCTACCTGCCGAAAATCGCCGAGGAAATCGCCACGCTCGAGGGCCCGTACTTCGAACAGGCAGCGAAGGACACCAGCGCGGAAGAGCGCGATCACTTCATCCAGGAGTGGAAGTGCATGAAAGCGGCGCTCGATACTGGGTTGGTCAGGCAGGGTATCTTTCGAGGGACAAAGCCTGCCTGACCCCTTTTTTTTTCGAATTCCTAGCCGCGCATCGCAGTGGCGAGCTGGTCACCAATTGGCAGAGCACGAAGCCGCACACCGCTCGCCGCGTAGATCGCGTTGGCAAGCGCCGGCGCGGCCGACGGGATGCCCATCTCGCCGACCCCGGTAGGCGTGTCATCGAACGGCAGGATATGCGCCTCGAAATCAGCCGGCACGCCAGCGATTTTCAGCAGCGGGTAGGTGTCGAAGTTGCCCTGCTGTACCTGGCCGTTCTCCACCGTGATTTCGAGGCCAAGCGCCGTGCTCAGACCGTCGATCGTGCCACCCTGCAGCTGCGCTTCGACGGCCTGCGGATTCACCGCGAAGCCGCAGTCCATCGCCGCCACGATGCGCTCGATGTTGAGCTTGCCGTTTTCGCTAACCGTCACTTCCATGGCGTGAGCGCCGTAGCCGCCGAAGGTGAAGTGCGCGGCAATGCCAACGCCGCGCCCCTTTGGCCGCTTGCGCGAGTGCCCGATGCGCTCGGCTACGAAGCGGGTGAGGCGACTCAGGCGACCAGGGTTGAACGTGGGCCCGCCATGGCCGCCGTACTCGAGCTCGCGGCTGTCGCCAAACAACTTCAGGCGAAGCGCCACCGGGTCCTGGCCGGTTTCCTCGGCAAGTTCGTCGAGAAAGCTCTGGATGACGAACGCATTCGCGGTGTGCGCAGGTGCGCGCCACGAACCGCGCGGCAAGCCGATCGCGTGATGAAAATACTCCAGCCGGTAGTTCTCGATAATGTTGCGGGGGAAATCGTCCGGGTACAGCTCCGCCTGCCACAGGTTTTCATCCGGCATGTTCGGCCGGCGGTAGTACTTGCTGGCGCTCGCGAGCCGCTGCGTCCACGCCGTGACGTTGCCTTCCTTGTCGAGCGCCGCTCGCATCTCATGCAGGCCCGCCGGACGGTAGAAGTCGTTGCGCATGTCGTCTTCGCGGGTCCACTGCAGCTTGATCGGCCAGCCGGTTTTCTGGGAGATTTTGGCGGCCTCGGCGACGTAGTCGTTCGTTAGCCGGCGACCGAAGCCGCCGCCCACCCTGGTCATTTCGACCAGGATGTTTTCCCGGTCGATGCCGGTGACCGCGGCTGCCGCGCGCGATGCACCGGACGGCATCTGCGTCGGTGCAATGATGTGGCAGTGGTCGTCCTGAACGTGTGCGTAACAGTTCTGCGGTTCAAGCGGTGCGTGTGACACGAAGGGCACGCGATACTGTCGCGTGACGACCCGGTCGGCGCTGGCAACAGCGGCGTCAAAGTCGCCGTCGTCGGCCACGACCTGGCCATTGCCCTTCAGCATCTCGGCGTTGTCTTCCCAGAACGCGTCGGTGCTGTCCGTGGCGTTGGGGCCCGGGTCCCAGTCGATCTTGAGCGCATTGCGGCCCTTGAGGGCGCTCCATGTAGACGTCGCTACCACGACCACGCCGCTGGCCAGTACCACGTACGGTGCACCTGGCGCCGGGCCGTCGAGTTTGAAAACGTCGAGCACGCCGTCGACCTTGCGAGTCTCTGAGTCATCGAAATCGCGCACGCGGCCGTTGAGCCACGGCGAACGCGCGATGACGGCGTAACGCATGTCGTCGCGCACGGTGTCGATGCCGTACTTCGCCTTGCCGGTGACGATGTCGATAACGTCCACCGCCTTCTGGCGTTTGCCGACAATGCGGTAGTCGCTCATGGGTTTGAGCGCCGGCTTTTCCTCCGGCAGTTCCAGGGCCGCGGCCTCGGCCGCAAGTTCTCCATAGGAGATACGGCCGGACATCGCGTCGCAAACCACGAAGCCGGGTTCGGTGGTGCAGGCGTCAGGCGCTACGTCCCAGCGGGCGGCCGCGGCGCGCATAAGTTGCGCGCGCGCACGCGCGCCTACTTCGCGCATGAAGTCCCAGTTGCTTGTCAGGCCGGTGCTGCCGCCAACGCCCTGGCCGCCGTATTTCCACGTGAAGCCGTCCGCGGTTTTTACAATGCCGAGCGGCATGGAACGCACGCTGACGTTGTCCCACTCGACGTCCAGTTCCTCGGCCACCAGCATCGGCAGCGCGGTGCGCACGCCCTGGCCAATCTCGGGCTGGTTGCTGCCGATGATGACGCTGCCGTCCGGCTGGATTTCGACGAAGAAGCCGATTTGCCGCTCACTGCTGCTCGCCTTGGGATTCGAAAGCGTCGGCAGCGGCAGGCCGAGCACAAAGCTGCCGGCGAGGCCCGCGCCGGCCACGAGAAAGCGGCGGCGTCCTGTATCTACGGCCCGCGCGCTCATTTCTCTTCTCCGGACAGGGCGGCTGCGCGGCCGATAGCCTCGCGAAGGCGCACGTAGGTGCCGCAGCGGCACAGGTTCGTCATGTTCTGGTCGATGTCCTCGTCGGTCGGCGAGGGATAGCGCTTCAGGAACGCGGCTGTGGCCATTATCTGGCCCGCCTGGCAGTAGCCGCACTGGGGCACGTCGACCTCGAGCCACGCCTGCTGCACCGGGTGCAGGGTGCCATCGGCGGCAGCGAGGCCCTCAATCGTGGTCACGGCTTTGCCTTTCACCGCGGCGACCGGCAGCAGGCAGGAGCGCTGGGCCTCACCGTCGATGTGGACCGTGCAGGCGCCGCACTGGCCGATGCCGCACCCGAATTTGGTGCCCGTCATCTGGAGGTTGTCGCGCAACACCCACAGGAGCGGCGTGTCCTCATCGCCGTCAAAGTTGGCGTTGCTGTTGTTGAGTTGGAACGAAATCATGTTGCCTGCCCCCCGCTGATCAGCAATTAATCGCTTTGACCCCCGATCTGGCGCAGCAATCGGGCGGCTTGTCGCAGAAATCTCTCGACTTGTCGCACGCCACCGCGCTGTGTTGGCCTCATCTTAACGCGATGCAGTCGCGATACTGGGGCCAGCCCCGGCCTTTGATGCTGGTGCGGGCCGCTGGCGCGGTCGACTATCCTGGATATGAAACGCCTCATGAGCCTTGGGCGGGCAGTGCTTACCAGCGTGGAACACGTGCTGTTGCCGCCGCAGTGCGTGCTGTGCGGCGGCGCCGGCAGTGCCCCTGGCGTGGACCTGTGCGCCGGCTGCCGGTTGGACCTGCCGCGCAACGTACCGGCCTGCCAACGCTGCGCAGAGCCGCTGGGCACGATGCTCGTGCGGTCGCCGTGGTGCGGGCACTGCATTGCCCGTCCGCCGCCCTGGGACGCCGCGTTCTGCGCGTTTCGTTATGGGTTTCCGGTGGACCACCTGCTCACCGGTCTCAAGTTTCGCCGCCAGTTGGCCCACGGCCGGGTGCTCGGGCTTTGCTTGCTGGAAGAACTGGTCCCCTGGCTGGCGCGTCGCGGCCGGGAGCCGTTGCCGCAGGCGTTAGTGCCGGTGCCGCTGCACTGGCGGCGCGAGTGGCACCGCGGCTTCAACCAGGCGTGCGAGATTGCCCGGCCGCTGGCAGCGGCGCTGCGGTTGCCGCTCCGAAGGGACGTTGTGAAGCGCGTTGCCGCGACCAGCGAGCAAAGCGGGCTTCGCGGCGCGGCGCGCCGGCAAAACGTCAGCGAGGCGTTCGCTGCGAAGCGAGGTCACGGTTTGTCGCACGTGGCAATTGTGGACGATGTCGTAACCACGGGCAGCACCGTGGAGGCGCTGACCCGGGAGCTTCGGGCCAGCGGCGTGGCCCGGGTGGAGGTGTGGAGCTGCGCGCGCGCGGCGCGCAGCCACCACGGGTAACAAGCCCTTACTTGGCCGGAATGCGGATCTTCTGGCCGGGGTAGATCTTGTTGGGGTCTTCGATGATTTCGCGGTTGGCCTCGAAGATGCGCGGGTACTCCATCGCGTTACCGTAGAACTCCTTGGCAATGGCGCCAAGCGTGTCACCGGATTTGATGGTGTAGAACTGCGTGCCCTCGATTTCGGCGGCCTTCTCGGCGTCTTCTTCTTCGGCCTGGGCGGCACTGGCGCCGGCGTCGCTCTCGGCGAGGTCGGCGGCCGCGGCTTCTGGCTTCGGTGCCGGCGGCGGCGCGGTGAGGTTTTTCGCACCGATCTGCGTGACGCCTTCAATGTTGCCGGCCATCAGGATGACCTTTTCACGGGCTTCCTGGCTGACGCAGCGGCCTTCCAGCGTTACCACACCGTTCATTTCGTAGTACACCTCGAGGCCGCCAACGCCGGGGTTGTTGGCTTCAATGTGTTCCTTGATTTTCTCCGCGGCTTCCTCGTCCTTGTTAAATACGCGGCGGCCGATGTCTTTGACAAATCCGAACAGGCTCATGGTGATTTCCCCCCTTTTCGATGCAGAGATATTCTTCGAGATTATCGATTTAGCCCGAAATGATAGCAGGCCCGGGTGCCGCCAATCATGGAGAAGTGTAATCAGGTAAACGTGTAGTGGAGCACGATGCCGGAAAACACCGCTGCGCCGAGGGCGTTGTTGTTCAGAAAGGCGCGAAAACAGTCGGCCGGTTTGCGTTCGGCAATGAGCGCCTGCTGGTACAGCGCGAAGCCTGCGGCGGCCACGATGCCTGCATCGAACCAGGCGCTCAAACCCGCCATGCGCCCGACGAGAAGCAGCAGAGCGAGAAACACCATCTGCATAACGGCGATGGCGTAGCGGTCGGCGCGGCCGAACAAAATGGCGGTGCTGCGCACGCCTACGCGCAGGTCGTCCTCGCGATCCACCATCGCGTACATCGTGTCGTAGAACGCCGCCCACACGGCCACGGCCAGCACGAGCACCCACGCGACGGCCGGCACGCTGCCGGTTTGCGCAGCGAACGCCATCGGCACCGCCCAGCCGAAGCTCAGGCCCAGATAGAACTGCGGCAGTGAGGTGAAACGCTTCGTAAATGGATAGGTCGCAGCGAGCGCCGCGCCGACGAAGCTCAGCGTTATCGTCAGGCGGTTCATCGTCAGTACCAGCGCGAAGGCCACCATCAGCAAGCCAAAAAACAGCACGAGCGCTTCGGTTTTGGTGACCAGGCCTGCGGCAAGCGGCCGGTCACGGGTGCGGCTGACGCCCGGGTCGACATGCCGGTCGGCGTAGTCGTTGATGACACAGCCAGCGGAGCGCATCACGAATACGCCAGCGACAAACACGAGAAACACGGTGCTGTCCGGCCGCCCGCTACCCGCAATCCACAGCGCCCAGAGCGTCGGCCACAGCAACAACAGCACGCCAATGGGCCGGTCGATGCGCATCAGGCGGCCGTACTGCCACAGCCTGGCCAGCACCGCGCGGGCAGGGGAGCGGTTGCCGGTAGCGTCGGCGGTGGTGTCGCGCGAATCCAGCATCAAACCTGTCCGTAGCGGTCGGCGCCGCCGATCCACCGTCGCACCAGCGGCGCCACCCGGTCGGGGTAGTCTTCCAGCAGCGCGGTGGCGGCATCATGTACCGCCGGCAGCAGCTCGGCATCGCGCGCGAGGTTGGCAATTTTCATCTGCATGAGGCCGGTCTGGCGGGTGCCGAGCAGTTCGCCGGCACCGCGCAGCTCGAGGTCCTTGCGGGCCACCTTGAAGCCATCGTTGGTCTCTCGGAGAATTCCGAGACGCTGGCGGGCGTTGGCCGACAGCGGCGACTTGTACATCAGCACGCAGTTGCTCTCGACGCTGCCCCGGCCAACGCGCCCTCGCAGCTGGTGCAGCTGTGCCAGGCCCATGCGCTCGGCGTTCTCGATAATCATCAGGGACGCATTGGGCACATCGACACCCACTTCGATAACGGTGGTCGCCACCAGCAGGTCCACGTCGCCGCGCTTGAACGATTTCATCACCGCGTCCTTGTCGCTAGCGCTCATGCGACCGTGCACGAGACCCACGGACAGGTCGCTGAGCGTGTCGGAAAGCGCCGCGGCGGTTTCCTCCGCTGCCTGGGCTTCGAGCGCCTCGGACTCGTCGATGAGCGGGCAAACCCAGTAGGCCTGCTGGCCGCGGGCGCAGGCGTCGCGCACGCGGGCGACGACGTCGGCGCGGCGCTCCTCGCTGATGGCCACCGTGGTGACCGGCCGGCGCCGCGGCGGCAGCTCGTCGATCGTGGAGCAGTCAAGGTCTGCGTAGGCCGTCATCGCAAGCGTGCGCGGAATCGGGGTTGCGGTCATCACGAGCTGGTGGGGCAGGGTGCCAAACGCGACGCCCTTGTCGCGCAGCGCGAGGCGCTGGTGCACGCCAAAGCGGTGCTGCTCGTCGACGATTACGAACGCCAGCCGGGCAAACTGCACGTGCTCCTGGAAGAGTGCATGGGTGCCGATGATGACCTGGGCCGAGCCATCGGCCACTGCCGCCAGCGCCTCGCGGCGTTCGGCCGCCTTCAGTCTTCCGGTGAGCAGCACCACCCGGATGCCGAGCGGCGACAGCCACCCGCGAAAGCTGTCGGCGTGCTGCTCCGCCAGCAGCTCCGTCGGCGCCATCACGGCCACCTGGGTGCCTGCGGCCGTCGCCTGCATTGCGGCGGCCGCGGCGACCACTGTCTTGCCACTGCCCACGTCCCCCTGCAGCAGGCGGAGCATCGGGTGGCCCTTCGACAGGTCGGTTTGAATTTCCTTCAACACCCGCACCTGCGCGCCGGTGAGATCGAACGGCAGCCCGGCGATGAAGTTCTGCACCATCGACTCACCGCCCTTGAGTGCGAGCGCCTTGTCGTCGCGGAGCTTCTCGCGTATCTGCCTCAGGCTCAGGTGGTGCGCGAGCAGTTCCTCGAATGCGAGTCGCTGCTGCGCGGGATGAATGCCGGCCTCGAGCTTGTGGAGTGCCGCGTCGGGCGGCGGCCGATGGAGGAAGGTGACCGCGTCGCGCAGCACCGGGTAGCCGGTGCGGTCGAGCAGCTCGCCGGGCAGCCAGTCTTTCAGGCCCTGGCCCTTCAGTTCCTTCAAGGCCTGGCGCGTCAACGCACGCAGGCGGCCCTGCTGTACGCCGTCGGTCGACGGGTACACCGGCGTCAGGTGATTCTCGCCGCCATCGGTCGAATCCGCCGCGGTGAGCTGGTACTCGGGGTGCACGATTTCGAGACCCTTGTAGCCCTTGCGAATCTCGCCGAAACAGCGAATGGACTTGCCGCGCTTCAGCGCGGTGGCCTGCGCGTTGGAAAAGTGGAAAAAGCGCAGCGTGATGGAGCCGGTGCCGTCGGATACGTGACACAGCAGCATGCGGCGTCGCGCCCGCACCGTTTCCGAAAGACCGATCTCACCCTCGATAACGGCCCGTGCCCCCACCCGCAGGCTGCCAATGGGCACGACCCGCGTGCGGTCCTCGTACCGGGTGGGCAGATGAAACAGCACGTCCTGCACCGTGCGCAGGTCGAGCTTCGCCAGCTTCTCGGCAAGCGCCGGGCCCACGCCATGCAGGCTGGTTACCGGCTGTTCTGCCAGGCTTACCGGCTTGGCACCCGCCTTTGCGCCCGCCTTCGCGGGTGTCTTCCGGACTGTTCGAGAGGGTGTCATGCGGGCGTGGCTAAAGCGTTACAGCACCAGCACGGCATCTACTTCAACCTGCGCGCCCTTGGGCAGCGACGCCACGCCGATTGCGGCGCGCGCCGGAAACGGCGGGTTGAAGAACTGCTGCATGACCTCGTTGACGGCGGCGAAGTTGTCGAGATCGGTGAGGTAGATGTTGAGCTTCACGACGTTGTTGAGGTCGCCGCCTGCGGCTGCCGCCACCGCCTGCAGATTGGTGAACGCGCGGTGGGCCTGGTCTGAGAAGCCGCCCGTGACCAGCTCCCCCGTGGCCGGGTCCATCGGGATCTGGCCGCTCATGTAAACCGTGTCGCCAGCCTGCACGGCCTGGCTGTACGGGCCGATCGCCGCGGGCGCGGAGTCTGTGTGAATGACCTTGACGGGCATGGTGTTCTCCTGTGGCGTGTGAGAAGGCTGTCAGTCAGGCGCAGGTGCGGCTGACGCTCAGCACGTCCGGCATGCTGGAAATGCTCTTTACAACGCGTTCGTAGTGTTTGAGGGAGGTAAGCTGCAGCTGGAACGTAAGCGACGAGGTGTCGCCGTCGCGTTCCACCACCGATACATGCTCAATGTTGGTTTGCGTTTCCGCAATCTGGGCGGCAACCGCGGCCAGCACGCCAAGTCGGTTGAACACCTCGACGCGAATCTCGGCGGTAAACTCTCGCTCGATTTCGTCCCGCCACTCCACCGACAGGAACTTGTCCGGCTGCTTGCGAAACTCGCCGAGGTTTCCGCAGGTGGCACGATGCACGACGATGCCGCGGCCGGCGCTCAAGTGCCCCATGATGCGGTCGCCCGGCAGTGGAAAGCAGCACCGTGCGTAGGTGACGATCATGCCTTCTGTGCCGTCGATGGCGAGCGGTCCGGATTGCGCGCCGGGTGAGTCCGCCGCGTCGGCCGCGGCGTCTGCCGTCAGGCGGCGGGCAATCAGCGGCGCGAGATGTTCGCCGAGGCCGATTTGCTCGAACAGCGCGTTGCGCGAATCGAGGCCCAGCTCCTCAAGGACCGCCTCGAAGCGCGCCTTGGGCACCTTGCGCAGCGTGAGCTTGAATTCGGCCAGCGCGCGCTCCAGCAGCTTCTTGCCGAGCACGGCCGCCTCGTTGGAGCGCAGGTTCTTCAAGAAGGCGCGAATGCTGGCGCGGGCCTTCGCTGTGACCACGAAGTTGAGCCAGGCCGGGTTGGGCTTGGCGCCCTTGGCGGTGATGACCTCGATGGTCTGGCCGTTGTGCAGGGGCGTGCGCAGCGGCATCAGCCGACGGTCAATCTTGGCCGCGACGCA
>JBCAXP010000039.1:0-19518 GCA_038533995.1 Pseudomonadota bacterium
CCGTGGCCGTAGGGCACGTCTGTTGCATTCATCCGGCCACGGGCGCCTCGATGCCTTCGGCCAGATTTTCAACGCGGCGGCCGTTGAGTTCATCGGCCAGCCGGAAAACCGCCGCGCTCCCGATGCGCCCGTCAGCTACCCGGTGCTGTGGAGCGCCGCGCACCTGGACGTTGTGCAGTGGAACGGCTCCGCACCCAACGCCGGCCCCGGCCCGCTGTTCCAGAACATCACGACCGCGCTGGCAGTGTACGGGCAGATCGACATGCACGCTGACGCCGGCTTTCGCGGCTATTCATCGTCGGTGGACTTTGACGGCCTGGCGGAAATTCAGAACTGGGTCTACGCACTCAAGTCACCGCAGTGGCCGGAGTCGATCCTTGGCGCCGTGTCGCAGGAGAAGGCCGGCCGCGGCGAGGCGCTCTACCAGGCGCAGTGCGCGTCGTGCCATGAACTCTCATCGCGGGACGATCCGAAGCGCAAGCTGCAGGCGACGCTGACGCCTGTTGACGCCGTCGGCACGGACCCGCGCATGGCGCAGAACTTCCTGGACAGCCGCTCAAATAGCGGCTTCCTCACCGGCAAGAAAACCGCGTACGTCGCCGGGGACGTCATGGAGACGCAGACGCCTACCATCAACCTCGTGGTGCACGCCGCGATGGGCGCCGCGCTTCACCACCCGGTGCAGACCGTGAAGGCAGCCCTCACCGACTACCACTCCGTGCACAAGGCGGCCATCGACGCGCACCCCGACTACTACAAGGCGCGGCCGCTGGATGGCATCTGGTCGTCTGCGCCCTACCTGCACAACGGCTCGGTGCCAACGCTGCACGACCTGCTGCTGCCTGAATCAGAACGGCCGCGGCAGTTCCATGTCGGCAGCCGCGAAATGGACACGAAGTACGTTGGCCTCAACACGGCAGCCGGCGCCGGCAGCAGCCTGTTCGACACGAGCCTGCCGGGCAACGGCAACGGCGGACATGCCTACGGCACAGCCTTGAGCGAGCCCGAACGCATGGACCTTCTCGAGTATCTGAAAACCCTCTGAATGAGCGACAACACGGGCGACAGCACGATGACGGAGCATTTCACAACGAACACCGGACTGCGGCGAGCGCACGGCGGATTCCTCGACATCCGGCTTGGAACCTTGCTAAAGCGTGCGATGCAGCTTGGCCTGGTCGTCGCCGTGGTGGCGTTTCTCGGCTTCGCCGCCTTCGTGCTGTACCCGGCGCACACGATTCCCGCCCTGGAGCCGGTGGACGAGTACGTGTACCTCGACCAGGGCTGGGGCACACAGCGCGACACGATTCCGCGGCAGACCTACTACTACACCGGCCAGGGCACCTCGCTGCCGCAGGGCGACGCCCTGCACCCGCTGCGCTACTCCTGGTTCGTCAACCTCGAAATGCCCTTTGGCAAAGAACGGTTTGCCGACCCGGACCACATGCGGGCGTACCGCTTTCTCGTGGACCCCGCGCCAACGGAAGCCAACCCGGACCAGCTGCCGGTGGGCTTCGCCCGCCACTTCAGCACCGTGGTGAACGAGTACGTGCTCGACATTACCTGCGCCGCCTGCCACACGGGCCAGCTCCACGTCGAAAAAGACGGCAAGCGCGTGGCGGTGCGCGTCGACGGCGGACAGGCCATGCATGCCTTTGCCGACATGAGCCGCGGCAACTTCGGGCCGACGCTGGTCGCCTCCATGCTGGCCACGTACGTCAACCCGGTGAAGTTCCGGCGGTTTGCCCGCAACGTGCTCGGCGACGGCTACGACGAGGGCAAGGCCAACCTGCGCCGGGAACTCGGCGCCACCATTCGCGCCTTCGCGAGCATTGGTCAGGACAACCCGCTGCGCCATCTTTACCCCACACAGGAAGGCTTCGGCCGCACGGACGCGCTGAGCCGAATCGCCAACACCGTGTTCGGCGACCATCTCGTGCCGGGCAATTACCACACCGGCAGCGCGCCGGTGAGCTATCCCTACGTGTGGAACATCTGGAAGTTCGACTGGGTGCAGTACAACGGCTCGGTGTCGCAGCCGCTGGCGCGCAACATCGGCGAATCGCTGGGCGTCGGCGCCGTCATCAACCTGGTGGATGCCAACAGGCAACCGATACCGGCGGAACAGCGCTACGTCAGCTCCGTGCGGGTGCCGGACCTCGTTACAATCGAGCACACCCTGCAACGGCTGACGCCGCCGCGCTGGCCAGAAGACCTGCTCGGCGCCGTTGATCACACGCTTGCCGCCACGGGCAAGGCACTCTTCGAGCAGCACTGCCAGGGCTGTCACGGACCGCACGTGGCCGACCCGCTGCTACAGGCCTCGCAGGCTCCTGGCAAGCGGCAGCCAGGAACGCAGTGGACGATCGAGGTGATTCCCGTTGAGCACGTCGGCACCGACCCGACCGCGGCGGTGGGCTTTGTCGAGCGGCGCTACGACCTGTCCGCGACGGGCATCAGCGACGCCGACGTGCGCGGGGTGCTGCGCCCGATCCTGGTTCGAAAACTCGTGCGCGACGTTCGCTACCGGCTGCAGTCTGTTGTCGAGCAACTGAGCGACAGTGAAACCTTCGGTACTGAGCTGGGCGGCGAACGGCTCGTCGCCCTCGCCGATGAGCTGGACGGGCTGCTGGAAAGCTATCCGTCAGATGCGCCACAGGTCAGCGTTGACGCAACGGCCTTTGCCAGCATCGGTCGCGCCGTCGAGGCACTGGCCGGTCCGATGCCGCAGCTGTCGCTGCGCACGCAGCCCGACACCGGTTACAGCTGTGACCTCGAGTGCCACAGCGAGTGGCTGGCGTGGAACGTGCGCTACGGCGAGGCATCCATTGATTCCACGCTTGACGGCGTTGACGTTAACAGCGTGACCGAGGGCGAGGGCCTGAACATCCTTGGCCTGCTAATCAAGAACAAGTACTACCAGGACCACAACGTGAGCTTCGAGCAGCAGCAGTGCCTGGAAGGTTTCGGCACGCTCGACCTGCCGCAGCAGATTGCCGGCTACAAGCCGCGCCCGCTGGAAGGCGTATGGGCGACGCCGCCGTTTCTGCACAACGGCTCGGTGCCAACGCTGCACCAGATGCTGATTCCACCGGAACAACGCGACAAGCGCTTCTTTGTGGGGCGCCGCGACTACGACACGACGAACCTCGGCTACGTAACCGAGCCGGCCGACGGCGGCGACGGCTTCTGGCTGGACACGAGCATCACCGGCAACCACAACACTGGCCACGCGTTTGCGGCGGACCCCGAAGCCTGGCAACGCCACCGGCAGGACCCGAAGGCAAACCCGCTGGCGCCGGGCGTCATTGGCCCGCTGCTCGAACCCGGTGAACGCACCGCGTTGCTCGAATACCTGAAGATTCACCGGGACGAGCCGGGCACGCCCACCGATTTCTCGCCACCCGATTGCCGGATCTAGAAAGAGCGCGCACACCGTGACCGATCGCCCTGACTACACCAACGACTTTGACGAGGTTGCGGCCTCGGAGAGCGAGTGGATTGAACGCCGCCGCGAGGCCGCCGGTGTGGCGAACAACGACGACACGGTGGGCCTTGCGCTGTCTGGCGGTGGCATTCGCTCGGCGACCTTCAACCTTGGCCTGCTAATGGCCCTCGGCGAGCGCAACCTGCTCAAAAACGTCGACTATCTGTCGTCTGTGTCCGGTGGCGGCTACATCGCGGCATGCCTTACGTGGCTGCTTGCACGGCTGCCCGGGCGCTCGCGGCCCTTCACCGCCGAGACGGAGGGCGCACACGGCAGCGTGCAGGACTGGCTGCGTGCGCATGGCAAATACCTTGTTGCCGAGTACGGATTCTCCGGCTGGACGCTGGGCGCCTCGATCCTGGCCGCGACCTTGCTCAACCTGCTCGTGATGCTGCCACCGCTGCTGCTGGTCATGGGCGCGGCGACGCTGGAGTGGGTGCCCGTGAACTGGCCGGCGTGGCTACCGTCGGTCGTCAGCGAGCCGGTGCGGGCCCACGACGGCTTTGTGCTCATGACCTGGACCGGCATCGGTGCCTTGCTCGCGTACCTGGGATCAGTACTGGTGTTTGCAAGCGTCAGCTCCTTTGCCAGCCGGCACTCGCACGCCGGCATGCTGCGAGTTCGTCGCCTGATGGGCTTTCTGCTCAATGCGGGCATCGCGATGCTCGCGGTGGGCCTGCTGCCCATAGTTGTGGCGGTCCAGGAAGCGATGCTTGCAAACCTGGAACAGCACGTCTCGGAATGGCTTGCCAAACTGCTTGGCATCGCGATTCCCATAGGCAGCGGCCTCGCAGCCATGCGCCGCGCGGACACCCGCGAGCGCGACTCCGGCAAAAACAGCCGCACGCTCGCAACCGTGGGCCTTGCGCTTGTTGTTTACGGCCTGCTGATGTTCGGGTACCACCTGGTGGTGCACGCCGGGGCACTCGAGTCGCGCTGGATCTGGGGCGCCGCCGCACTGTCGCTTGCGCTCGCGACGTGGTGCGACGTGAACCAGGTATCGATGCACAGCTATTACCGCGCGCGCCTTGCCAAGGCGTTTATGCCGCCGGTTGCAGCGGGCGCCGACCGCCGCGCGCTGGAGCGGCGGCCCCTCGGCTTCCGCCTCACCGACTGCGACGCGTATACCGGCGCGCCGCTGCACCTCATCAACACCACGCTCAACACGACAAGCTCTCACGACGAAAAAAACCGCGCGCGCGGCGGCGCGAGCTTTTTCTTCTCGCCGCTGTACTGCGGCAGCGCCGCGACCGGCTTCCGCTCAACGGCGAGTTACGACCGGGGCGAAATGGCGCTGTCCACCGCGTTTACCATCTCGGGCGCCGCCGTCGATCCGAACACCGCGGAGACGCGCTCGCGGCCGATCGCGTTCCTGATGGCGCTGCTCAACTTTCGGCTGGGCTTCTGGGCCGCCAATCCGGCGTTCGAAGGCACACACCTGCCTCTACCCTGGTGGTACGTGTTTGTCGGCAGGGAGATGCTCGGACACGGGCTGGATGAGCGGCGGCGCAACGTACACCTTTCAGACGGCGGCCAGTTCGACAACCTCGGCCTGTACGAACTGCTGCGGCGGCGCTGCCGGCACATCATTGTTTCGGACGCCGGCGCGGATCCGGACACGACGCTGTCCGACCTTGGCCTCGTGATCCAGCGTGCCCGCGACGACTTCGGTGCGCAGGTGGACATCTGCGGTGACCACCTGTGGCAACAGGCGCAGCAATCGCTAACCGACACGCCGTTTGCCGTCGGCCACATCCGCTACGCCGACGGCACCTTCGGTCGCCTGCTTTACATCAAGCCCCTCATGCGGTCAGGACTCACCGCCGATGTGTACGCCTACTGGCGCCAAAACCCCGACTTCCCGAACCAGTCCACCGCCAACCAGTTCTTTGGAGAACAGCAGTTCAGCGCGTACCAGGCGCTCGGCCGGCAAATCGTGGACGGCATTGCAGGCGAAGAGCCTGTCGAGAGTTTGCAGGCGCTGATCCAGCGCGCCGCAAGTCACGGCGGCGAGGCCGACGCCGAAGCGCCGGCCGCTGCAGTGGCCATCAAGAAAACCGGCTAAGCCGGTGCGCGAAGCGGGAGTGCGCAGCCCCCGTGGAAGAGTTTCGCTAGTCGCAGGCGCTGCCGAAGGCGCTCGGCCCCGGCACCTCGAAGAACGCCGATCGGATAATGCCAAGGTCACCTGCGTTGACCGCGCCGTCACTGTTGAAATCGGCAATCGGATCGTCCGAGAAAAACCGCATGCGCAGAACGCCCAGGTCGGCCACATTCACGATGCAGTCGTTGTTGAGGTCTGCGTCGCAGAAGTTACCGAAGCCGTCCTTGTCGGCGTCGATCTGATCCGGGTTCGGCACGGTGGTGCAATTGTCGCTGCTGTCGGGCACGCCGTCGTCATCGGTATCCGTTTCAGGGTCTGTGTCCACACTGCCGACGATAACGCGGATGTAGTCGCCAGGGCTGCCGGCTTCGAGCTCGACCAACAGCGTTTCGCCAGAGAAGGATGCGCTGTCGTCCTCCGGCTCAAGACCGCGCAGGCTCGGGTTCAGGTACACCGCCGTCGGATTACCCACGCCGTCTGACGCGTTCATCAGCTCGGTGGACGTGGCCAACCCGAGGATGGTGTCGGGAAAGGTGATCGTTCCGACGATAGTGCGGGTTGCGCCGGGGTCAAAGGCCACGTAGTAGCTCGACACCACGGTGCCCGCCGGTATCGAAGTGCCTGCCGGGTCGTCGAGCAGCAAATCCTCTGCGAGCGTCACCTCTGAACGCTCTTCGAATGCAAAGAGGTCGTTGGCCTGAAAGTTGTCATTGCCAACGGGGCCAATGGGGTCGCAGAGTTGCACAAAGGTGCCACCGTTCG
Source organism: Pseudomonadota bacterium (assembly GCA_038533995.1). Lineage (GTDB taxonomy): Bacteria > Pseudomonadota > Gammaproteobacteria > Steroidobacterales > JBCAXP01 > JBCAXP01. Next base: position 6,351 of record JBCAXP010000039.1, read on the forward strand.
ACGCCGCGCTGCCGCCGGTTACCGATCCCGACACGGTAACGTCAGACGGTTCGCAGGGCGTGCCCCCCAGGTTCACTGATGCACTGCCCAGGAGCACGCGCACCGAATCGCCGGGTGTGCCTGCCGAGAAATCAATCATCAGATTCGCCCCGTCGATGGAAAAAGTGTCGGAACCCTCGAGGCCCAGCGAGTTGGGGTTCAAGTACGTGGCTGAGGCGTCGCCGAGAAATTCACTGGCCTGCAAATTCTCGCGGTCGGCAATTACGCCGATGATCGTATCGGGGAAAGTGATCGTGGCTTCCACCGTATTGCTGGAGATCGGATCCCAGATGACGTAGTAGCTGGAGACCACTTCGCCCGGGGAGATCGTATCCGAGCTGTTCAGCACGAGCGGTGCGTCCAGTTCCACGGCTTGCTGCTCCTCGAAGGCGAACAAATCGAATGAGTCGAAGTTGTTGTCACCGACCGGGCCGATCGGATCGCAAATTTGCCGGAATCGGCCGCCGCGGGCCAGTGCGTCGCCGCCGGTGATCTGGGCCGTTAGCGTAAGGTCACTGCCCTCACACACGTTGATCGCAAACTGAGGGTTGACGCCCGTGACCACGCGCAGCGCATCGCCGGGCGAGTTGGCACGCAGGCTGAACGACACCGTGTTGCCAGATACGATAACCTCGTCCACGCTTTCGAGCCCCTGGGAACCGATGCTGTACGTCGTGTCGACACTGCCCAGAACGTCGTCCGTATCGTTGAAGCGCCCGTTGGACAAAATCACGCCGAGCACGGGCTCGTCGAACGTGACCGATCCGACGACGTCGATGGACGAGCCCGGGTCGTAAAGGATGTAGTGACTGGAAACGACTGAACCGGCTGCGATGAGGTTGCTGGTGACCGTTGGTTCAGTCACGTCCAGGATCAGGTTTTCCAGGAGAAGCAGGTTCTGCATTTCGTCGAAGGCACGCACGTTGTCGTCGTCGAACGCGTTGTTGCCGAGCTCAGGCGGGGCGGCGATCAGCTGGAAGATGCCGCCATTGTCGAACGATTCGCCGCCGGTCAGGGTGCCGCCGGTGATTTCGGCGTTGGCCAGGGACATCGAAAACAGCAAAGCCGTGAAGGCTGCGAATCGGGTGGCTAACTTGTGCTCGGTGCTACTTTTCATTGGGCAAACTCTCGTAGTTATTCTCTGGCTGCAGCATGGCCGGCCGGGGGCGCCTCGTCCCGATGACACCCGTGTTTTTTCCTTGGGGTAACCTGATGGGAACCTGAGGTGATTGATTCTTATGTCATTTGGGGCGGCGCTGGTGTGGGGAAAGCCAGGTCGCTGCGGTAGAATCCGAAAGAAAAAGGCGTTTTTCTTGCCGACCGAACCCAGTCAATTTTCACGCTTTCTGCTCGGCGACCTGCGCGTCGAACCGGATCGCAACGTCCTGTTGAAGGGCGACCAGGAATTCCGGCTCGAGCCGCGGGTCATGGATGTGCTGTGCACGCTCGCCGCGACGCCGGGTCGGGTGGTCTCCCGGGCCGAATTGATTAACACGCTTTGGTCCTCTGAGTTCGGCGCAGATGAGGCGCTCACCCGGGCGATTTCGCTGATTCGCAAGACGCTGCGTGCCGCCGGCGCTCCCGAGCCTGCCATCGAGACGATCAAAAAGCGTGGGTACCGGTTGCTGTTGCCGGTTGAGCGAGAGGGTGTCGTGGATTCCCGGAGTCAGCCAGCTGCGCCTGAGACCGGACGTGCCGACGCAGTGGCACCCCCAGCGAAGTCCGGGCGCAAGCGGCGGCTCGGTGGCCTGGTTCTGGTCATCGCTTCGGCCGTCACCCTGGCAACGGCGGCGTTCCTGCTCCGAGAGCAGAGCCCCGCGCCCAGCGAGGCATTGAGCCCGACGGCGCCGGTATCGGTTGTCGTGCTGCCGTTCGAGTCGCTCAGCACCAACGAGGGCGATGCCTATTTTGGGGCGGGCATTGCCGAGGAACTCCTCAATTCGCTTGCGCGGCTGCGCGATCTTCGCGTTGTGGGACGTACCTCGGCGTTTGCATCGGGAAACGCCGAGCTTGACCCCAAGGCGCTGGGGGAGCGACTCAGCGTAGACCATATCGTTACCGGTTCGGTGCGGCGCGATGGCGTCCGCCTGCGCATCTCCGCCCAGCTACTGCGAAGCAACGACGGGCTTCAAGTGTGGACCAATCGCTACGAGCTCGACGCGGGTGATCTCTTCGCTGTCGAGGATGAGATCGTTCTCGAAATCGCCCAGGCGCTGCAGGTGCGGCTGGGTGTCGGCGGCGAGGCAAACCGCAACGACGGGCGTGGGGTCGACCCCCTAGCGTACGAGCAGTACCTGCAGGGACTGTATTTCCTCGGTGCCCGCATGCAGCGGGACGACAATCGCGCGAAAGCACTGGCGGCGTTTCAGCAGGCGGTGGCCTTCGATCCTGAGTTCGCCGATGCGTGGGCCGGGGTCGGTACCGTGGCAGTCTACAGCGTGGGCAGTCCGCTCAGCCGGGACCGATCGGCGTTCAGGCAAATGACGGAAGAGGCGCTTCAGCGCGCTATAGAACTCGACCCGGACAATCCGCGCGCGCATGCTGCGCTGGTAATTTTCAATCTCACGCAGGTGATCGATGTCGGAGCCGCGCGCCAGCACCTGGCACGCGCGCAGGCCCTTGCGCCCAATGCCGCTCCCACGCATTACGCCACCATGTTGTTTCACCGCGCACGCGGTGACGCGTCGGCTGCCCTGGCCGCAATGGATCGCACGATCGTGCTCGATCCACTCGATGCCATCCTGAAGCTGGTCCGTGCCTCCGTGCTCATTGAGATGGGACGGAACGAGGAAGCCATGGCCGCGTATGAAGACTGTTACCTCACCAAGTGCCTCGGCGAGGGCTTTGTTGCCTTTGCCAGCGCCGCGGCAGTGTTTACCGGCGAGGCACAGTACCGCGAACGCTGGCAGGATCGCGTCAACGCCTTTGAAGCGCACATCGAAGCGCTGCCGGCCAGCAAGCTGCCGATAGTCGCGCGCCTCATGCCCGCATTCACCGCGATACGCTACGGGCGAGGCGATCGGGCCGAACAGATCGAGCGAATACGGCAACTGTTCGAGGAGCAGCGAATCACGGATACGATTGGCATTTGGGGCCCCACATTCGCCGAGTACCTGCCGGAAGATACGTTCATGGATGTGCTGCATCTCGCGTACGAGCGTGGGGATCTTTTTTCAGCGACGTTTGCCCTGTCGCCGATGTACGGTGTGAATCCTTATCCGCAATGGGTGCTGGAGCATCCGAGGTATCGCGAACTCTGGGAGAAGCCCGGGATGCGTGAGTTAGCAAAGGAGTGGCGTCGCGCTGGACGCTTTGACGGTTTGCCGAGGCAATAAAGCACCGCAGCGATCAAGCGCCATGCTGCTGTATGCAGCATGGCGCACTGGAAAAGCTGCTAGGCAGCCGGCCGGCGACGCCAGCCGGCTAAGAACGCGGTAGCCGCGCCGAACAGCCAGACCGCGCCGGGCAGCGGCACAGGACTTGCCACCCCTTTGATCGAGACGTTGTCGATGCGCACGTCGTAGTTGGCGAACGTAAAGAAAAAGCCGGGCACTAACGTGGTGATTTCGAACTGGTCAACGCTCGCGAGCACCGAGGCAAACGTTGCACCATCCGGCAGGATGGGTTCGAACGTGTTGGGGTCCTCGTCGCCAAAGCCGACCCACCCGTTGGGCAAGCCGATGGAGCTTGTGTCCTCAATGATCGCGGTGAGCGTCGTCCACTCCGACGTCAGGTCGGCCGATACAACACCCATCTCGAAAAACACGCCCGCTGGGCCGCTGGGCCCCTGGACATCGCGGTCGATCAACGAGATGCCGATTGCGCGCGGCAGCTCGTTGCCGATGAAGTCGGTGATGGAGTTCACCTTGATGTCAAAGCTGATCGTGACGCTGTTGTACTGCGAATAGTCGCCGAGAAAGGCGTCGTTGGCCGGCTCCCCTTCGCCGCCGGTGCGCAGTGAGACGCCAAAGGCCTGTACCAGGTGGTGGGCGCTGCCATCGGGATTGCCGCCTGTCGCCTCGAAAAACGCATTACCGATGAAGCCTCCGTCGGAACCGCCGTCGAAACCGACGGTGGTGCTAGACGCCGCCGAAGCGTTGGTGGCGACGCAAAGCATGCCTGCGATTGCGGAAAGTAGCGCTGTCTTGAGAGTCAATTTCATACCGGACCCCTTTGTTGTTGGAATTTACCAGCGCATCCAAGCGTACGCCTCACGCGGATTTTTGCCAATTGCCGCCGGCACTGCGGGAGCGTCACGACTTACGCTGTCGCCGCAGGCACGGTCGATGGTACGCTTGCCGTCTTCCCCGTAGCCAACAACCGAAAGAGAGCACGTTTAAGTGGAACTGGCAGGCAGAATTACGCAGGTGTTGCCCGAGAAAAACGGCACATCGTCCCGCGGACCCTGGCGCAAGCAGGAGTACGTTATTGAAATCCCCGGCGACTACCCGAAGCAGGTTTGCTTCATGGTCTGGGGCGACAAGATCGACCAGATGCAGATCACCGAGGGCGAAACGCTCACCGTGCAGATCGATCTGGAGAGCCGTGAGTACAACGGCCGCTGGTACACGGACGTTAAGGCATGGCGTGTCGAGCGGCCCGAGGCCAACGCGGGCGGCCCGCCGGCCGACGACGCACCGCCACCGTGGAACGAAGAGCCGCCGCCGGTCAGCGACGACGACATTCCCTTCTAGTCGCAGGGCGCCTCGGGTGAGGCGTCTTCTCCTCTGACTTCGCACAGGCGCAGGTCGTCGAAATAGACGCCCTGGAAAATTGACGCGCCTGAGTAGTCGATGAACAGCGTAAACGCCTGCACGGTAGCCGCGCCCGCCGGCGCCGTGGCGATGCCGGTGTCGAGCAGCACCCACTCTCCGACAGGCGTTTTGTTGTTGATCTCCTCGGACAGCTTCGCCTTCGCCGCGTCTTCACCGACCGTTTCGACGGTGCCAAGGTCGTTGCCGGCTGCGTCGAAAAACGACACCTGCACAAGGCCGAAGGCGGGCGCGCCGGTGATCGCCGTGGGCGTCATGCCGTAGCCGGTGAGGCGCCAGCGGGAACCTGGTTTTGCGTCAAACTCCTGGTAGGCGCCGGAGATCATGCCAACAAAGTACGGTGGATAGGCGACCGACTGGCTCGTCGCGCCGTTCAGCATCGAATGCTTGCCCTGCCGCGCGTGCGCGGATGACGCCTGGCTCGCACCGAACAGCCGCCATCCACCGTCGGCACCCTTGAGGCCGGTCTCGTAGCCCGCATCCTTCAACAGCGTGTGCGAGTCTGCGAACGCCAACGGCGCGGTGGCGAGACAAGCGATGGTTGATGCGAGGGCGACGGTCAACGACGTTTTCATAAGCAGGCTCCGACAATAAGGCGTGCGATTACCGCCCTCACCCTACTACTAGTGGCGGTGCGTTGCAGCCAGGGAAAACGCGACCACCCGGCCCACTGCGCGGACACATCGACTAATGGACCGACGCCAGGCTCCGGGAAAGCCTGGCCGACTACCCGGGTCGCAGCCTGCCTGTCGGCACCGCACCCCGGCGAATCGCGCGCTGTGGCGCAAGCAGAAACAGGTCGCCGTTGAGCCCCGTCATTTGTTGCTCGACGCCACACTGCCGGGCGATCTGCGCATTGGCCGCCATATGCGCTTCCTCGCCGTGCACCGGTATTGCCGTACGCGGCTGAACCCAGCCGTACATTTGCCGCAGCTCATCCTGGGCAGGATGGCCGGAGGCGTGAATCGGGTTAGCCCGATCGATGTCGGTGATCGTGTTAACGCCGAGGTCACGCAGGCGCATCAGCAGACCCTCGACGGCGGCCTCGTTGCCGGGGATAACCCGCGAGCTCATCAGCACCGTGTCACCCGGCGCCAGCGTCAGGTGCGGGTGCGAGTCGTCCGCCAGGCGCTGCAGGGCGGCGCGCGGTTCGCCCTGGCTGCCCGTGGCAACGGCGAGTACTTCCTGCGGTGGCAGGTAACCCAGGTGAGAGGCGTCGATGAGATGCGGCGTCTCCCGCCACAGGCCGGCGCAGCGCGCCGCCGACAGGTAGCCGTGCAGCGACCGTCCCAGTAGCCCGATGTACCGGCCGGTGGCCTCCGCAACGTCGCGCAGCGTTGCGAGCCTGGCAACGTTGCTGCCAAAGCACGCCACGATCACCCTGCCCGGCGCCGCCTCGATGGCCGCGCGCAGCGGCTTGCGCAGGGCAGACTCACTCGGCGTCCAGCCCCGCACCATCGCGTTGGTCGAATCGCACACCATGGCCAGCACGTCTTCCTCACCGAGCGCCTCGAAGCGGCTGCCAACCAGCGCCTCGCCCACCACCGGTCCGGGGTCCAGCTTCCAGTCGCCCGTGTGGAATACGCTGCCGGCGGGCGTACGGATCATCAGCGCGTTGCACTCGGCGGTGGAATGCGTGATGCCGAGCCACTCGATGTCGAAGCCGTCCACGGTGTGTCGATGGCCCGGAGATACCTCGGTAATGGGCACCCGGTCCGCCAGGCCACGCTCGGCAAGTTGCTGGCGAAGGAGCGCCGCGGCAAACGGTGTGGCGTAGACCGGGCACTTGAGTTTGGGCCACAGCCAGGCGACCGCGCCGATGTGGTCCTGGTGAGCGTGGGTCAGCAGCAGCGCGCTGAGCGCTTCCCGACGGGCAGTAATGAACGCCGGGTCAGGCATCTCAATGCGATTGTCCCGCGAAAACGTGACGCCGCAGTCCACCATGAGCCAGCGGCCGTCATGGCCGTACAGGTTCAGGTTCATGCCAATTTCGCCGCAGCCGCCCAGTGGCAGGAACCACAGGTCTTCCGAATCGGGGGTCACAGGTCTTGCCGCCTGCTGTTGGCGGCGATTGCGCTACGGTTTGGTAAGGGGGACATCGGCCTGTATTTGAACATCGACTGTACTGCGATCGGCCGAATTGTATCCGGAGATGCGCCTAGGGCTCGCTGCGCGAGTTCATCCTCTGTAACCGGTAGACAAGCACAGCGGCGCGCTTCGCGTTTTGCGCGAGGGTCGCCATGTCGGCGATTTCGTTGTCGGTGTGGCCGCCCTCGCCCATCAACCCCAAACCGTCCAGCGCCATGTCAACGTGGGCGGCGGCAAAGGAAATGTCTGCCGCGCCGGCGCGCCGTGGGTCGACGGCACGCACCGTTCCAAAGCCGAGGTCTTCGCTCGCCTGATTGTAGTAGCCAAGCAGCCGGTGATTGCCCTTGCTCGGCGGCATCGGTGGGTAGCCATCCAGGAACGTCAGCGTTGCTTCGGTGTGCGCCAGGTTATCAGCCACGATTTTCCGCATGACGTCCTGCGCCATGGACAGCTGCTCTGGCGACAGCGCGCGGATGTCACCCTTCACCTGCGTTGCGCGGGCAATGACGTTGGCCTTGCCGAAGGCGGTGCCGTTGGCTCCGTTCCTTTCGACGTCGGTGCCGCCAACGATGACGCCGGGATTAAACGTGAGGTTGGGCTCACTCGCCAGCGCGGTGCGAAAGCCGTCGAGGATGCGTGCCGTTTCAAAAATTGCGCCGTAGCCCAAGTCGTCGCGAAAGATCTGCGAGGAGTGGGCGGGCCTTCCGGTTACGACGAGTTCCCAGCTGGTCGCACCGCGTCTCGACACAACGGCGGTTTCCGGATCGCCGTCGCCGTCTTCAAAGCCCAGCGCAATGTCTGCCCACTTTGCCGCATCGATCATCACGCGGTTGGCGATCGAGTGCGGTTTTCCGCGCAGCTCCTCGTCGCCGGCCAGCACGACCTGCACGCTTAACTTTTCCAGCACGCCGGCGTCCTTAAGCGCGCGCAGCACGTACACGATGATGACGTTGCCGCCCTTCATGTCCGTGATGCCCGGCCCCTTGACCCGGTCGCCTTCCAGCTCGGTGTAATCCTGGAACGGGCTGTCGACCGCGAACACCGTGTCGAGATGGCCGATAAGCAGCAGCTTCGGACCGCGATCACCGTGGCCGGCCCACAGGTGGCCTGCACGTCCGAACGCCTCGCCGTCGATCCAGCGCGTTTCCATGCCGAGCGCATCGAACTGTGACTGGAACACCTTGCCGACAGCACGCACGCCGTCAAAGTTCATGGTGCCGCTGTTGATTTCGACGACGCGTTTCAGCAGGTCGCGCGCCGCGGGCTCATCGCGGTCTATGGCCGCAACAAGTTGCTGCTCAGTGGCATCAAGCGCACTAGTGGTGGCACGGTCGGGCACGGACTGCGCGCCGGCAGCGCCGGCGGCACACAGGAGGATTGCGAAAAACGGCAGGAGCAGGCGATTAATCATGCGCGCAGTATCAACGAGGGCCGACCGCCAACGCAATGGTCTAGTCGGCCTTGAAGCCCGCAGCCTTGTGGCTTCCGTCGCAGAACGGCTTGTTTTCCGATGCGCCGCACCTGCAAAGCGCCGCCTGCTTGCCACTCCACGCTGACCGGCCGCTGCCCGCGGTGATCGTAACATTGCCCTTGAGCAGCAGCGGGCCGTCCGCCGCCAGCTTCACGGTAAGCGGACCGCCGGAGTCTTCCAGCCCCGGGCCGCTGTCACCCACAGCGCCGTAGTCTTCGAAGCCCGCTTTCAGATGACTGTTGTCGCAGAACGGCTTGTTCTTCGACTGGCCGCAGCGGCAAAGGGCTGCGCGATACTTGAGGCCCGGCACATTGTCCGGTGCGCCGTCGATGGCCAGGTCGCCGCGCAGGTAGAGGGGCCCGTTGTAGACCACATGCACGGTGTTGTGATCGTCGGCCTGCTCCTCACCGGTGCCGTCGGCGTGCCTGTAACTCAGCGCCCCTGTTGGACAGCGTGTCACCACATCCTCCACGTGCTCGCGAGACACCAGGTCCGGCTGACACCACGGCTGCCTGCCGCCAACGAACAGATCGCCTTTGGCACGCCCGCACTCACCGATGTGAATGCAAAGCTGACCCTCCCAGGACACCGTGGTGTCGGTACCGGCGTATTCCACTGTTTTCTCATCGCTCATTGCAATCCCCCCGTGCTGGCATCCCGTGCGTTCCCCGTTCAGTCTACCCAACGATTGCAGTACCCGGGTAGCGCCGGGAACGGCAGGCCGCTGGCGCCCCTGCTATGCTTTCGGAAATTGTGCGTATGCGCTGGAGAACACCCCATGTCCTACTACGACCTTGGCAGCTGGTCCCGAACCGTCACGACGACGTCGGAGGACGCGCAGCGCTGGTTCGACCGTGGCCTGGTCTGGACCTATGCCTACAACCACGAGGAAGCCATCGCCTGTTTCGAAAAAGCGGTCTCGGCGGACGCTGGCTGCGCGATGGCGCACTGGGGCATCGCGTACGCCATCGGCCCGAACTACAACAAGCCCTGGGAGACCTTCGAAGACGAAGAGAAGCCGGATGCACTCGCCATCGCCAAACGCGCACTGGCGCAGGCGACGGCGCTCAAGGATGACGCAAGCGAAGCGGAACGTTCGCTGATCGAGGCACTGGTTGCGCGTTACCCCGACGATGCGACGATCGAAGATTTCGCGCCGTGGAACGATGCCTTTGCGAACGCCATGCGCGAGGTTCACAGGGCCCACCCCAACGATCTGGACGTGTGCGCGCTGTTTGCCGAAGCCATCATGAACCGCACGCCCTGGGAGCTGTGGGACCTGCCGACGGGACAGCCGGCCGAGGGTGCCGACACGCTCGAAGCCATCACCGTGCTCGAGTCGGCGTTCGACAAGCTCGACGGCGCCTGGAACCATCCGGGCTTGCTGCACATGTACATCCACCTGATGGAAATGTCGCCGCATCCGGAGCGCGCGCTGCGCCACGGCGACCGCCTGGCGACGCTGGTTCCCGACGCCGGTCACCTGCTGCACATGCCAACTCACATCGACGTGCTGTGCGGTGACTACATGAACGTCGTGTCAAGAAACAGCACCGCCATCGAGGCAGACAGGAAGTTTCTTGCGCGCGACGGTGCCGAGAACTTCTACTCCATCTACCGCTGCCACAACTACCACTTCAAGATCTACGGCGCGATGTTTCTCGGCCAGCCCGCGCCCGCCCTGGAAGCCGCGGACGAACTGATCGAGACGCTGCCGGCGAGCACGTTGCGCCCACTGGCTGACTGGTTCGAAGCATTCATCCCCATGAAGCAGCATGTCCTCATTCGCTTCGGACTGTGGGACGACATACTCGCGCAGCCGCTTCCTGAAGATACCGAGCTGTACTGCGTAACGATTACGGTAATGCGCTACGCGCGGACGGTGGCCCTGGCGAACAAGGGCCGCATCGCGGACGCCGATGCCGAGCGCGAGGCTTTCTTCGCTGCGCGAGATCGAGTGCCGGAGAGCCGCACGCTGTTCAACAACGCGTGCCAGGACATTTTGAAGGTGGCCGAGCAAATGCTGTTAGGCGAACTCGAGTATCACAAGGGCAACGTCGACGCGGCGTTTACGCACCTGCGTCGCTCCATCGAGCTGGACGACGGCCTGCCGTACGACGAGCCCTGGGGATGGATGCAACCCACACGGCACGCGCTGGGTGCGCTGCTGCTCGAGCAGGGGCGGTACGACGAGGCGGAGTCGGTGTACCGTGCCGACCTTGGCCTCGATGCCACGCTGAGCCGGGCCTGCCAGCACCCCGGCAACGTGTGGAGCCTGCACGGCCTGCACGAATGCCTGGTTCACCGGGGCGAGACGGCCGAGGCGGCGCACATCAAACTGCAGCTCGACAAGGCCATCGCTCGAGCCGACGTTCCGATTCGTGCATCCTGCTACTGCCGCGGGCGTGCTGTCGCATGAGCCCGCTCGCTAACAAACTGAGGCTGCTTTCACTCGTGACGCTTATGACATCGGCCGGCGGCTGCCAGAACGCACCAGATCAAAGCAATGCAGACGGCCCGTTTGACGTTGACGCGACCATCGCCTCGATGACGCTCGAGGAAAAAGTCGGCATGACGCATGCGAACTCGGCGTTCACGTCCACCGGCGTTGAGAGACTCGGCATTCCGGAACTCGTGATGTCCGACGGCCCGCACGGCGTGCGCCACGAGCATACGCGCTACTACGACAAGGCCACGGACGCTGAAGACGCCGGCACCTACCTGCCTGTTGGCACCGCGCTCGCCGCGACCTGGAACGAAGAACTGGGCTACGCCTTTGGCGAGGTGCTGGGCCGCGAGTCCGCCTACCGCGGCAAGGACGTGATACTCGGGCCTGGCATCAACATCATTCGCGACCCGCGGAACGGCCGGAACTTCGAGTACATGACCGAGGACCCGTACCTCAACGGCCGGATGGCGGTGGGTTACATCAAGGGCGTGCAGGACCAGGGTGTGGCCACGAGCGTCAAGCACTTCATCGCGAACAGCCTCGAATACGAACGCCGGCTCGTTGACGTCCAGATGGACGAGCGTACCTTCCGCGAGATTTATCTCCCCGGCTTCAAGGCGGCGGTGCAGGAAGGCGGCGCGCTCACCGTGATGGCGGCCTACAACAAGTTCCGCGGCGCGTGGAGCGCTGAAAGCGCGTTTCTTCTCGATGACGTCATGCGTAAGGAGCTTGGCTTCGAGGGCATCATCATGAGCGACTGGAACGCGGTGCACCGCACGCTGCCCGCCGCGCAGGTGTCCCTCGACATCGAGATGGGCACCGACCTCAGCCAGGAGTGGAACGAACCGGATTACGACGCCTTTTTCCTCGCCGACCCGGTCATTGAGATGGTACGAGAGGGCGCGCTTGACGAGAGCATCATCGACGCCAAGGTGCGCCGCATCCTCAACGTGATGGAGCGCATCCACATGTTTTCGGGTGAGCGGCCCGCGGGTGCCTACAACACGCCTGAGCACCAGGCGGTGGCGAGGCGCATTGCCGATGAGTCTCTCGTGCTGCTCAAGAACGACGGCCTCCTGCCCCTGGCACGCGATGACGTCAAGCGGCTGGCCGTGATCGGTGCAAACGCGAATCGCAAGCATGCCGGTGGCGGCGGCAGTTCCCAGGTGAAGGCGCTCTACGAGGTCACCGCGCTGGAGGGGCTGCGCAAGCTGCTGGGTGATGCTGTCGAGATCACGTTCGCGCCCGGCTATGCCATTGCACCCGACGCCACGGCCGATCCGGCGCTGATCGCGACCGCGGTGGAAGCAGCGCAGGCGGCTGACGCGGTGGTCTACGTAGGCGGGCTGATTCACGGCTACTCCGATGAGTGGGACGACAACGCCTACGACACCGAGGTGCTCGACAAGCCGGACATGATGCTGCCGTTCGGGCAGGACGCGCTGATCGATGCCGTGCTCGCCGCCAATGCAAACACTGTGATTGCGCTGCAGAGCGGCGGGCCGGTCGACATGCGGGCCTGGGGCTCGAGAGCGCGCGCCATCGTGCAGGCGTGGTACGGCGGCATGGAAGGCGGCAACGCGCTGGCGGCGATGCTGTTCGGTGACGTGAACCCGTCCGGCAAACTCCCCATGACGTTTCCGGCACGCCTGGAAGACAGTCCCGCTCATGCGCTCGCCTCTTACCCCGACGAGGAGCTGCTCATCGAGCACACCGAAGGGCTGTCTGTCGGCTATCGCTACTTCGACACGTACGACGTGGAGCCTGCGTTTGCCTTTGGCCACGGGCTTTCCTACACGCAGTTCGAGTACGCCGACCTGGCCGTGACGCCGGTTGATGACGGCGTTTCCGTCGCGCTGACAGTGACCAACACCGGCGCCAGGGCCGGCGCCGAGGTCGTGCAGGTGTACGTGCACGACGACGAATCATCGCTGCGACGCCCGGCGAAGGAGCTCAAGGGCTTTGGCAAGATCCAGCTTGCGCCGGGTGAATCAAGGGAAGTAAGAGTCACCCTGGACAGGGCGGCCTTCAGCTACTACCACCCCGAACAAGGCGGCTGGCTGCTTGAACCCGGCGCTTTCACCATTCTCGTGGGCAGCTCGTCGCGTGATATCCGGCTGCGCCGCCAGATTGAGCTGTAGCCGTCGAACGGATCAGTCCGACGTGTTTACGGTTTTTCCACGGCCCGCACGGCAATTTGGCGCGGCATGGTGCGAAAGCCACCGACTAGCCCCATGGTGTAGCCGGGCCCTTCATTTTTCATGGTAATGATCGGGACATAGAACGCAGTTGCACCCTCCGCTTCAAGCTGGGTAGCGTCTTCCAGCTGCCACTCGCCATCAACGTAGA
>JBCAXP010000040.1:0-19494 GCA_038533995.1 Pseudomonadota bacterium
GGGGCGGATCTCCTGATCAAGGAAACCCATCATCACGGGCCGATCGACCGGTTCCTGTTCACCAATACCGACTGGCACCTGATTCGCGACTGCCCGATGCCGCTGCTCCTGTGCAAGCAGCAGCCGCGTCGAGCCGAGCAGCCGATTCTGGCGGCGGTGGACCCGATGCACGAGAACGACAAGGACGCCTCGCTGGATCGCAGAATTCTCGACCTCGCCGGCCAGCTTTCCAGGGCAATGGGTAGCAAACTGCACGCCGTTCACGCCGTAAACGCCGCCGGTATCGGGCCGGCCATGTCGCCCGGCGTCGCGATGGCGGTTTACCTTCCCGCTGACACCACCGCCGAGAGCATCATCGAGGCTCACAAGACCGCCTTCGAAAAGCTGGCAGGTGAGCACGGGATTCCGACGGAGCGCGCCCACCTGCGACAGGGCGCCACCGGCGAAGTGCTCAACACCATGATCGAGGAAACCGGTGCCGGAATGGTTGTGATGGGCGCGGTGGCGCGAGGCGCGCTCGAGCGTGTGCTCGTGGGCAGTACCGCGGAGCGCGTGCTCAACGCGCTGGACTGCGACGTGCTGGTAGTGAAGCCGAACGGCTTCACCACCAGCGTTGATGCCGGGTAACCGGCGAGATCAAGCGGTTCGCTACACGACGAACCGCGCGTAGGCGCCCTGGGGCTCCTTGCCCTTGAGTGCCTCAATGACCTCGTCCGGTTTCACCACGAGAATGTCGCACGGTACGTGATCGAGCAGCTTCTCTGCGGAGCTGCCGAACATCAGCTTGTCCAGCCCCGTTCGGGCGACTGCCCCCATCACCAGCAGGTCAGTGTTGTTGCGGATGACCGCTGTGGGCAGTGCCTGGCGCGCGCTGCCTGACAGGTTGTGCACGCGCTCGCGGTCGATGCCAAAGCTGTCTGTCAGTGCGAACAGGTGCCTTTCGTGCTCCTTGCGCATCGTCTCGGCGATTTCCTCCGCCGGCAGCATGGCAGGCATGACGGCTGGACCGGCCGCGGCCGCAACGGCAGCTGCCGGGTCGTACGTGTGCACCACGTCAAGGGTGCCGCCCAGAGTCTTCGCAAGGTCTTGCGCCACGGTCAGAATCTGCCGGTCGAGCGACTCGGGTTTTTCCCGTTGCTGCATGGGATCTACCGCCGCCCAGATCACCGGCTCGGACTCCGTGAGGCTGCGGCGCTTGACCAGCAACACCGAGCTTGGGCATGTGCGAATCAGCTGCCAGTCTTCGTACGAGAAGATGGCGCGGCTAATCGCGGTGTGGAATTCACAATCGCCGATGACCAGGTCGGCATTGCGCTCGGCCACGCGCTGTCCGATGACTTCATGACCGGGCCGTGCCCAGCATGCGTGCGTTGAGACGTTCAGGCCAGCTTCGCGCAGTGGGTGCGCGAGGGTTTCGAGCTTGTCAGTAGCCTCGGCAACCGCGGCTTCGCGAGCTCGCACGAGGTGCCGTGACTCAAAGAAGCGGCCGCCGGCCAGGTGCTCGGCGAAGCAGCTTGCAAACAACTCGATTTCAGCACCGGATTTAAGCGCAATGTTCCGAGCGCGTTCGATCACGTAACCCGGGTCTTTTTCAGGGTCAACGATTACCAGCAAAAGTCGATTTAACGTCATGATCCACCTCCTTTATCCAATCGTGCCCCAGCCTGTATCGGCGAATAATCCGCACTACTACCTACCTCAGTGCTTCGGATCGTCGCCTCGCAGGCACCGTGCAAGCGCTGCTTTTGACAGTGTTTTGGCGATACGTAATAGTGCGGATGCCAACGCGTTCACGCGGCGCGGACCATGGGTATGTAAACACCAGTTGCCGGAGCGAAGGACTGTGAAACACATGCCAGCCGTAAAGACGGCAATGACCCCGTTTCCCTACTCGATAGAGGCCGGCGCGCCGGTCTCCGAGGCCCTTGAGTTCATGCGGGAACACAAGGTTCGCCACTTGCCAGTGACCCGCAATCGCAAGATCCTCGGGCTGATTACCGATCGCGACATCAAGCTGGTGCTCGGGCCTGATTTTGCCTACCCGGACAAGGACAGGCTCCGCGTCGAGGAGGCCATGATCACCGGCACCTACACGGTGGACTTGAGTACGCCGCTCGACATCGTGCTCGAGGAGATGGCGCAGGCGCACATCGGCTCCGCCGTTGTTACGCGCAAGGGCGAACTGGCGGGCGTTTTCACCAATACCGACGCCTGCCGGGAGTTCGCCCGCTTCCTTCGTGAGCGGTTTCCGTCGCCGGGCGGTAACGAGGCAGCGTGATACTCTGCCAGTGTGCCACGCCAATTGACCAGGGGGATTCTCACAATGAAAAAACTGCCGACGCTTCTTTGCGGTTTGCTGCTGTCCTTCGCGGCTGCGACCGCCAATGCTCTCGTGGTTGATGTTCGCATCGAGGGCTTTGTGGAATTCAACCAGATCAACACGGGTCCGCTGGCCGGTGCGATTGGCGGCGACGCGGCCGCCATTACCTTCCAGGTCGATACCGGCGTGTTCGTTGACAGTACGAACTTCCCGACGCGCGGCTACGACATTGTCGCAGGTTCCTTCACCTTTACCGCGGGCGGTGCCAGCGTTGGCCTTGCCGATCCGCTGCCAGCCGGCGTTACGCCCTACTTCGTGATTCGAAACGACGACCCGGCCGTCGACGGCTTCTTTCTCGGCACGAACGTAGACGGTTTTCCGAACGGCGTGCCGTCAGATTCAACCGGACTTTTTGGTCCGTTCTCGCCGAATTTTTCCGTCACGTACAACACCGATCCCCTGCCTTCGCTGGAAATCGAGGACGCCCTGGGTTTCTACGATTTTTCGGGCCTCACGTCCTTCAACTTCACGGTGGACGACGGCCCGTTCAATGCGATGGGGTTGATCTTCGATAACATGACGATTTCGGCAGCGCCAATTCCGCTGCCGGCTGCCGTTTGGCTGCTTGGGGCTGGCCTTGTCAGCCTCGGCGCATTCCGCCGTCGCTGACAGGCTGCTGCGCGGTACGGCCCAGTATGGTCGCCACGACGTGGCGCAGGCGCGGTTCGTTCAACGGTTTCAGAAAGTAGTCAGCGACGCCGGCGCGAATGGCCTGCACGGCCATTGGTACGCTGGCTTCGGCGGTGACCAGCACCGTCGGGACGTGCGCTTCGTTTGCCTTGAGCAGGCGGAATAGCTCCAGGCCAGACAGGCCGGGCAGAAGCAGTTCGGTGATGAGGCAGGCCGGTAGCGGCTGGCCATCGTGCACGCTCAGCAGGAACGACTCGGCGTCGCAGTAGATGGAAAAGCCGGCCTCCAGGCCGCCGAGCATCTCCTGCACTGACACAACGGCGTGCTCGTCGGCGTCAATGATGCTAATCGTGCTGGTGTCTTGAGGCACTGTCATGTTGCACTTCAGCGCGTTGTAAACCGGAACCCGCTCTGACACCCGAGCGTGCTCTCCACGCGTTGTGGCTTCAATACGCATTTCCAACGACCCGATGCTCAGGTCTGTGGGCCCTGCTCCGTTGGTATGTCCATTGCGATGTGCATGCGCACCAGGTGCGCAAGGCTCCGCGCAGCCATCTTTTCCATCACGCGCGCGCGGTGAATCTCGACGGTGCGCTGGCTGACGCCAAGGTCAAAGGCAATGACCTTGTTGGCCTTGCCGGCGACCACGTGATTCAGGATTTCCTTCTCGCGCGGCGTCAGGGTCTCAAAGCGCTTCAGCAGCGCGTTTTTGCCCTCGAGCTCACGCCTTAGCGTCTGGTCGGCCTGCATCGCGCTCTGGATGCGGTCGAGCAGTTCCTGGTCCCTGAACGGCTTTTGCAGAAAGTCGACGGCGCCGCCCTGCATGGCTTCTACCGCCATGGGCACGTCGCCATGTCCCGTTATGAAGATGATCGGTGTTATGGACTTTTGCGCATTGAGCGCTTCCTGCAGGTCAAGGCCGCTGATGCCCGGCATGCGGATGTCCAGCACGATGCACCCCGGTTGCTCCGGGTCGAAGGCTTTCATGAATTCGTCGGCGCTGGAGTGTGCGCTGCTTCGCAGGCCGACTGACTTCATGAGAAAGGACAGCGAATCACGCACCGCGTGATCGTCGTCAACAATGTAAACGACGCCGTCTGCATCGACTTTATTCATGCGGATTGCCTCATGGTTTCGGTGGGAATGGTAAACCAGAACACCGAGCCTCCGGTCTCGCTGGGTTCATAGCCGATTTTTCCACCGTGGGATTTTGCAATGGACTCGCTAATCGACAAACCCATGCCCATCCCGTTTTCCTTGGTAGTGAAGAACGGTTCGAACAAATGCTGGTCGGCGTCTGCGTCCACGCCCGGGCCGGAGTCGCCGACAGCGATGCGAACAAAGCCGGTGCCGGTCTCCTGCACGCTGACAGTGAGCACGCGGTCGCCATCGGCAACGTCGCGCATGGCGTCGACGCCGTTGCGCATCAGGTTGAGCAGCACCTGCTGAATCTGCACAGGGTCGCCCACGATGGCCGGCAGGTCGTCGGCAATCACGGTCTGGATCTCCACGTGCGCGTGGCGCGCTTCCGAATTGAGTAGTGGCAGCAGTTCGGGCAGCAGTTCATTCATGTGGCAGCGTACGCGCATTGACGCCGTACCGCGAGCCAGGGAGCGCATGCGGCGAATTACGTCGCCCGCTCGATGGGCCTGGTCAACTACCTGGTCCAGCGCCATGCGAAATTGCTCCTTGTCGAGGCTTTCGCCGTCGAGCAGGCGGCGGCAGGCCTGTGCGTAAGTGGCAATGGCCGACAGTGGCTGGTTGAGTTCGTGAGCCAGGCCCGCGGCCATCTGGCCCATCGTGCCAAGCCGCGAAACGTGCGCCAGTTTTTCGCGGTGCACGTCCATTTCCTTTTCGCGCGCCATCTGGTCTGTCATGTCGCGCACCATCGCAATTATCTTTGCGGGCCGTCCGCGGCCGTCGTGCACGAGCGCAAAGTGCGTCTGCACGTAAACCACGTTGCCGGCGCCGGTGTGAAGCCTGTGCGGCACTATGGCGTGGCTGAGTTCGCCGCTGATGAGATTGGCGAAGGCCCTGGCGATGTCGCCACGGTCGTCGCTATGGACCAGCCGCAACGCTTCCCTGCCGACCGTGCGCGACCCGTCAAGGCCCGCCAGCTTCAGGCCGGCTTCGTTGACCGTCTGGATTTTGCCGCGGGTGCTGAGCGTCAGGATGCCGAGCGGTGCGTGCTGAAGGGTCTGCTCGTGCTCTTCCAGCAGCGTGCTGAAGCTGCTTGAGCGGTGGCCGGGGCGCACGCTGAGCGTGATGTCCCTGCTGATGCCGCTCTTGTCCGGCTGGCCGTTTGAGGCGCTGCCGGTAGTCATGATGTGATTGCGCACCCAGCGAAGAGCGCCGGTGCCCGTTCGGATGCGGTATTCGACGACCGTTACGCTGCCTTCCTCTGGCGCTGCGTTGAACGCCTCGCGTACACGCTGGCGATCGTCCTCATGCACGCGGCGCATGGCCTCGTCAAAGTCGATGTTGCGTGCCGACAGCGCGTTCGCCCAGCCGGGTTCGCCGGGTCCGCTGATTTTCACGACAGAGCTGTCGCCGCTGAGTTCCCACGCCAGCAGCCGGCCGGCACTCAACGCCAGGTTCAGGCGTTGCAGCGTGCGCGTCGACAGCGTTTCCAGTTGTGCGTCGATCTTCACGATGCGTGGTACGGCCTGGTGCGCAAACGCCGGGCCGTCGCGGCTGACGGTCGGGCATTTTGCAACGGAGTTACGTGGGAGTGCACGGTAGGCAAGAACCTGCTTGAGTAGCGGAGTCTTGCCAATTATACGGTGCGCACGCTGCGGCTGTGCCGCGTGTAGGTAGAATCCACAACCCGGCGCAGCGTACAACCCGTGCATGGGCGATATCATGGTGGTATGCATGGCAACCACGTCAAGAGCGGCGAACATGTGCACGGCGTAGCGTCCGCCGGGCGAGCCCCGGAGCGCGCCGTGCTGTGGGTGCTGCTCGTCGAGGGCGCTGTCAATACCCTCGTTCTCGTTCTGAAACTCGTTGCCGGCCTGTCGACGGGTTCACTCGCCATCCTTGGGGACGCCATTCACTCGTTGACCGATGTCGTGAACAACATCGTGGCAGCGTTTGTGGTTCGCCTGTCTGCCAAGCCGGCCGATCGCGAGCACCCCTACGGCCATCGCAAGTTTGAAACGCTGGCAGTGTTTGGTCTCGCCGCGTTGCTGACCGTGCTGGCCATCGAGCTGATTCTGCATGCGCTGCGCCGTGACGCTGTCGAGGTCACGACGGCGCCATGGGAGCTCATTCTGATGGTCGGCGTGCTTGTGCTGAACGTCGCGCTTGCCCTGTGGGAACGCTGGTGGGCGCGGCGCCTTTCCTCCAGCATCCTGATGGCCGATGCCAGTCATACGCTGGCCGATGTGCTGACGACGGTGGCAGTGATTGCCGGCTGGCAGTTTGCGGCCGCCGGCTACGCCTGGCTGGACACCGTGACGGCGCTGGGCGTTGCCGGGCTGGTGCTGTACCTGGCTTTTGAACTGTTCAGCAGCGCCGTGCCGGTACTGGTGGACGCGGCCTCCATCGAGCCCCATGAGGTGAAGGACAGCGTTCGCGGTATTCCTGGGGTGCGGCGCGTGCGCCGGCTGCGGTCCCGCTGGATCGGCTCGGCGCCCGCGGTGGACATGGTGGTTGAAGTCGATGCCGAGCTGACTACCGCGCAGGCCCACGACATTGCGGACGCCGTGGAGAGCGTACTCGCCGAACGCTTCGATGTGCACGACGTGTCGATACACGTGGAGCCGGCCGAGTGACGCAGGCGCGGGCTGTGCGTGACGCCCGGCGCCTCGTGCACGCGCTCAAGGAACACGGCGCGTTCGGTCACCCGGTCGGCGACATCGCCCTGCTGGAGACGCATATCTCCTGGGTGCTGCTGACGGGCGAGTTCGCCTACAAAATCAAAAAGCCCGTTAAGCTCGAGTTCCTCGACTTCAGCACGCTGGCCGACCGCAAGCGCTGTTGCGACGACGAGCTGCGTCTCAACCGGCGGTGGGCGCCATCGCTCTATCTCGACGTTGTCGCGATCACAGGTGAACCGCACGCGCCTGCGATAGGCGGTTCCGGCAGCGTGCTCGAGTATGCGTTAAGAATGCGGCAGTTCCCGCAAGCCGCGCGGCTCGATGCGCAGGTTGAAGCGGGCAACGTGCAGGGCCCCGACTTCGTGGCGCTGGCCGAAGACATTGCGGCACGGCACCTGGCGGCGCCAGCGACCGCGCCGCATTCGCGTGCCGAGGCGGTGGCGTCGGTGGCGCGGCCCGTCATGGAAAACTTTGATTACCTGCAGGGCATCGTCGGCGACGGTGATCTAAACGCATTGAGGCTGTGGACATCGCGCAACCTCGCCGCGCTGGAAGCGGTGCTTGCTGACCGCCAGCGCAAAGGCTTCGTGCGCGAGTGCCATGGCGATCTGCACCTGGGTAATCTCGTGCGCCTGGAAGACGGCATCCAGGCCTTCGACTGCATCGAGTTCAGCAAGGCACTGCGCAGCATCGACGTGATCAGCGACGTGGCGTTCCTCGTAATGGATCTTGCTGCCCGCAGCCATGAGGACCTGGCGTCTGTCTTTCTGAACCGCTATCTCGAGGTCACAGGTGATTACGGGGGCCTGCAGGTCTTTGGCCTGTACTACGTTTACCACTGCCTGATTCGCGCCAAGGTTGCGGCCATTCGCAGTCGGGAGCGCGACGACCCGTCGGCAGCCGAAGCCGATGCGGCTGCGGCGTGTCATTACGCCGCCGTTGCGCAGCGCTGGATCGACAGTGAAGCGCCTACGCTGGTGGCGATGCACGGGTTTTCCGCCTCCGGCAAGAGCTGGCTCTCGGGTCAGCTGATGGCCGCGCTACCAGCGATCCGGATGCGGTCGGATTGCGAGCGCAAACGCCTCCACGGACTGGCGGAAACGGAAAGCTCCGCTTCCGCGGTCGGCGAGGACCTTTACACGGACGCGGCCCGCGGTGATGTCTACGAACACCTCTTCACGCTTGCTGCCACCGTTCTGAAGGCCGGCCACAGCGTGATTCTCGATGGGTCGTTTCTCGAGGCCGGGCATCGGGCCCAGGCCCGCAAGCTGGCCGCCGCGTGTGGCGCCGGCTTCGCAATCGTGTCGGCCAGCGCCAGCGATGCGGTGCTTGAGCAGCGCTTGCGCGCACGCGCCGGCGACGCGTCCGAGGCCGATGTGGCCGTGCTTGCGTGGCAGCGCCGCCACGCGGACTCGCTCACGCAGAATGAGCGGGCGCTCAGCGTGGTCGTCGATACGGAAAAAGTGCCTCCTCTGGCGCAGATCACAGCGCAGATTGGCCGGCTCGCCCCTTGAATTTCTGCGGCCCGGGCCGCAGCGTTGACGCTCAGGCAGTCTATAATGCGCGGTCGACGTACCTCCGCGATCGCTTCAGAGTAAGGGGAATCGCGGGCAAAATACTGTTTTTGTTTATTTTTTCACGAGTTTATGGACCGATGCCGATTTACGAATACCAGTGCGACAGCTGCCATCACACCTTCGATGCGCTGCAAAAGCTCAGTGACGAGCCGCTGAAAGTCTGCCCGGAGTGCGGCGCCGAGAGCCTTCGCAAGCTGGTGTCGGCCCCGAGTTTTCGCCTGAAGGGCACCGGCTGGTACGAAACCGACTTCAAGAAGTCCAACCAGAAGAATCTCGCGGACGGTGGCCAAAAGGGTGGCGACAAGAGCGCGGACCAAAGCGGTAAAAAGAGCGGCGACAAAGCGGCCTCCTCAAGTAAAAAGGACAGCGCCGCCGCCAAGCCCGCGGCCAGCAAGAAGGCGTCGTCCGGATCGGCTTCGGCTGACTGACGGCTGGACTTCCCTTGCGACGCTACCTCATCGCGGGGCTGCTGATCTGGCTGCCGCTCACCGTCACCGTGCTGGTGATCAAGGTGCTTGTCGATCTCATGGATCGCAGCCTGCTGCTGTTGCCGCCTGCCTGGCGCCCCGACGCGCTGCTGGGCTTTTCGATTCCCGGCCTTGGGGTGGTGCTTACATTCGCGGTGCTGCTGGTTACGGGCATCCTAGTGGCCAACTTCTTTGGCCGCCGGCTGCTTGGCGCATGGGAGTCGCTGCTTGCCCGCATTCCGCTGATTCGCTCGGTCTACTCCGGCGCCAAGCAGGTCGCGGAGACGTTCTTTGCGGACAGCGGCCAGGCGTTCAAGAAGGTCATGCTCGTGGAATACCCGCGCAAGGGGGTCTGGTCACTGGCTTTCCAGACGTCGAGCGACCTGCGGGAAATCCAGGCGCGAACCCCGAAGGAGGTGGTATGCGTCTTTGTGCCCACGACGCCAAACCCGACCTCCGGCTTCATCATCATGGCGCCGTCCGACGAGCTGATTGAACTGGACATGTCGGTGGACGATGCGCTCAAGATGGTGATTTCCCTAGGCGTGCTCGTGCCGCCGCTTGCAGCCCCTCCGCAGAGTCCGTAACATTTTCGGTTTCGGCTCGGTGCCCGGAATCCTTCGGGTGCGGCCACTTCTACATCACGGTTCTTAAGCTCCAAAATGCGTACTCACTACTGCGGCGAGGTCACTGAAGACCTTATCGATTCACAGGTCTCCGTTGCCGGCTGGGTGCACCGCCGGCGCGATCACGGCGGCGTCATCTTCATCGACCTGCGCGACCGCGAGGGCCTGCTGCAGGTTGTGATCGACCCGGACACACCGGAGATTTTCGCGATCGCGGAAAGCGTGCGCAGCGAGTACGTGCTGTCGGTGACAGGCCGTGTGCGGCACCGGCCCGAGGGCACGGTGAATGAAAAGATGCCGACCGGGCGCGTCGAAGTGCTCGCGAAAGACCTCGTCGTGCTCAACGCCTCCGAAACGCCGCCGTTCCATCATGACGAGACGGTGAACGAAGAGCTGCGCCTCAAGTACCGCTACCTGGACCTCAGGCGCGACAGCATGCAGGCCAACATGAAACTGCGCCACGAGGTGACGCGCGCGATGCGGCGCTTCCTGGACGACAACGGGTTCATGGACATCGAAACGCCCATGCTCACCAAGGCGACGCCTGAAGGCGCGCGGGATTATGTTGTGCCAAGCCGCACCCATCCCGGCAGCTTTTTCGCGCTGCCGCAGTCACCGCAGCTGTTCAAACAGCTCCTGATGATGTCGGGCTTCGACCGCTACTACCAGATCGTGCGCTGCTTCCGGGACGAGGACCTGCGCGCCGACCGCCAGCCGGAATTCACACAGCTCGATATCGAAACCTCGTTTATGGATCAGCACGAGATTCGCGCGCTCATGGAAACGCTGGTGCGCACCGTGTTCAAGCAGGTGCTCGACGTTGAGCTGGATGAGCCGTTCCCGGTGATGAGTTACGCGGAGGCGATGCGGCGCTTTGGCAGCGACAAGCCGGATCTTCGCATTGACCTCGAACTGGTGGAGATTGCCGACCTGGTTCGCGACGTCGAATTCAAGGTGTTTTCAGGACCCGCCAACGACGAGGACGGCCGCGTCGCGGCGCTGCGCCTGCCGGGCGGCGCCAGCCTGACGCGCAAGGAACTCGACGGCTTCGTCGAGTACGTGAAGCGCTTCGGTGCACGGGGCCTTGCTTACATCAAGGTCAACGATCTCGACAAGGGCCGCGAGGGTCTGCAGTCGCCAATTCTCAAGTTCCTGCCGGACGAGGCGCTCAGCGCGATCCTCGAGCGCACCGAAGCGGCCACGGGCGACGTTGTGTTTTTTGGCGCGGACCGCGCGCGCATCGTCAACGATGCACTCGGCGCGCTGCGCCTGGAAATTGCCGCCCTGACGGGCCGCGTCAGCGACGGCTGGAAGCCGCTGTGGGTCGTGGACTTTCCCATGTTCGAAAGCGACCCGGCGACGGGCCGCTGGATGCCGCTGCACCATCCGTTCACAGCGCCGGTGGAAAGCGATCCGGAGGCGCTGCTGGCGAACCCCGGCACCGCAGTCTCTCGCGGCTACGACATGGTGCTGAACGGCGCCGAGATCGGTGGCGGCTCTGAGCGTATTCACTCGCGCGAGGTGCAACAGGCGGTTTTCACCCTGCTCAACATCGATGAGACCGAGGCGGCGGAGAAGTTCGGCTTCTTGCTGGACGCCCTGAAATTCGGTTGCCCGCCGCACGGTGGCATCGCGTTTGGCGTCGATCGCATCGTTGCCCTGATGGCCGGGACAGCGAACATTCGCGAAGTGATCGCCTTTCCGAAAACCCAGACCGCGCACTGCCCGCTCACTGACGCGCCGGCACCGGTGGCAGATGCCCATCTGCGCGAACTGGGGCTGAAGCTCCGGGCAAAGCCGGCCGCCGCAAAGGACGAAACGCAAGGTTGAGGACCGCTGCCTATGACCATGGCTGACGACCAGGAAAGCGCGCCGACCGAGGTGACCGACAAGGGTGCCGATACGGACGCCGATGGCGCCGGGGAGTTCGCGGCTGAGCCGCGCGATCAGGTCGTCCTGGTGCATGGGCTGTGGATGACGGGCGCGGAGTCGGTGGTGCTGCGGCGCAGGTTGTCGCAACTGGATTTCGGTGTGCGACAGTTCTCGTATCGCTCCGTGCGCGATGGCCTTGCCGAGAACGCGCGTCAACTCCATGCTTTCACAGAAGAAATTGACAGCGAGCGGCTGCATCTCGTGGGCCACAGCCTCGGCGGCCTGGTGATTCTCAGGCTGCTGGCGGAAATCACCGACTTCCGGCCTGGCCGGGTCGTGCTGCTCGGATCGCCGCTGCAGGGCAGCGAAGTGGCTGACCGGCTGGCCCAATGGCCGTTCGGCGAGCAGGTGCTCGGCCGCAGTATTGCAGACGATGTGCTCGCAAGTCCGAAGCGTGAGTGGGATGGCAGCCGCGATCTGGGTATCATTGCCGGCAGTAAGGCGGTCGGCATGGGGCGCGTCGTCACAAAGCTCAGGCGCCCCAACGACGGCACGGTGACGGTTGCAGAGACCCGGCTGCCGGGCGCGAAAGCGCACCGGGTGCTGCCGGTAACTCACTCCACGCTGCTTTTCTCGTCACTGGTCGCGGATCACATCGCGCGCTTTTTGCGCGAAGGCCGATTCCCGCCAAAGGCAAAAAAGCCGAAGACAATGAAGAACGAAAAGGTGACGTCGAAGCAATCACCGCCGCAAAGCGCCGCGGTTGCTGACGACACCATCGAAGCCTAGCCGCCTTACACTTGATCGCGGGCATGGCTTCCCCACGGTGCCCGGCGCTGATACCGGCCGCACCGCTGACGAAGAGGCCAGATGCGCTTGCCCGGATCTGAAGACATTTCTGCAGTCGTGTTGCGCGTGGTCGCCTGCCTGGGCGCAGGCGTCGTGCTGTCTGCCTGTGCGGATTCCACGTCTGACGCGCCGCCCGGCGACGAGGCGGGCGCAGCCGACGCGCAGCTGACTGAAGCGATTTCCGAACCGGAAGCACCCGCGCCGCTGCCGCCGGCCCTGGCCGCGATCAACCAGCCGTGGATCGGCGACCTGGACGGCATGCTGGAACGCCGCGTCATCCGCGTCGCGATGCCCCATGCAGAGCCGCTGTTTTTCTACTCCAACGGCGCGCCGCGCGGCATCCTCTACGAGTTTGTTCAGCAGTTCGAGAGAGATCTCAACAAGACCTACGCGCAGGGCCACCTGAGAATCTACGTGGTGCCGGTGCCAATGTCTCGGCGGCGCATGATCTCAGACCTGCTGAACGGCCACGTTGATCTGATTGCCGCAGACCTCACCGTAACGACCGGGCGCAAGGCCCTGGTGGATTTCTCCTTGCCGCTGCTGCGCGAGGTGCAGGAGGTTATTGTCGCCGGTCCCATGGCGCCGCCGCTGGTGCGCCTTCGCGACCTGTCCGGCAAGACGGTTTACGTGCGTCGCTCCAGCAGCTACCACGAGCATTTGTCAGGCTTGAGCGCATCATTCGTCGCGCATGGCCTCGAACCGATTGACGTGCGCGCGGCGGACGAATTCCTGGAGGCTCGCGACCTGCTGGAGATGATCAACGCCTCCATGTTGCCGATGACGGTGCTGGACGACTACCGCGCAAAACTGTGGGAAGACGTGTTGCCCGACATCGAGGTGCGCGGGGATCTCGCGGTGAATGAAGGCGGCAGCATTGCCTGGGCCTGGAGGCAGGGCAGCCCGCAGATCGCCGAGCAGGTCAACAAGTTCATTCGCAAGCATCGCCCCGGAACCCTTTTCGGCAACGTGGTGCTGCAGAAATACCTCGACGACCGCAGCTGGCTGCAGGCGGCCACCGGTACCCGCGATCTCGACAAGCTGCGCGGGCTTGCCGACGTATTCAAGACGCACGCCGAATCGTACGGGCAAGACTGGCTGATGCTCGCGGCGCAGGCGTACCAGGAATCCGGCCTGCGCCAGGACCGCGTGAGCTCCGCCGGCGCCATGGGCATCATGCAGGTCAAGAAGTCGACAGCAAGCGACAAGAACGTGGGTGTGGATGACATCAGCACGGTCAATGGCAACATCGAGGCCGGCGCCCGTTACATGCAGTTTCTGAAAGAGCGCTACTTCACCACTGAAGACATCAGTCCGCTTGACAGCTGGCTGTTTGCGCTTGCGGCCTACAACGCCGGGCCTGCCAAGGTTGTCCGCATGCAGAGCCAGGCGAGCGCCGAAGGCCGCGATCCGAACGTGTGGTTCCAGAATGTGGAAGTGGTCGCGGCGCGCCAGATTGGCCGCGAAACGGTGCAGTACGTGAGCAATGTGTTCAAGTACTTCATTGGCTACCGGCTGGTGTGGGACCAGAGCCGTCAGCGCGAGGAGGCCAGTCAGCTGCAGCAGCTCAGCGAAATCCAGCAGTAGGACGCCGGATGGAACCTCTGGTGGCCCCTAAGGGCGCCAACGGCCATGCTGCTATGCTGTCGGAAAAGAACGCGTCGGAGTGCCCGCCGCAACAACGGGAGGACCTGCTATGTCAGCCACCATCCTTCGCGCCTGCCGCGCACTCGCCCTTGCACTGCTTGCCGTGCCGCTGCCGGTTTCAACGGTTGCCGCTGCGGTGCCGGAGACAATTGGCTACCAGGGCTATCTCACCGACGATTCAGGCTCGGCCATTGATGGGGCCGTGACCCTGACGCTCACGCTTGTCGACACGGCAAGCGGCATTGCAGTCTGGACCGACTCCACGTCGGTGCTCGTGGATACCGGTCTTTTCAGCGTCACGCTCGGCAACCCCGTAAACCCATTGCCGGCCTCCGCGTTTGCAGACACGGTGGAACTCGAGGTTGCCGTTGACGGCGAAACACTGGCGCCTCGCCGTGCGCTCAACTCCGCCCCCTTTGCACTGCTTGCCAGCGACGCCGCGGCCCTTGACGGCGCTCCGGCGTCTGCGTACGACCAGTCGCCGCACGTAAGCGATACCGGTAACCCGCACCAGGTAACCGCGGAGCAGGTCGGGGCGGCTGATGCTTCGATTCTGGACGGCGCCGTGACCGACATTGCCACGCTCCAGTCGGACCTCGCCGGCGCTCTGGGGGCGATTGCCGCCCTTCAGGGCGGCCTTGCAGCCGCAGACTCGCAGATAGTCAGCCTGCAGGCCGACCTGGCCGCAGCCAATGCGACTATTGTCACGCTTCAGGCAGATCTCATCGCGGAATCAGCGACGGTAGATGGGCTAGTCAGCGATGTTGCGGCTATCCAGGGCAACAGCGTGCTGGATCTCGACGGCGTGCTTAGCCTGTCCGGCTCAACGGCACTGTTCGCTGGCGCCAACGTGCAGATCGTCAACGGACAGGGCAGCACCGGCACGATCAACGGGCTGGGAAATCTCATCGTTGGCTACAACGAGGACAACACCACCGGCACCCTGCAGTGCACGATTGGCCGGCACGCTGACGAAACAGCCTGCACCAACGCGGGCGGGCAGTGGCTGGCCGCGTTCAAGACCGGTTCGCACAACCTGGTAGTCGGGCCGGAACACAACTACTCGAATTCCGGCGCCATCGTCGCCGGCATTGCCAACACCGTCAGTGAAGCCGGCACCTCGGTGCTTGCCGGGCAGGAGAATATCGCCGGCTACACGCTCTCCAGCGTTTTGGCTGGTTACCAGAACCAGACCCTCGGCTGGCGCTCGTCCATTCTCGGCGGTGCCAATAACACGACCACGGGCGCTGTTTCTTCGGTGGCCGGCGGCCAGTTCAACTCATCAGACGGCGGCTGGGCGATGGTCGCCGGCGGGCGGAACAACACGGCGTCGGGCAATCATGCGGCCGTTGGCGGCGGCTGGAACAACGACGCGGCGGGGAACAAGGCCAGCGTCAGTGGCGGCAATGGCGGTACCGCGGTGGGTGACCAGAGCTGGATCGGCGGTGGTAATGACAACACGGCCAATGGCGCCTATGCGGCGATAGCCGGCGGCAACAATCATGTGGCGTGGGCCAACTACTCGGCCATGATTGGCGGCGACAACAACGACGCCGGCAGTTTTACGGAGCCAACGGTCGGTGAGTATACAACGGTCATCGGTGGCAACCTGGTGGAAGCCACGGGCGTGAACGCCGTCGCCGTGGGTGGCTCCCTGAACGAGGCCAGCGGGCCGGCGTCGGTGGCCATGGGTGGGACGCTCAATGCTGCGCAGGGGGAGGGGGCCGTGACCGGTGGCGGCTCATTCAACAAGGCCGTCGGCGACTTCTCGGCCGTGCACGGCGGTGGTGGCCCCGCTGCCACCGACGGCAACAACGCCTTTGCCCATCTGTCCTCCATTCTCGGCGGCCGTGGCAATCTGACGGGCGATAGTAATCGGCTTGATGCCAGCATCGGGCAGCATTCGAGTGTTGCGGGAGGCAGAAACAATATCGCCAGTGGTATTCACTCAAGCGTACTCGGAGGCGAAGACAATGACGCCAGCGGTTCCGAGGCCACAGTCAGCGGCGGTGGGCTGAACACTGCGGCGGCCAACAACTCGTCGGTTAGCGGTGGGTTGAACAGGTCAGTCGGCGGTTCAAACGACTGGCGTGCGGGCAGTCTTTTTGAAACCGACTAGCAGTCGGAAAATACTGGCCGTGTTATGTGGTCGCAGGGATTGCTTCGCGATGCGGCACTCGTTTAGTGTGGTTCGTACCATTTCCGGGCAACCGCACATGCCAAAGACAATCGCATTCCAGGCGCTCACGCTGCTGCTTTTCAGCGGTATTGCCAACGCACAGCACGGCGAGCAGTGTGCCGGCGGCCAGGTGCTGACGCACGAGGCCTTCCAGTACGGACGCTTCGAAACCCGCATGCAGTCCGTGGCAGGTGGAGGCGTGGTGAGCTCGTTCTTCCTCTACAACATCGACCTCGACTGCAACTGGCCGGCAGAAAACAACGAAATCGACATTGAGATGACGGGCAACCTGGCGAGCTCTGTGCAGTTCACCACGCACTATCCGGGGCCGTGGAGCGCGACACAGATTGTTCCGCTGAGCTTCAATCCGCACGGCGGCCTGCACGAGTATGCCTTCGAGTGGGAGCCGGGCGTGGTGCGCTGGTTCGTCGACGGCACGCTCAAGTACACGCAGGACGCGACGTACGTGAGCGGGCTCATTTACCCGATGCGCATCATGATGAACCTGTGGGCCGCCGATAACCCCGCCTGGGTCGGATCTTGGGATCCGTCGGTCATGCCCGCGCAGTCGTCCTATGACTATGTGCGCTATTACGCCTACACCCCTGGCAGCGGCAACGCCGGCACGGGCAACAACTTCACGCTCTCCTGGAGCGACAGCTTCGATACGCTCGACACCGAACGCTGGGAGGTGAGTGAGTTCGCCGGCTTCGGCGGCAACTTCTGCACGTTCGTGTCGGCAAATGCTGACGTGGCTGGCGGGCAGCTGGAACTGTCGATTACCGACCCGCTGAACGCGACCAGCAGCGACGTACACTTCAGCGTGGATGTCACCGCGCTGGATCTGGCGCCAACCGACCGGATCTACCTCAACGGCACCTTCAACGGCTGGTGTGGCACCTGCAATCCGATGGCCGACCAGGATGGCGACGGCACTTGGGAGCTCTCCGTGAACCTGCCAGCCGGCAAGCACGAGTTTCTGTTCACCAAAAACGGCTGGGAGCAGGTCGGCGGTGCACCGCCGGGCAGCAGCTGCGATTTCTCGCCGTGCGACTCGTACTACAACTACGGCATCACGGTGCCCCACGGCTCCGGCCCGCTTGTCACCGATACTTACTGTTGGGGGACCTGCGAGTCGTGCGGGTCAAGCGACGGCGACGGCGATGGCATTGCCGACAGTGCCGACAACTGCCTGACTATTGCCAATCCGCTGCAGGTGGACACAGACGGCGACGAGATTGGCAACGCCTGCGACGGCGACATTAGTGTGCTGCCGGCCGGCAACGATTGCCAGGTCAACTTTCAGGACCTGGCAGTGACCAAGGCGGCGTTCTTCTCCATCGTTGGCACGCCGAACTGGAATGCCGATGCGGACATGGTCGGCGCTCCCGGCAACACGCCAGACGGCGTGGTCAACTTTGCCGACCTTGCGCAGATGAAAGCGCAGTTTTTCGGCCCGCCGGGTCCGAGCGCCAGCGGCTGCAACTAAGCAAGCCCGGCATCTCGCGCGCCGTTTCCGCGTCTGCCGCCACATCAGACCTCAGCTATGCGCTTCGTTGCGCCGGGTTGGTGAATCCACTACCGTGACGGTGCTCGTTCAGTGATCCGGAATCGCCACACAATGCCTACTCAACTGCCTTGCGTGTTTCGTGCCGCGAAGGCTGCCAGATTGCTTGCACCGACCGCCGTGGTATGACGCAGCGTTCGGCCAGCCAGCAGGTGCCGCTGCGCAGCGTGTTCACCACCAGCTTTGCCGATGTGCTGAGGCAACTCAATGTGAGCCTGGCTGTTTCGACCTACCAGGCCGGCAAGGTTGTACTGGTCAGGTGTGACGCAGACGGCACTTCAGACGACAGTCCGGCAGGTGTAGTCAATACCCACTTCCGGAATTTCGACCGACCCATGGGCCTGGCGGTGAACGGCAACCGGCTCAGCATCGGCGGCGCCAACACCGTGTGGGAATACCGCAATCAGCCGGGCGTCGCTGCCAGACTGCAGCCGCCTGGAAAACACGACGCTTGCTACCTGGCACGCAGTATTCACGTGACGGGCAACATCGATATTCACGAGATGGCCTGGTCAAACGACGACGAACTGTGGCTCGTCAATACCCGGTTTTGCTGCTTGTGCACCCTCGACGTGGACCACAGTTTTTCGCCGCGGTGGCGCCCGCCGTTTGTGAGTGCGCTTGCGCCGGAAGACCGCTGTCACCTGAACGGTCTTGCAATGGTCGATGGCCAGCCAAAGTACGTCACCGCGCTTGGTGAGACCGACACCGAGGGCGGCTGGCGCGCCAACAAGGCCAACGGCGGCATCCTGATGGATGTGGAAAGCAACGAAGTTCTGTTGCGTGGCCTGTCGATGCCGCACTCACCACGCTGGTACAACGGCAAGCTGTGGGTGCTGGAGTCTGGCGAAGGCACGCTGGCAAGGGTGAACCCCGGCGAAGGCTCCTGGCAGACCGTGGCCGAGGTGCCGGGCTTTTCCCGCGGCATCGATTTTGTCGGGCCGCTGGCGTTTATTGGCCTTTCCAAGGTCCGCGAGAGTGCGACGTTTAGCGGCATCCCGATCGTTTCACGGCTCAGGGAGCGTACCTGCGGCGTGTGGGTCGTCAACATCGAAACCGGAGAGACTGTCGCGTTTTTGCGCTTTGAAACGGGCGTTGAAGAAATCTTCGGCGTCCAGGTGCTGCAGGCAAGCTATCCTGACATGCTTGAATGGGGTGACCCGCACATTGCCAATTCCTACGTGTTGCCTGACGAGGCACTGGCCGACGTGTCGTTGCCGACCGAAGAAGAACTGGCAAAGTCACCAGCGGCGCAGTTCCAGCGAGGACTGCAACTCTACAAGAACGACAAGCTCGTCGAGGCCATTGCGGCCTTTCGCGAGTGCGTGAACCTGCAGCCCGACTTTCCCAATGCGCGCCTCAGTCTCGGCACCGCACTGCTGGATAACGGCGACCTCGAGGAAGCGGCGGTGCAACTCGAGCAGGTCGTGGCGGCCGAACATGAAAAAGCCCAGGCGCATAACGCCCTGGGCCTGGCGTACAGCCGCCTGGGCCGTACCGCCGATGCCGTTGGCTGCTTCGAGCGAGCGATAGACCTGCAGGCAGACTATGCCGACGCGCATTACAACCTCGGGCAGGTCCTGCTATTGCGCGGCGACTACGCGCGTGGGCTTGTTGAACTGGACTGGCGCTGGAAGACAGGGCGCTTCTCGCCGATGCAATGTCCGCAACCCCAATGGGATGGCACGGATATTGGCGAGAAAACCCTTTTGCTGCATACGGAACAGGATGTCAGTGAGGCCATACAGCACGCCTGCAAGCTCTTGCTGACAGACGACAATCAACTTATTGCATCGGTCTGCGGCCAGGCTGATATAGCGGGCGAACTGTATGGCCTCACTGACATCCTGTTCCGTATGCAGCAAAAGGGTTTTCTCGC
>JBCAXP010000041.1:0-19488 GCA_038533995.1 Pseudomonadota bacterium
CTGATCTCCGTGATCACGTGCTGATCTCCGTGATCTCCGCGGTGTCTATCGACGAGATCGCAGGCTCGGTGCCGAAGGGTGTGCAGATTATTCGCGCCATGCCGAACACCGCCGTGGCCATTCGCGAATCGATGACGACGATCGCCGCAGCCGACGCGACGGCCGACGCGCTGGAAACGGCAAAGCAAATTTTCGACTCGGTAGGCGAGACGCTCATTATCAACGAGGCCCGCATGACCGCCGCCACCGCGCTGGGAGCCTGCGGCGTTGCGTTTTTCCTGCGCGCCATTCGGGCGGCTTCACAGGGCGGTATCGAGATCGGCTTTCACTCGGACGAAGCACTGGCGATCGCCGCGCAGGTGGCGAAGGGCGCAGCCGCGCTGCTGCAGAACCAGCAGAATCACCCGGAATTCGAAATCGACAAGGTCACCACGCCGCGCGGCTGCACGATTGCCGGGCTTAACCAGATGGAGCACGACGGCTTCAGCTCGGCGATGATCAAGGGCATCACCACGTCCGCCAACAAGGCGGGCCTGCTCTACTCCGACGAGTAGGCCGGCGCTCAGCCTGCGCGCAGCAGCGGCAAAAGCTCCGTTACCGCGTCGGCCAGGCACGCTGACGCCAGCGCGAGGTTCTCAACGAACTGTTCCTCGGGAGGGTGCGGCAGGTCCACAAGGTCGGTCACAGCCTTCACCGCCAGCATCGGCGTCGCGGTAATCGACGCCACCCACGCGATCGCGGCGGCTTCCATCTCCTTCACGTCAGCGTCGTTCGCCTGCATTGACTTAGCGTCCACCGGCGGGCAGTCCAGCGAATTCCCGGTAGAGACAACGCCGGTCTTCAGCCCCAGGCGCGCCGCCAGCGAGGTCGCGTCGACCACAGGGTAGTTGCCAATGCCATACTCGCGAAAACCCGGCAAGGGAATGCGCCGGTCATGAAAGCGAATGGCGCCGGCACTTAAAAAAACGTCGCCAATGGCGGCGCCGCGCTCAGCAAAGCCTCCGGCGGTGCCCGCGTTCAGCAGCAGGTCGGGCTTGCAGCGCTCGATGGCGAGCCACGCTGCCAGGGTGGCCGGCTGCGTGCCGATGTTGTCGACGCCTGTAACCGGGTCGCGGCCGTTGGTGACCAGCGTGACGGGGCCGCCAGGATCGCCATACAGTTCAACGGGCACTCCGGGCGCCGGCTGCTGTTTGAGTTCAAGGCGCTCGATGAGTGGCCGGGCCTCGGCTTCCATGGCCATGACGATGGTGGTCTTCGCGTAGTTCATGGCGCAATAGTAAGGCATCTGCAGCGTCAATTCGGGCCTGATTGGGGTTATGATTGCGCCATGTGGCTTCAACTGTCCGAGTCGATCGACCGCTTCAGCCGCCGGCTGGGAGAAGCCGTGTCATGGCTGACGCTCGCCATGGTCCTGGTTACCAGCGTAGTGGTCGTGCTGCGATACTTTTTCCAGGTCGGCTGGATCTGGTTGCAGGAACTCATTACCTGGATGCACGCCATGGTCTTTTTGCTCGGCGCGGCCTACACGCTGCAGGCCGATGAACACGTGCGCGTTGATGTGCTCTACCGGCAGTTCACGCCGCGCAGGCAGGCGCTGGTCAACCTGCTCGGCACGCTCTTTCTGCTCTTGCCAACCTGCGGCTTCATTCTGTGGGCCGGCTGGGACTACGTCGCCAGCGCATGGAGCATCAAGGAAGCGTCCCGCGAAGTCGGCGGCCTGCCCTACCCGTTTGTTCCCGTACTCAAATCCGCCATGCTTGCGATGGCGCTGATGCTGATCGCGCAGGGCGTCAGCCTCGGCCTGCGCAGCATACTCACCCTCGTGCTGCCTCCGGGGCAGGTGCCGCCGGCACCAACCAGCCACCGCCCGGTGGCCTGAACGCAGGGAGTTCGACCAGGTGGGCGATCGGTACATCGACTTTGCACATACTGCGTTCGGTGCACGGCTGCTTCGGCTAGCGGGCCTGCCCCGACCGCCCCGGCTGCACCGCGACGACTCGCCTGCCCGTTTCGCTGGCACCGCTGTGCTGGCAGCCACCGCGCACAGCATCGCCGCCGCGCCCGTGGTGGGCGCCGTGCAGGCGGGCGGCGGTTCAGTCGCCGTGGCCGGCGACGCGGAAGGCGCGGAGGTGATCCGCGCCGCGGCCATGTACCTCGATGCCGACTCTACCCGCCTGCCGGACGAGGTCAGCGGCGAGCCCGTTGACGCGCTCATCTTCGACGCTACCGGCATCAGCACAACGAGCGGGCTCAACGAGCTGTACCGCTTTTTCCATCCGCGCCTGCCGTCGCTGGCTGCCAACGGCCGTGCGATTCTGATCGGTCTCGACCCGGTTGCCGGCATGGAGCCGCGAACCTATACCGCAATGCGAGCGCTGGAGGGCTTTGTGCGTTCCCTTGCCAAGGAGCTGGGGCGACGCGGTGCGACCGCACAGCTGCTGCGGGTAGCCGACGATGCAGCCCCATGGCTACACGCTCCGCTCGACTTCGTGTTGTCGGCGCGGTCTGCCTTTGTGTCCGGCCAGGTGCTCACCATTAGCCGCGGCCAGCTGTTTGACCGCGAGGCGGCAAGCGACCGACCCCTCGCGGGCAAGGTGGCGCTCGTCACGGGCGCATCACGTGGCATCGGCCTTGCCACTGCGAACACGCTGGCGCGGGACGGCGCCGCAATCGTCGGCGTTGACCAGCCAGCGACAGGTCAGCGGCTCGTCGACGCCATGTCAGCCATCGGCGGTACCGGGCAGATGGCGGACATCAGCGCCGCCGATGCGCCAAAGCGGCTGGTCGACGCGCTTCTCAAGGATCACGGCGGTGTCGACATCGTCGTTCACAACGCGGGGATAACGCGTGACAAGACGCTCGCGCGCATGTCCGCCGAACAATGGGAAAGCGTGCTCGAGGTGAACCTCGCGGCGGTCGAGCGGTTCAACCAGCGCCTGCTGGAGAGAGCCGCGTTGCGCGGCGCCGGTCGCATCGTGTGCGTCGCGTCCACGAGCGGTATCGCCGGCAACGGTGGCCAGACCAACTACGGCACGTCGAAGGCCGGCATCATCGGCATGGTGCAGGCGCTTGCGCCGCACCTCGCAAAGCGCGGACACACCATCAACGCCGTGGCACCGGGTTTCATCGAAACCGACATGACCGCCGCGATGCCGGCGCTAAACCGCTTTGTGGCGCGCCGCATGAACGCGGTCAGCCAGGGGGGGCTGCCCCAGGACGTCGCCGAAACCATCGCGTTTTTCGCCTCTCCCATGGCCACCGGCGTCAACGGCAACGTGCTGCGCGTGTGCGGGCAGAACATCATCGGGGCGTAGGAGCGGCTTCCAGCCGCGATAGCGCAGCGAAACGAGTTGACGATTTCGCGGCAAGGATGCCGCTCCTACGGCGCCAGATCTTCAGGAGAGTCCACATCGTGGACCGCCTCCGGAATGGCCACGGGCACTACCAGATCGCGATACTTCGCAAGCACTGCCCGCGCGCCCTTGTCGCCCGTAAGCTCGCGCAGCTGGTCGAACATTCGACGTGGAAACACCGCCGGCACGCCGAGCGTGCCAGCGTAGGCCGCGGCAACGGGCGATCCAGGATGCTCGCGCCACGTGCGCACCAGCTCGGTGTACTGCTCCGTGGAGACGCCCGGCTGATCGCACAGCATCACGAGCACTGCGTCGGCGGATGCGGGCAAGGCGTCGATGCCTGTGCGCAGCGACGAGGAAAGTCCGCCACGCCACGCCGGGTTATGCACGGGAGTGACACCGTCGCACAGCGCCTGCGTCTTCGCGACGTAAGCGCCGAGCACCACGGTGACCCGATCGGGGCACACGGCAGCGGCCTGGTCCAGTACGCGCTTCAGCAGCGCACGGCCGTGCAGCTCCGCCAGCTGCTTCGGCGCACCGAAACGGGATGCACCGCCGGCGGCAAGCACCAGCGCATGCACTTCGCTGCTCATGCGCCCTGCGGATTAAGTGTGGCGTCAGCGAAGTGCGCGGCCTTTCGCCCGCTGAGCACCGCCTGAATCTGTGCCACCGCCGACAGTGCTATACCGGCAGGTCCGCGGGCGCCGAGGTCGAGACCCACCGGCGCGAACAGGCGATTGCCCAGAGCGTCCGCCGACGCACTTCCCAGGTCGTCCAGCAAGCGCTGCCTGCGCGCAGACGGTCCAAGCAGGCCCACGTACGGAATGTCTGCCGACGCCAGCACACGCAGGTAATCACGGTCTGACGCGAGGTGATGACTCATGATGAGAGCGGCATCAAATGCATCGAGCGACATCGCGTCGCCCAGCGCTGCCGGACGCACCAGTACCGCGTCGCCGCCGTCCGGTGCCGGCAGCGCGTCCACGTAGGCCGGCCGGTGATCCACCACGGTCACGGACCAGCCCAGCTCGGCGGCAAAGCGCAGCACCGGCATTACGTCCGGCCCCGCCCCGGCCACCAGCAGCCTTGGTGGCAACGGCACGGGACATACCAGCGCAGTGACCGCTCCGCCGGCGACTGCCACGGTATGCGGCTGACCGCCCGAGAGGCTGCGCGCAAGGTGCGCGGCTAGTTCATCGGCCACGGCCGGGCCAAGTCCCACCGGGTGCGATTGCCCGTCGCTCAGCGTCATACTCGCGCCGACGGCCACATCGCCTGCGTCGGACGTCGTAACGAGCGCCCACGCACAGCGCCGCCGTTCGCGCACGGCCTGCGCGATGCGCCCAAACGGTGCGTAGCCCGTATCCGGGCCGATGCGGGTGAGCAATACGTCCATCGCGCCATCGCAGCCGAGGCCAAGGCCCCAGATTTCGTCGTGGTCGCGGTTGCGCATGTCATAGGTGACGGCCCGTGCGAGTCCGTCATCACGCACGCTGGCGCCGCGTTGCGCGAGGTCGCCCTCGAGGCAGCCGCCGCTCAGCAGGCCGTGGCACACGTCATCCGGGCCAATCAGCATGTGGGCGCCAGCCTTGGTATAGGTGGACCCCTCGGTGTGGGTCACCGTCGCCAGCACGCAGCTCTCGCCGGCGGCGCGCAGCGTCTCGAAGGTGTCTGCAAGGGCTTTGAGCGTCATTGATGGGTCACTGAACGCGAAAAACGCAGGTTACGGGGTGAACTGACACCACACAAGGCACGTTATTCGTCTCAACTGTTACCGAAGTAGTGCACCGCAGCGGTGCATCGCACCGCCGTGGTGCATTTTTACCCCTGGTAAGCCGCCTCCCGGCAACCGAAGCAGCCAGTTACGTGCTGGCACGAATCCTGCTTAAGCCCCCGTATCGCCGCCCGCGAGAGGCGGCGTCGACGCTCCATACAACGGCAGGACACACCATGAAAATGATCAGCGCAATTATTAACCCATTCAAAGTCGACGACGTGCGCGAAGCCGTCGCCGAACTGGGCGTTCAGGGCATCACCATTACCGAGGTGCGCGGCGTCGGCCGGCAAAAGGGCCACACCGAGCTGTACCGCGGGGCGGAATACCAGGTGGATTTCGTGCCAAAAATGAAACTGGAGCTTGCCGTAGCGGAAGAGCTGGTTGAGCAGGTGGTCGAAGCCATCACCCGCACGGCCCGTACCGGACGCATCGGCGACGGCAAGATTTTTGTTACCAGCATCGACCAGGCAGTACGCATCCGTACCGGCGAGTCGGGCGCAGCCGCAATTTAAGGGGGATAATTGTGGACATTCTAGAACTGAGCTACGCGCTCGATACCTTTTACTTCCTGGTCTGTGGAGCTCTCGTCATGTGGATGGCGGCGGGCTTCACGATGCTCGAGGCGGGCCTCGTCCGCTCCAAGAACACCGCAGAGATTCTGACGAAGAACGTCGGTCTCTACTCGATCGCCTGCGTCATGTACATGCTGTGTGGCTACGGCATCATGTATGGCGATTCGATCAGCTCGATGATTCCGGGCATTGGCATGCTGGGCGCCGACGACAACACGGTGGAAGCCGTGCTGGCCGGCGGTGAAGACGCGCCGTACTACTCGAACCTGTCGGACTTCTTCTTCCAGGTTGTGTTCGTCGCCACCGCCATGTCTATCGTGTCCGGCGCCGTGGCCGAGCGCATGAAGCTCTGGGCCTTCCTGGCCTTCGCCGTGGTGATGACCGGTTTCATCTACCCGGTACAGGGTTTCTGGAAGTGGGGCGGCGGTTTCCTCGACGAGGCCGGCTTCCTCGACTTTGCCGGTTCCGGCGTCGTGCACATGGCCGGCGCGGCCGCCGCGCTCGCCGGTGTCCTGCTGCT
This sequence comes from Pseudomonadota bacterium, assembly GCA_038533995.1. GTDB lineage: Bacteria > Pseudomonadota > Gammaproteobacteria > Steroidobacterales > JBCAXP01 > JBCAXP01. Next base: position 6,223 of record JBCAXP010000041.1, read on the forward strand.
TGGCCCGCGCAAGGGCAAGTACGACAAGGACGGCCGCATCAACCCGATTCCGGGTGCTAACCTGCCCCTCGCGACGCTGGGCACGCTGATTCTGTGGCTCGGCTGGTTTGGCTTCAACGGCGGCTCGGAGCTCAAGCTGTCCAACGTCGGTGAAGCCAACGCGGTGGCGCTGGTGTTTGTGAACACGAACATGGCCGCTGCCGGTGGCCTTATCGCCGCGCTCCTCTTGTCACGGCTTTGGTTCGGCAAGGCCGACCTCACCATGGTGCTGAACGGCGCCCTCGCAGGCCTGGTTGCAATTACCGCTGAACCGCTCACGCCGACGCCACTCGCTGCGACGCTCATCGGCGCCGTCGGTGGCCTCATCGTGGTCGGGTCCATCGTGATGATGGACCGTGTGAAGATCGATGACCCGGTGGGCGCAATCTCGGTGCACGGCGTTGTCGGCATCTGGGGCCTGCTGGCCGTGCCGATCACCAACTCCGATGCAACCTTCGGCGCGCAGCTGCTGGGCATGGGCGTGATCTTCGCCTGGGTGTTTGGCACCAGCCTGCTCGTGTGGTTTGCGCTCAAGATGGTCTTCGGCATTCGCGTCAGCGAAGAAGACGAAGTCACCGGCCTGGACTACGTGGACTGCGGCCTCGATGCTTACCCCGAGTTCACCTCGGGCGCCATCGAGTCGGGCTTTCACGGTCGTGGCCACAAGCCGGAAGAAGCCCCGGCTGGGGCAGTGTTGAAAGAAGGCCACGCCTGACGTAAGCACCCGACCTTAACTCAGGCCAAAGCAACAGCCGGCTGCGGACCGTGATGTCCGCAGCCGGCTTTTTTTCGCGCAACGCACCACCTCGCATCAGTTTTCCCGATCTCCAAGCGGCAAATCGCGTGCTACTCTCTAAAGTAAACAAGCAGGAGGGCGGCACCATGAAACACACCGTCACGTCTCTCGTCATCTCAAGTGCTGGCATCGCAGGCGTTGCGATCCTTGGCATCAACGCCGCCAGCGCCACTTCGTTCCCGGCGGTTTTCGACCTGGCAGAAATCGAAGCCCAACCGGCGGGCACTGCTCGTACCGGAGTGCTTTTTGAATATGCCGAGGCGAACTCATTGAGCGGCGCTGCCGATATCAATGCCGACGGCGTCGATGATGTATTGATGAGCGGCGACCCAGGTTACGTGTTCTTCGGAGCCACCGGTGCGCTGCCCGCCCACTACGACCTGCGTGATATCGACAACCCCGGCGCCGGTGGCGTGGGCTACAGCCTGTCTTTCTCACAACCTGGCTCCGGTATCGACTGGAACACCACAATCGATGCTGCCGGCGATATCAACGGCGACGGCGTGCAGGACCTGATCGTTGGATCGCCGGGCAATGGCCCCGCCGTAGGCACAAGCACCGTCATCTTCGGTACAACGGACACCTTCGACGGCGAACTTGTGGTTGACGACTTGCTGCCGGAAAACGGCGGGGACGGATCGTTGGGCTTTGTGATGAGTGGCTTCCGCAGCGCCGCGCGAGCGGGCTTCTCGGTAAGCGCGGCCGGTGACGTCAACAACGATGGCTTCGACGACGTCATTGTCGGCTCCCCTGGGTCCTGGGTTAATTCCTTTGAGCGGGAGATCGGGCAAGCGTTCGTGATTTTCGGCTCTGACCAGGGCTTCGGCGCAGATCTGCCCCTGGACTCCCTGCGGCCACTAAACGGCGGCGACGGCACGCGCGGCTTTGCCATCAACGGCATCGTGCCCGGCGACCGCGCGGGCAGCGCCGTTGCCGGCGTCGGTGACGTCAACGGCGATGGCATCGCCGATGTGATTGTCAGCGCGGTGGTCGCTGACCCGGGGGGACGCGAGGATGCGGGCGAGAGCTACCTTATATTTGGCAGCGCGACGGGGTTCCCGGCCGAGTTCTACCTGGCAGACCTTCTTCCCGCGAATGGCGGCGATGGCAGCAAGGGCGTGGTTATTCGAGGCATCAGCGCGGGTGACAGGTCCGGCGAAGCGCTTGCGGCCGCGGGCGACATTAATAACGACGGCCTCGCCGACGTGATTATTGGCGCTGCCAACGCCGATCCGGACGGCCGACAGGACGCCGGTGAAAGTTACGTGCTTTTCGGATCCGATGCCGGATTCCCGCCTGTGCTTGAACTGTCATCGCTGAAGCAGGCCAACGGCGGCAATGGCGAGACCGGTTTTGTTCTGACCGGCATCACAACAGGTAATCTTGCCGGAATATCAGTCGATGGCGCGGGCGACATCAACGGCGACGGCATCGACGATCTCATTGTTGGCGCCGTCTATGTTGACCTGCCCGGCAAGCCAGAAGCCGGGCAGGCCTACGTCTTGTACGGGTCGAATTCGGGTTTCGTCGCAGAGTTTCCCCTTTTCACGCTGCTGTCCGGGGATGGTATTCAGGGGTTCATGATCAATGGCGCGAGCGAGTACGACCGCGCAGGGTGGGCGGTAAGCGCCGCCGGCGACATCAATGGTGATGGTTTCGACGATGTTGCGGTTAGCGCAGCCAACGCAGGCCTGGGTTGCTGCAGGGGCGGGGTTTATGTCGTTTTCGGCCGATCTGACGCCGATAGCGATGGCGTCGCCGACACGCTGGACAACTGCACAGTGCACGACAACCCGGACCAGGCAGACGTCGACCAGGACGGCTTCGGCACGGCGTGCGATGCAGACTTCAACAACGACTGCATGGTTAACTTTACGGACCTCGTCATGTTCCGCGTGAACTTTTTCAGCAGTGACGCGCTGTATGACCTCGACCAGTCGGGCGTCGTTGATTTCGCGGATCTGGGTTTGTTGAAAGCACTGTTCTTCGCTGAACCGGGGCCGTCGGCAGTACCCGGCATTTGCGTACAGTAAAAGCGAGCCAAAACCACCGTGCTACCACGCTGTTGAGCCGATCATAAGGGTGACAACTTGAAACCCGCGATTGTGTCATTCGCGCTCGCAGGCGCAGCCATCCAAAGTATCACTGCGGCGAGCGCCACTTCTTTCCCGGCCATATTCGACCTGGCAGAAATCGAAGCGCAACCGGCGGGCTCCGCTCGTACCGGAGTGGTTTTTAAACGAGCAGAGTCCTACTCACTGAGCGGGGCTGTCGATATCAATGCCGACGGCGTTGATGATGTGTTAATTGGCGGTGAACCGGGTTACGTATTCTTCGGTGACCTCCGCAGGCTACTTGCCACCCACGACCTGCCGGAGATCGACCACCCCAACGCCGGCGGCGTGGGCTATAGCCTGGTCTCCTCAGGGCAGGGCTTCAATGACCACGTATTCGTTCCAGTTGACGGTGCCGGCGACGTCAACGGAGACGGCGTGCAGGATCTGATTGTCGGATTGCCGGGCAGAAACAGCGCCAAAGGATCAAGCATCGTCATCTTCGGCACGACGGACACCTTCGGCGGCGAACTTGAGCTTGAGAACCTTCAAGCGGGAAACGGCGGGGACGGCTCGCTGGGTTTTGTGATGGATGGCTTCCACAGCGCCGCGCGAGCGGGCTTCTCGGTGAGCGCGGCCGGCGATGTCAACAACGATGGCTTCGACGACGTCATCGTTGGCTCCCCCGGATCCTGGGTAAATTCCTTTGAGCGGGAAATCGGCCAGGCGTTCGTAGTCTATGGCACCGACCAGGGCTTCGACGCTGACCTGCCGCTGGACACTCTCCTTACATCAAATGGCGGCGACGGCACGCGCGGCTTTGCGATGAACGGCATCGTTCCCGGCGACCGCGCTGGCAGCGCCGTGGGCGGTGTCGGCGACGTCAACGGCGATGGCATTGCGGATGTGATAGTTAGCGCAATAGCCGCTGACCCTGGCGGGCGTGAGGACGCAGGCGAAAGCTACCTCGTGTTCGGCAGCGCGACCGGGTTCCCGGCCGAGTTCGAGCTGGCAGACCTCCTTCCCGTGAACGGCGGCAATGGCAGCAAGGGCGTGGTCATACGAGGCATCGCCGCGGGCGACCGGTCCGGCGAAGCCCTGGCCGCCGCGGGTGACATTAACCACGACGGCATCGCCGATGTGATTATTGGCGCTGCCAACGCCGATCCGGGCGGCCGACAAGACGCCGGCGAGGTCTACGTGCTGTTCGGTACCGATGCCGGCTTCCCTGCCGTGCTCGAACTTTCGGCGCTTCAAGAGGCCAATGGTGGCAACGGCGAAACCGGTTTTGTGCTGACCGGCATCACAACGGGAAACCTTGCCGGAACCTCGGTTGATGGCGCGGGCGACATCAACAACGACGGCATCGACGATCTCATCGTTGGTGCCGTGTACGTTGACCTGCCTGGCCGGCCAGAGGCCGGGCAGGCCTACGTTGTGTACGGGTCGAGTTCGGGTTTCGCCGCAGAATTCCGACTTTATTCGCTGCTGTCAGGGGATGGCGTGCCTGGTTTCATGATCAATGGCGCAAGTGAGGACGACCTCGCGGGCTGGGCGGTTGGCGCCGCCGGCGACATTAACGGCGACGGTCTCGACGACATCGCGATCAGCGCACCCTTTGCGAGAAACATGTTTTGCTGCCAGGGCAGAGTTTATGTGGTTTTCGGCCGCACCGACGCCGATAGCGATGGCGTCTCCGACACGCTGGATAACTGCCTGGTGCACGACAACCCGGACCAGGCAGATGTCGATGAGGACGGCTTCGGCACCGCGTGCGATGCAGACTTCAACAACGACTGCATGGTCAACTTTACCGACCTCGTCATGTTCCGCGAGAACTTTTACAGCAGTGACGCCCTGTACGACCTCGACCAGTCGGGCGTCGTTGATTTCGTGGACCTTGGATTGTTGAAGTCGCTGTTCTTCGCAGAACCGGGGCCGTCAGCACTAACCAGCGTTTGCCTTCGTTAAACCGCCGACTCACGGCTCGCCGCGCTTGAAACCGCGGACGTGCTCCGCGATCGTATCGAACACCAGGCGAATTCGTCGGCTGGTGTGCAGCTCCCGGTGCGTGACGAGCCACACCGGCACGGGAATGGGCGGTAAGTCCGGCAACACTCTTTCCAGCCCGGGCCAGTCGCTTGCAACGTCGTCGGTCATCACGCTGACGCCAAGCCCGTGCTCCATCAGCTTCAGAATTATGATGCCGCTCGCGGTGTAAACCTTGAAGTTATCACGCGTCACCGGGATGCCCATACCGTTGAACATTTCGAGCAGCGTCGTTGCGCTCTCAAAGCCGATGAAGTCATGGTCGGCAAGGTCGGCCGCTTTCGCGGGACGGCCGGCACGGTCCAGGTAACTCTTCGCGGCGTAAAAGTGACCGGTCGTCTCACCGATGAGCTTCGTCACAAGATCGCCGTGCTCAGGGCGCGCATGGCGCACGGCAATGTCGGCCTCGCGCCGGATCAGGTCGAGCGATTCGTTCGCCGTGATGATCTCAAGCTCGATGCCCGGCGCCTTGTTCCTGACGCGCTCAACGATGGCGGGTATGTGACGCATCGCGAAACCCTCCGTTGTCGTCAGGCTAACGTGACCGTCGATGAGCTCGGAACGCCCGGTCGCAGCAAGGGACACGCGCGTGGCGGCCTCGCCCATGGCGCGCACGTGCTCAAGGAGCGCAAGGCCCGACTCGGTAAGCTCCATGCTGCGATGGGCACGTTCGAACAGGGTGACCCCAAGCGAGTCTTCGAGCCCGGCCACCTGCCGGCTGAGCGTGGGCTGCGTCAGCTGCAGGGCGCGGGCGGCGGCTGACAGCGAGCCCTCCTCGGCGGTGGCGAGAAAGGCACGCACCTGGTTCCAGTCGAAGGCGACTGCCTGCCAATTCATAATATTTGCATACCAGTTATCGAAAAAACGGCAATTTTCATTGGTTCCGCGTATGGCTAGCATGCCATCTCAACACCGAGGAACCAAGTCATGCCCCACACCAACGCCCCGCTGATACCGGTTTTTGCCCGCTGGTTCGGCTCGTGGCAGGTACGCATCGAGCGGCGCGCGCTGCCGACCGATGCGCTCGCTGCCGCCTACGACCAACAGGCACCCCGCTGGACCCGTCTGACGGAGCGAATGGGCTACGGGCGCGCCTACGAGCGCCTGTTCGCCTGCTTCTTTCAGTCCGGCCGGATTGCGCCGGGCGCGCGGCCCCTGCGCGTGCTCGACTGCGGCACGGGGACAGGCAGCTTTGCGCTCGCGATGGTGCGCGCGTGGCGCTGCCCGGTCGACCTGCACGCCGTCGACATCTCGCCCGGCATGGTGGCCACCGCAGCCGCACGCTTCCGCACGGCCGGCATCGCCGCCCGGGTGCTCCAGGCGAGTGTCACCGCCCTGCCGTTTGCTGATGCGAGTTTCGATATGGTGATTGCCGCGCACGTGCTGGAGCACCTGCCAGAGCCCGTCGCCGCGCTCGCCGAAATGCGGCGCGTGCTGAAACCCGGCGGCTGGATCATCACGTCGATGACCCGCCAGTCGTGGCTTGGCACCTACATCCAGGCAAAGTGGCGCACCCACGTGCTGACGCCAACAAGGGCCGGTCAGTGGTTGCGCGAGGCGGGCTTCGCCGTTGAGCCATTCGAGGCTCCCTCGCGCGGTCTGTTCCAGCTATCCAGTCTCACGACAATCGGCCACACTATCGATGCCGGCGCCGCCGGCGAGGAGTTACACGTATGAGTACCTTGACCATGAGAAAACCCCACGCAGACGCCCACTTCTGGGACAGGATCGCCGCGCGCTACTCGCGCAAGGCGGTGGCAGACCAGGCCGCCTACGAGACCAAGCTCGCAAAGACCGACAGCTATCTGAAGCCGAGTGATCGCGTTCTTGAGATCGGCTGCGGCACCGGTACCACGGCGCTACATCACGCACCGCGCGTGCAGCACGTGCTGGGCACGGATATTTCGCCGAAGATGATCGACATCGCCCGCGAGAAGGCGGTGGCCGCCGGCGCCGGCAACGTGGCGTTCGAGGTGTCGAGCATCGACGACCTCGACAACACGGCAGCCCAGTACGACGTGATCCTCGCCCACAGCATCCTGCACCTCCTCGAAGACGTGCCGGGAACGCTCAGCCGGCTCCACCGCATGCTGAAGCCAGGAGGCCTGCTGATTTCGAACACGCAGTGCATTGGCGACAGCGCGGCGTGGCTTGCCTGGGTAGCACCGCTTGGCAGAGGCCTGCGACTGCTGCCGCGGATTAACGTGTTCCGCGAACCGGAATACCTTCAGTGGATTGACGACGCCGGCTTCGCTATCGAAGAAGTGTGGCAGCCAAAACCGAAAGCGAGCCACTACATCGTGGCGCGAGCAGAGGCCTGAGCCGGGAAGTCGGCCGGCCGCGCCGCTTCCAGTAAATCGTTGATGCACCATCGACCACCGACCGGACGGCCGGCATCAAAGAAACTCGACAATCCACGGGGAAATCGAAAAATCCGGATTCACACTAAGGTATTTCAGAGCATTGAACTGGTGCTCAAAGTGTCGACTCTCAGCCTGATCGTGCTACGTTGACTGTCAGCAGGAGGGAGTCCACGATGAGTCCAAAAAAAAGAAAAACCTCGACCCTGGTATCCAAGGGTGTTCGAAGTGCGCTGTCGGCCAGGCCCACCGTCGTCGGCGCCGGTCTGCTCGCACTCGCGGTCGGCGGCGCAACTTATTCACCGCACGCGACTGCCTTCCCGGCAGAGGTCGACTTGTCGAGCCTTGCGACTGGCGACGGCACCACGGGCTTTGTGCTGAACGGCGTCGACGATAGTGACATGTCAGGGCGCTCGGTGAGCAACGCCGGCGACGTCAACGGCGACGGCATCGACGACCTCATCATCGGCGCCTATCTTGCCGATCCCAACGTGTCTACCAAAGCTGGTGAGAGCTACATCGTTTACGGCACCGACGAGGGCTTTGCGCCGACGCTCGAACTGTCCTCGCTCAACGGCACCAACGGCTTCGTCCTCGAGGGCTTCGGAAACTATGACTACACCGGTTGGTCAGTTAGCGGCGCCGGGGATATCAACGGCGATGGCATTGATGACATGATCATCGGCTCCCCGGATGGCGGCCCGACCGTCAATGGCGCCGCCTTCGTAGTCTTCGGAACGGATCAGGGTTTTCCGGCGTCGCTCGGGCTCATAACGCTTGACGGCGGCAACGGCTTCGAACTGGTCGGCATCGATAATGGCAGCAACTTTGGCGGCTCGGTCGGTGGTGCAGGCGATGTCAACGGCGATGGCTTCGAAGACATCATTGTGGGCGCCTACACGGCCGGGGTCTCACAAGCCGGCGAGACTCTCGTTGTGTTCGGCACTGACCAGGGCTTCCCCAATGCGGTGGACCTCCCATCGGTCAATGGCGGCAACGGCTTCGCACTAAGCGGCATCGATGACTCCGACCACTCAGGCTTTTCGGTCGACGCCGCTGGGGATGTCAATGACGACGGCTTCGGAGACATCATAATCGGCGCCCCGCAGGCCACTCCGGGCGGGGCTTTCAGTACCGGTGAAGCCTACGTGGTATTCGGCAGCGACCAGAGCTTTCCGGCGGCGCTGGATCTCGCATCGCTCGATGGCAGCAACGGCTTTGTAATGAATGGGGTTGATGGCGTAGACAGGGCAGGAGACTCCGTGAGCGGCGCCGGAGACGTCAATGGCGATGGCATTGACGACGTGATCGTGGGTGCCAGGTATGCCGGAACCAATGGGGCCGGAGAAAGCTACGTCGTGTTTGGCTCAGACAAGGGCTTTGCGGCGGCTATCGAGCTTGGGTCGCTCGACGGCAGCAACGGTTTCGCAATATCGGGCATCGATTCCAACGACCGGGCAGGTTACTCAGTCAGTGCTGCAGGGGATGTCAACGGCGACGGTATCGGAGACGTCATTGTGGGTGCGTGGCAGGCCGATCCGAACGGAACGTCATCCGGGGAGAGCTACGTGGTGTTTGGTTCCGACCAGGGCTTTCCGGCGGCGATTGAGCTTGCATCGCTGAATGGCAGCAACGGCTTCCTGATGAAAGGCATTGACAACGGCGACAACGCAGGCTTTGCGGTTAGCAGCGCCGGGGACATCAACGGCGACGGCATCGACGACATCATTGTGGGCGCACGGGGCGCCGATCCGAACGGCGCCAGTTTCGCAGGCGAGACTTATGTGGTGTTCGGCGGCGTGGATACGGATGCAGACGGCGTTAACGACGCCGCGGACAATTGCACCGACGTTGCAAACCCCAGCCAGCGCGACACGAACAACGACGGCATTGGCAACGCCTGCGACGCCGACCTTAACAATGACTGCGCCGTGAATTTCGCCGACGTGGGGGCCATGAAGGCGGTATTTTTCACGACCGACGCCGACGCCGATCTCAATGGCAATGGCACGGTCAACTTTATCGATCTTGCGGTCTTAAAGGCAGCAATTTTTCTGCCGCCCGGTCCAAGTGGCATCCCAACCGACTGCAACATCGACTGAACCCGTTGGCTCGCAGGCACGTGGCCGCAGACCGAGGCGCCTCGCCTGATTGACCAGGCGGCAGAGGAATGACTCGCCCTCCAGCGGCCCGTGTATGATACGCACTGGCTCCCGCTTAACGTGTATGACGATGACCAGAACGCTCCTGACGCTAACACTGCTTTCCCTGTCCTTTGCTGCCCTGGCTGACGAAGGCATGTGGACCGTCGACAACTTCCCGACGGACACCGTTGCCGACAAGTACGGCGTCAAGGTTGGCGATGACTGGCTGGGCAAGGCGCAGCTTGCGACAACGCGCCTGGAAAACGGTTGCACGGGGTCCTTTGCGTCCCCCGAGGGTCTCGTGCTTACGAACAATCACTGCACCTGGGGCTGCATTCGAAACTTAAGCACAGCCGAACGGAACCTGTCAGACGAGGGTTTTCTGGCCAGGGCCCGCGACGAGGAACTGCAGTGCCCCGGACAGCAGATCTCGGTGCTGATGGACTTTGAGGAAGTCACCGACAAGATTGCAGCGGCCACGGCGAGAATGGACGAGGCAGAAGCCAACGAAGCGCGCAAGGCTGAGCTCACCCGCCTCGAGTCCGAGTGTGAAGCGGCAGCCGGTGGGGAGCGCCGCTGCGAAGCGGTCATCCTGTACAACGGCGGCCAGTACTTCATCTATGAGTACAAGCGTTACGACGACGTACGCCTGGTGTTTGCGCCCGAACTCGATATCGCCGCATTCGGCGGCGACCCGGACAACTTCAACTTTCCCCGCTGGAGCCTCGACATGTCGCTGCTGCGTGCCTACGAGGATGGCAAGCCGGCGACTACGCCCAACTACCTGCGCTGGCGCGCCAGCGGCCCCAAGGCAGACGAGCCGGTTTTCATTACCGGTCATCCGGGCTCGACAGACCGTCTGCTGACTACAGAACAACTCAGGTTCCAGCGCAACGTCGTGCTGCCGCTATGGCTGTTGCGGTACTCGGAGTTCCGCGGCCGCATGCTCGCCTGGCAGTACACCAGCGACGAGGCGGCGCGCACCGTGCAGCAGCGCATTCTCAACTACGAGAACGCCATCAAGGTGCGCCGCAATCGGCTCAAGGCTTTGCAGAACGACCGCATGGTCGCACGCAAGGAGAGCGAGGAGCGCGCCATGCGCGAGGCGGTGGCTGCGGATCCAGACCTGAACGCCGCTTACGGAGAAGCCTGGGACCTGATTGATCGCTCCCTTGAAACGCATCGCAACTTCTACGAGGAGCACCTTTTCATCGAGGACTCTGCGGGCCTGATGGGAGAGCTCTACGGCTACGCCAAAACCATCGTGCGTGGTACTGCGGAGCGAGAGAAACCGAACGGCGAACGCATTCGTGCTTACACAAACGCCGCCTTGCCAAAGCTCGAGCAGCGCCTGTTCGCGGCACGTCCGGTCAACAAGGAGTTCGAGAAACTGCAGCTCACTTTCTCGCTTGAGAAGATGCGGGAATGGCTCGGGCCCGACAGCCCCTGGGTTCGCTCGATCCTGGGCGTGGAAGCGCCCGATGCCCTTGCGGCGGAGCTTGTGTCGGGTTCGAGGCTCAACGATCCGGCGTACCGCAAGGATCTTTGGGAGGGAGGCGTCGAGGCCGTCGAAGCGAGCGACGATCCGTTGATCAGACTTGCTGCGGCCGTAGACCCCGGCGCCCGCGAGCTACGCAGGCGCTACGACGATGAGGTCGAGGCGCCGCGAGTAATCGGCGAAGAGATGATCGCTGACGCCCGTTTTCGGCTGTACGGAACTGAAACGTACCCCGATGCGACCTTTACGCTGCGCGTGACGTTCGGCGCCGTAGAGGGCTGGAAAGAGCGCGGCGAGATGGTCGAGCCGTTCACTCGCACGTCGCGACTGTTCGAGCGCACCACCGGGCAGAGGCCGTTCAAGTTGCCGACGTCATGGACAAGTGCTCGCGAGGACCTCAACGAGAATACTCCGTTCAACTTCGTCGCAACCACGGATATCACGGGCGGCAATTCGGGCAGTCCGATGATTTCCGCCGACGGTACCCTGGTCGGGCTCGCCTTCGACGGCAACATCCATTCGATTGCGGGTGGCTACTGGTTCGACCCCAGCCTGAACAGGTCCGTTGGCGTGAACACCGCGATCATGATCGAGGCGTTGAAGACCGTCTACGATGCGGACCATCTTGTCGACGAGCTGTCATTCGCCGAGTAGAGCACAACCGCGACCACGCCGAGCACGATCTCCAGGCCTGCGTACACCACAAGTAGCCAGTGCGGCATGCCGTCGATGACGAAACTCAGGATGCGCCCTGCGGCAAGTCCGAGCATGAACACGGCGCAGCCCGCTAACGCCGGCCCGGTCATGGATGGCCGGAAGGCACCCCATACCCAGAACACGGCCATTCCAAGATAGAGCCCCATCACCGCACGCATGATGTGCGTGAGATTGGTCGTGTCGACGGCAATCCCGAAGAGACCCTCCAGCGAAACAGAGGGCGCCGCGCCGTAGCCCAATGCGATGGGCACGAGGCCAACGGCACAGAAGATCAGGAAGGCGCGATTCTTTGCTGTCACATGCAATTTGTGGGGTCGGACCAACGATTCGCCTACTATCGCAGTAACCGCAGCCGTAAACCACCAATTTCGCATACGGAAGCTGTCGTTTCGGCAACAAAACCCGATAGTGGGACTCATTGGTCCGCCTTCGTTTCAATACACTGTGGCACACTCGCCCCTCGGCGAACCGCAACACCGGAACCTGAAGAATGCTCGACAAACAAAGCCTCACCCTCCTGCAGGAAGCACTGAACGAACTCGACAGCGGCTTTAACGCCATGCCGTCGTACGACCCGTCACCGACTCTGGACGCACTGCGCGAACCGCTTATGGCCGTCGCCGAGCGCATGAAAGATAACTACCCGTATCCGCACCCGCTGTATGCCGGCCAGATGCTGAAACCCCCGCACCCGGTCGCCCGCCTTGCCTACTCGCTGGCGCTGTTCATCAACCCGAACAACCACGCGCTCGATGGCGGCCGTGCGAGCTCCGCGATGGAGAAAGAAGCGGTCGCGCAGCTCGCGAAGATGTTCGGCTGGGACGAGTTCCTGGGCCATTTGACCAGCGGCGGCACGATGGCAAACCTGGAAGCACTGTGGGTCGCCGGGCAGCTGCACCCCGAAAAAGTAGTGCTCGGCTCGTCGCAGGCCCACTACACCCACAACCGCATATGCGGCGTACTGAAGATTCCTTTCGAGTCGGTAGACACGGACGATCGCGCCCGCATGGACATGGACGCGCTCGCGCAACGCCTTGAGGGGGGAGATGTCGGCACCATCGTGGCAACGCTCGGTACCACTGGCGCAGGCTCTGTCGATCCCCTGCCGGAGATTCTCGAACTGGCTGAAAAGCACGGCGTTCGCGTGCACGTCGACTCCGCCTATGGCGGCTACTTCACGCTGGCAAGCAATCTCCCGCCTGACGTCACGGAAGCCTACGCCAACATTCGCCACGCCGATTCCATCGTGATCGACCCCCACAAGCACGGCATGCAGCCCTACGGCTGCGGCTGCGTGCTGTTTCGCAATCCTGCCGACGGCCGCTTCTACAAGCACGACTCGCCATACACCTACTTCAGTTCGGAAGAGCTGCACCTTGGAGAAATCAGCCTGGAGTGTTCGCGCGCCGGCGCCTCCGCGGTGGCGCTGTGGGCGACGCAACGCCTCATGCCGCCGGAAACGGGCGGCGAGTTCGCGCGCAACATGGAGCTATGCCGGCAGGCGGCGGTGGATCTGTACGAAAGACTCGACGCAGACCCGCGCTACCTCACGCTGTTTCCGCCGGAGATCGACATCGTGCTTTGGGCGCCCGTCGGCGAAACTCTGGAA
>JBCAXP010000042.1:0-19370 GCA_038533995.1 Pseudomonadota bacterium
GGATCGGGCACCAGGCACGCGCGTGGTCGGGGGCACCACCATGATTTCGCGGATGTCGTCGCGCGACACCAGCATTTTCTGATCGCCACAGCGGCAGGCAACGCCTACCCACTGCTGGTTGGCAGCGCTACCGGCATCGCGGCTTGCAAGCCGGTCGCGTGCGCGCTGCTCCATCTCCTGGAGCAGCCGAAACGGGTCGCGGCGCCACCGCGCCAGGGCCGACTCAGCTGTCATGTGCGAGCGCTGCCCGGACTTTGTCTATGAGGTCGTCCTCGGCTACCGGCTTGATCAGGTAATCGAACGCGCCCTGCCGCATGCCCCAGACCTTGTCGCTTTCCTGGTCCTTCGTGGTCACCATGATGACCGGAATCGCCGACGTTTCGGGGTCGCGCGCGAGCTTGCGCGTCGCCTGGAAACCGTTGATGCCGGGCATGACGACGTCCATCAAAATAATGTTGGGGTTCTGCCGGCGCGCGGCTTCGATTCCCTGCGTGCCGTTGTCCGCGGAGATCGTGTCAAAGCCGTGCTTCTCCAGCACGTTGGTCAGCACGTGAACTTCGGTGGGAGAATCGTCGACAATCAATACCAGGGCCATGGACTTAAACTCCCAGCTACAACGTGGAATGTTGCCCGCACGTGTCGGTGCGAAAAACTGCACTGCTTCACAGGAATACGCCGGGTCGACGCTACTGTGCCGAAGCGACGACGAAAAAACTGTGAGCGCTGTCCCAAAAAAATTCCGCCGAGCCGCGCCTGTCAGCGGCTGACGTGGCGCTCTATGGCGCCGAGCAACTCATCTTTCGTGAACGGTTTGGTAAGGTACTGTTCGGAGCCGACAATGCGGCCACGCGCACGGTCGAACAAGCCGTCCTTGCTCGACAGCATGATTACTGGCGTGGAACGAAACATCTTGTTGTGCTTGATCAGCGAGCACGTCTGGTAACCGTCAAGTCGCGGCATCATGATGTCAACGAACACGATATCCGGCTGATGATCGGCGATCTTCGACAATGCGTCGAAGCCGTCCACAGCCGTAAACACCTCGCACCCCTCCTTGGAGAGCAGCGTTTCGGCCGTTCTGCGGATAGTTTTGCTGTCGTCAATGACGAGCACCTTCAAGCCGGACAGTCCGTTTTGAGGCACTTCCAGGTCACGCTCTCGTGTCACCATAGCTGGCACAGACCCTTGCACAATATGATGTCGCTGCAGCGTCAAGACCCCTCTCACCGCTGGCAGGCGAAGATGATGGAATTCCTTTTAACACAACACGACAAAGGCCGCCATCCGTGGCGGCCGGCAATGCGGGCGCGTATTCCCTTCCGGCCCGCTCTGGTAGAGTTCGGCAGGGGTTGAGAAACCTTTAGGGTTTTTCGCCAGAATTTTTCATTGTCTTTCTTAATGGGTCTTTAAATTCACGATTCTGGGAGTGAGTGCAATCGTGTCCAAGCAGCCGGTGCGTCTGGGGGTCGTCATGGACCCCATTTCCTCGATAACCCCCTACAAGGATTCCACCCTTGCGATGCTGCTCGCCGCCAGCCGTCGCGGATGGGCTATCACCTACTACGAACTCGGCGACCTGACGCTGGACGCCGGCGTGGCTTACGGCCACGGGCGGCCCCTCGAAGTCAGGGACGACAACGACGACTGGTACACGCTGGGCGAGTCGACCTTCGGGCCGCTGTCGAACCTCGACGTGCTGCTGATGCGGAAGGACCCGCCCTTCGACATGGAATTCGTTTACGCCACGTATATCCTGCAGCGCGCCGAGGATGCCGGTGTGAAGGTCGTGAACCGTCCTTCAAGCCTGCGTGACATGAACGAGAAAGCGTACACGGCTTGGTTCCCGGAACTGTGCCCGCCCACACTAATTGCGCGCAAAATCGAAGAATTCCGGGCATTCGCAGCGAAATTCGGAAAAATCGTCGTCAAACCGCTCGACGGGATGGGCGGAAAATCCATCTTCGTGGTCAATGAAGGGGACCCCAACGCAAGCGTGGTCTATGAAACGCTGACCGACGATGGACAGCGCTTCGCAATGGCGCAGGGCTTTCTGCCGGAGATCACCGACGGCGACAAGCGTGTGCTGCTGATCAACGGCGAGCCCGTGTCGCACATGCTGGCGCGGGTGCCGGCCAAGGGTGAGAGCCGCGGCAACCTCGCCAAGGGAGCCACTGGCGAAGGCCGCCCGCTGGGCGATGCAGAACGGGCAATCAGCGCGCTCGTCGGGCCGGTGCTGAAGGAAAAAGGGGTGATTTTTGCCGGCCTGGACGTGATCGGCAGTCGTCTGACTGAGATCAACGTGACAAGCCCCACCGGGATTCGCGAGCTGGAAAACGAGTTTGGTCTTGATATTGCGGGCAATTTAATGGCCGTAATCGAGAAACAGCTCACATAACGCAGCCCCGCCCCGCTTATAATCCGCCCATGAGTGCGAACCAGAGCATCGCCGCAACGCTGCCGGCCTTCGACAGCAATGTCGCGGACCGCCGGCGAACCGACGACCGCCTGGTGTCTACGCTGTTCCTGGCGGTGCTGTTGCACAGCATTCTGATCATGGGGATCACGTTCAAGGCGTTCAGCGGCCCGGCCGCGGCCAGCCCGACCCTCGAGGTCGTCATGCTCAAGAGCGAGCCGAGCGAACTGACCATCAACGACGACGCCCCCTATCTCGCCGCCCACAGCCAGTACGGCAGCGGCACCACCCAGGAGTCGGTGCGGGCGACCACGGAGCTGCCGTCCGAGGGCACGATTGCCAACCCGGGTGACGCCACGGGCAACTCGCCGTTTGCAGCGACACCCGGCGACATCACGAAAACCCCTGACATCATGGCGTCGCGGTCACCGTCGACGTTTGCCACACCCCTGCAGCTCGAAACCACAACCAACCCGGAGCAGGTTGCCATGCGCGCCCGGCTCAGCACGCCGGCAGCGCCCGATGCCCTCATGGTCGGCGACGCCGTTGGCGAAAACCGTGCCCAGGGTGATGACCGGCGCGTTGCAGAGATTTCCGTGAGCACCCGCGAAGCGGTGTTTGCCGGCTACCTGTCCGGCTGGAAAGGCAAAATCGAAAAGATGGGCACGTTAAATTTCCCGGACACGATGCAGCGCCGCGGAAAAAGCGGCAACCCGATACTTGAAGTCGCGATCAATGCGAACGGCTCCCTCGAAGACATCGTGGTAAGGCGGTCGTCGAATCACCCGGAACTTGATCAGGCGGCGTTAAGAATTCTCCGCCTGGCCTCGCCCTTTGATCCATTTCCGCACGAAATTGCCAAGGATTACGACGTCTTACGTTTCGTCTACGAGTGGCGCTTTGTGGACGGCGCACCAGTGGCGGCCTCACGCCTCACCGCAACCGGCGAATCGGGGTAAGCGAAACCCCGCCGAAGCAGATACACTTAGGGGCAGGATGAACGAATCTGACAGCCTCACTAACCAGTTTCTGATCGCCATGCCTGCCCTTGGCGACCCCAACTTTTTTCACACCGTCACGCTGATCTGTGAGCACACCGACGAGGGCGCGCTCGGGCTCATCATAAACAGGCCGCTCGACATTCGCGTCAGCGACATTTTCTCGCAGATGGCCCGGGGGGACGACGACGGCGATGAAAACGGCGACGCCGGCGACGAAGACGTCGACAGCGACAGCGAGGCAAGGCCAGCAATCACGATCGAAAACGACCAGCACGTGCTGCTGGGAGGCCCGGTGCACCAGGAACGTGGTTTCGTGCTGCACCGCCCGTTCGGCGACTGGGACAACACGCTGCGACTCAGCGACACTCTCGGGCTGACAACCTCCCGTGACATCCTCGACGCGATCGCAACGGGCAACGGTCCGGATGACGAACTGATCGCGCTGGGCTGCGCCGGTTGGGGCGCCGGACAGCTGGAACAGGAGCTGTCGGAAAACGCCTGGCTCAGCGTACCCGCGACCGAGGAACTGATCTTCGAGACCCCGTTCGACGACCGCTGGGCCGCCTCGGCCCGTCTGCTCGGCGTCGACCTCAACAGCCTCAGCCGAGAGGCCGGCCACGCGTGACAGCTGCGCGCGACGCGCGGCAGCCCGGCTCCCGAACACTGCTCGGCTTTGACTTTGGCTTAAAGCGCATCGGTGTTGCTGCGGGAAACGAGTCCACGGGTACCGCCTCTCCCGTCACCACCGTGCGCGGTGGTCATCCGGATGCCGACTGGCCGGCCATTAAAGCCCTGGTAGAGGAATGGCGGCCCGATCTTGCGCTTGTGGGCCTGCCGTTGAACCGTGACAACACCGCTGGCACTATCGCGCAGGCTGCAGAGCACTTCGCGGAAGAAATCCGGTTACGCTTCGGCCTGCCGGTGGAAATGGTCGACGAGGCACTGTCCTCCTGGGAGGCCGCCGACCGCCTTCGCCGGGAACGCCGCGCTGGCGCAAAGCGCCGTGGCAACGCGCGCACCGGGCTGGACGCGGTTGCCGCACAACTGATTATCGAGAGCTGGCTGTCACGCCAGACGGGGAACCAATGAGCAAGCCGGACCAGAGCCACCGCGGCACCATCTTCGTCGAAGAGGCAGCCGTACTGTCGCAGCAACGTTTTGAAGGCGACCAGTTTGTGCTGCGCGTACAGGCGCCCGAGTGCGCACGAAGCGCCCGCGCCGGTTCGTTCGCGCACCTCACCTGTGACCCCGCGCTGCCGATGCGAAGGCCTCTGTCGATCATGCGCGTTGACGCCGAGGCCGGCTGGGTCGAATTCCTGTACAAGATTGTCGGCGACGGCCTGCGGCTCTTGAGCCAGCGCGCCGAGGGCGACTGCTTGAGCGTCATGGGCCCGATTGGCCAGCCCTTTCGCCTCAATCCCGAGCGCCGGCGACCGCTCCTGATTGGCGGCGGCGTTGGCATTCCGCCGATGGTGTTTCTCGCCGAGGACATTCTCGCCATGAAAGACGGCGCCAGAGATGGAGGCACAGACACCGGCTTCGAGCCGCTCGTGCTGATGGGGTCGGAGATTCCTTTTCCGTTCAGGACACGCCCGTCAACGATTCTCGTGCAGGGCATGCCGGCGGGCGTCATCGGCACCATGCCGCTGCTGGAGGACCAGGGCGTGCCCGTGCGCCTGGCCAGCCTCGCCGGTTACCCCGGCTGCTACGAGGGTTACGTTACAGACCTCGCCATGGAATGGCTCGACAGCCTGTCGGACAGCCAGCGCGACGAGGTGGAAATCTACGCGTGCGGACCAACGCCGATGCTCAAGGCAGCGGCCGCGGTGGCGCGGCGGTATGACCTGCCCGCGCAGGTATCGCTGGAGGAATACATGGCTTGCGCGGTCGGCGGGTGCGCCGGCTGTACCGTTGAGGTGAAGACCCCTGACGGGCCGGCCATGAAGCGCGTGTGCGTTGACGGGCCGGTGTTCGACGCCGCCACAGTCTTTTAGATTTTGGGAATCGCGGCTGAAGCCGCTCCCACGGTAGGAGCGGCATCTTGCCGCGATTCGAATTGCCTAACCGAAGTTGATCTTGGCTTCGAGATTGGCGCGGGAATCGGCGTTGACCAGCGCCTGCTCCAGGTCGATCATGCCGGCGCGATACAGTTCGTAAAGCGACGCGTCGAACGTTTGCATGCCGGCTTCGGAGCTGTCTTCCAGCGCCTCCTTGACCGACGCGATGTCACCCTTGCGAATCTGCTCCGACACGTGCGGCGTGTTCAGGAGAATCTCCACCGCCGCGACCCGCGAGCCCATCTTGCCCTTCACCAGGCGCTGCGAAATGATCGCGCGCAGGTACTGCGACAGGTCCATGAGAATCTGGTTGTGCTGCGCCTGGGGGAACATGTTGATGATTCGGTCCAGGCTTTCCGAGGAGTTGTTCGCGTGCAGCGTCGAGATACACAGGTGGCCGGTACCGGCCAGTGCGAGCGCTGATTCCATCGTCGTGCGGTCGCGAATTTCGCCGACCAGGATCACGTCGGGCGCTTCGCGCATCGCGCTGCGCAGTGCCGCGTGGTACGACAGCGTGTCCGTGCCGACCTCCCGCTGGTTGACGATGCTGCTCTTGTTCGGATGGAGAAACTCGATCGGGTCTTCAATCGTAAGAATGTGGCCGGCAGACTTTTCATTGCGATGATTGATCATCGCCGCGAGCGTGGTGGATTTACCCGACCCGGTGGCGCCGACCATCAGCACGAGGCCGCGGCGGCGCATCGCCAGCTCCTTGAGCACCTCGGGCATGTTCAGCTCGTCGAGGTCGGGCAGGTCAGAGGTGATGTAACGCAGCACCATGGCGACGTTGCCGCGCTGGTGAAACACGTTGACGCGGAAGCGGCCCAGCCCTGAGATGGATACGGCGAAGTCGATCTCCAGCTCCTGTGCGAACTGGTCGAGCTGCTCCTCGTTCATCAGGCCGACGGCGGCCTGCTTCACCATCTTGGGCGTCAGTTCCTGCTTGTTCACCGACATGATGCGCCCGTCGATCTTGATCTTGACCGGCGCGTACGTCGTAAGAAAAAGGTCGGACGCCTTCTTTTGAACCATCAGTTCAAACAGCGGTTTGGTATTCATTGTTGGCACCCGGCCTGGACGTGATTTTTAGGGAGTTGGCTCGTGATCCATGATGCGAAGGCTGTGGGCGCCTTCCTCGGACACCTGGAATTCCCGCTTGCTCTCCAGCTTGATACGCAGCCGCAGCTCGTTCTTCGAATCCGCGTTGCGCAGCGCGTCCTCGTAACCAATGTCGCCTTTCTCGTAGAGATCGAACAGCGCCTGGTCGAACGTTTTCATGCCGAGGCGATTCGACTTCGCCATCACTTCCTTGATCTGGGCGACCTCGCCCTTGAAGATCAGGTCGGAAATCAGCGGCGACTTCAGCATGATTTCCATGGCGGCGACGCGGCCGGCGCCGTCTTCCCGCGGAATGAGGCGCTGCGAGATCAGCGCGCAGATGTTCAGGCTGAGATCCATCAGCAGCTGGTCACGGCGCTCTTCCGGGAAGAAGTTGATGATGCGATCCAGCGCCTGGTTGGCGCTGTTGGCGTGGAGCGTTGCAAGGCACAGGTGGCCGGTTTCGGCGAACTGCACGCCGTATTCCATGGTTTCCCTGTCGCGAATCTCACCGATGAGAATCACGTCCGGCGCCTGGCGCAGGGTGTTCTTTAGCGCCGCGTGCCAGGTGTCAGTGTCCACACCCACCTCGCGCTGGGTCACCACGCAGCCGGCGTGGGGATGGACGTATTCCACCGGGTCCTCAATGGTCACGATGTGCCCGCGGGAGTGATGGTTGCGGTGCCCGATCATGGCCGCCAGCGAGGTGGATTTACCCGACCCGGTGCCGCCGACCACGATGACAAGACCGCGCTTGGTCATCACCACGTCCTTGAGCACTTCCGGCAGGCCGAGGGAATCGAACTGCGGAATCTCGGTCGTGATGGTTCGGAGCACGGCGCCTGTCTGGCCCTGCTGCACGAAAGCGTTGACGCGGAACCGCCCGATCTCGCGCGGACTGATCGCGAAATTGCACTCCTTGGTTGCGTCGAATTCCTTCGTTTGCTTGTCGTTCATGACCGAACGCACGAGCACCGCGCTTTGCGCCGCGGTCAGCGGCCGCTCGGACACCGGCGCGACGATGCCGTCTACCTTGATCGCCGGCGGGAAGCCCGCCGTGATGAACAGGTCAGAGCCGCCCTTTGAGACCATCGCACGCAGGAGATCCTGCATGAGCTTAATAGCCTGATCGCGATCCATGGAGTTTCCTTATTAGCCTGCTTGGGTTCGAGACTGCTGCCTTAGAATGCTTCTTTGTTGCTCGCCTTGTAGCGAGCCTCTTCGCGCGACACGATGCCCTTGCGTACGAGATCCGTGAGGCACTGGTCGAGCGTCTGCATGCCCACGCCCTGGCCGGTCTGAATCGCGGAGTACATCTGCGCGATCTTGCCTTCGCGGATGAGGTTACGAATGGCGGGGGTGCCAATCATGATCTCGTGGGCCGCCACTCGCCCGCCGCCGTTCTTCTTCAGGAGCGTCTGCGAGATGACCGCCCGCAGCGACTCCGACAGCATCGAGCGCACCATGTCTTTTTCAGCCGCGGGAAACACGTCGACGATACGGTCGATGGTCTTCGCTGCCGAGCTGGTGTGAAGCGTGCCGAACACCAGGTGACCGGTTTCGGCGGCGGTGAGCGCGAGCCGAATGGTCTCGAGATCGCGCATTTCGCCGACGAGGATGATGTCGGGGTCTTCACGCAGCGCCGAACGCAGCGCCTCGGCGAAGCCCAGCGTGTCGCGATGCACCTCGCGCTGGTTGACGAGGCTCTTCTTGCTCTCGTGCACGAACTCGATCGGGTCTTCGACGGTCAGCACGTGATCTGGCTTCGTGTCGTTGATGAAGTCGATCATGGCTGCCAGCGTGGTGGATTTGCCCGACCCGGTGGGCCCTGTCACCAGCACGATACCGCGTGCCTGCAGCGAGATATCCTTGAAAATCTTGGGTGCGCCCAGGTCTTCGAGGTTGAGAATCTTGGACGGAATGGTCCGAAATACCGCGCCGGCGCCCCGGTTCTGGTTGTACGCGTTGACGCGGAAGCGCGCCAGACCAGGAATTTCGAACGAGAAGTCGGTTTCGAAGAACTCCTCAAAGTCCTTGCGCTGCTTGTCGTTCATGATGTCGTAGACCATGCTGTGCACTTCTTTGTGCTCCAGCGCCGGCATGTTGACGCGCTTCATGTCGCCATCAACGCGAATCATCGGGGCCACCCCCGCAGACAGGTGCAGATCTGACGCGTCGTTTTTCACCGCGAAAGCCAGAAGCTGTGCAATATCAACTGCCATGAAAAGTCCTTGCAATCTGCATCAGTGAACAGACTGGATTATGTCGAATTCTGGCCACTTTACAATGCTGCGCCCTCGGCAGCACCACAACCAGCCCCGATACTGCCGCCGACGACTCAGAAGAATGAATTCGACGGTACAATTCAACGTGTTGTCACCCGTTGATGGGCAAGAAGTATAGCTGAGGACCCTGGGGCATAATATGACCGATGTCACAGTCACCATCCCCCGCGTGCGCGAGCAGATCGCCGGCGCCGCGCAGGCCTGCGGCCGCGACCCGCAGGCGGTGCATCTCGTCGCCGTCAGCAAACGTCACCCGGCCTCGATGGTGCGCGAGGCGCTCGCAGCAGGGCAGCGGCACTTCGGCGAGAACTACGTCGCCGAGGCGCTGGAGAAGATTGCCGCCATCGACTCGCCGGAGGCTATCTGGCACTTCATCGGGCAGCTGCAGGGCAACAAGACCCGTGATGTGGCCGCTCATTTCCAGTGGGTGCACACCGTCGACCGGGCTCGCATTGCCCGCCGCCTGAGCGCGCAGCGTCCCGATAACCTTCCCGCCCTTAACGTGTGCCTGCAGATGAGCCTGGAGGACGACCCGCGGCGCGGCGGGGCGCAGACCTCGGACCTTGCTGCCCTGGCGGACCTCGTGGATTCCCTGCCCGGCCTGCGGCTGCGCGGCCTGATGGGCATGCCCCCGGCCGGCCTGTCCGCCGACGAATTGCACACAGCGTTTCGCTCGGTGGCGAGCATGCTGGCAACCCTGAACGAGGCGCGAGGCACGCTGGATGTTCTGTCCATGGGCATGAGCGGCGACCTTGAAATTGCCATTGCCGAGGGCGCGACCCACGTTCGGGTGGGTACGGCAATTTTCGGACAACGCGAGCCGCTCGCGCTATAGTCCCGCCCTCGATCACCTCACGTTTAGCCACCGGCACGGGAACAAACGCGAATGAATGCGCTGATCTTTATCGTCAAGACGCTCTTTGAGCTCTACCTGTACACCTTTATCCTGCGCTTCGCGCTGCAATGGGTCCGCGCGGATTTCAACAACCCGCTGTCGCAGGCGGTGGTGCGCATTACCAACCCGCTGGTTCGCCCGCTGCGCCGGGTGATTCCCGGCTGGGCCGGCCTGGACATGGCGACCCTGGTCGTGGTGATTGTGCTGGAACTCATTGGTACGGCCGCGCTGCTGGCACTGCTGGCAGGCGGTGCCCCCGATCCGGTCACGCTGATCACCGTCTCCGCAATGCGCCTGGCCGTGCACGTCATTCGCCTGTTCTTCTTCGCGATCCTGATTCACGTGATTTTGAGCTGGGTGAGCGCCGGCGGCTACAACCCGGTGGCCGCCGTCGTGCACCAACTGTGCGAACCGCTGCTGCGGCCGGTGCGGCGGATCGTGCCACCGATCGGCGGGCTCGACCTGTCTGCGCTGTTTGTGCTGATTGGCCTGCAGGCGCTGCAAATGCTCATTCCGATTTCCTACCCGCTGGTCTGAGCGTCGTCGACCAAGCGCCCCTCCCCCCGTTGCTGTGAGCCCTGTTGCAGTGAGAAAAGCGCCGCGATTGCCTGTTTTTGCAGCACATGCGGCTCCTCGTATTTGGTTGCGCTGTCGTTAGGGGCTACACTTCGCAGTGGGAACTGTCCCGCCGGTCAACGGAGTCCTTCGCGCTATGAAAACAGTATCCGCCCGTCTGCTCGTTCTGCTTGGCTTCGTCTCGCTCGCCGCCGGCTGTGGCGGCCCTACTCCACCGCCTGGCGTAGAAGCGGGCACTACAACCTCCGGCCCGGTCGTAGACAAGCTCAAGGACTTCGGCGACTACACCGTGCACTTCAGCGCAATCACGACCGACCTGCTCACGCCGGAGGTTGCTCGCCAGTACAACCTCGTTCGCAGCAAGTCACGCGCCATGCTCAACGTCTCGGTCCGGCGCGACGAGGAAGGCACCATCGGCGTGGCCGTGCCAGGCAAGGTCATGGTCAAGGTCACCAACCTCACGGGGCAACTCAAGAGTCTTGAGCTTCGGCAGATCACGGAAGGTGAGGCGATTTACTACATCGGCGACCTGTCGGTTGCGAACGGCGAGGTGTTGATCTTCGACATTGACGTCACCCCGAACGGCGAGTCTGATCCGTTGAGCGTGAAATACCAGCAGAAGTTCGTCACCGATTAACTTGCCAGCTGCAATTTTTTACGCGCAGATGCTTAACCCTATTCGCATCTTGTGCTATTTTTCCCGCCGGTAATTAACACCGGCTACCGTTTTCCACCCGACACCGCTTCAAGCAGGAGACCCACATGGCAGCAAAAAAGAAAGCCGCGGCCAAGCCCAAGGCAGCACCGAAACCGCCAACTAAGAGCGAAATTCTCAGCACCATCGCAGACGACACTGGCCTTACCCGTAAGGAAGTCGGCGCCGTCTTCGACAGCCTGTCCGCACTGATCCGCAAGAACCTGCGCCGTCGTGGCGTTGGCGTGTTCAGCATCCCTGGCCTGATGAAAATCAAGGTTGTGAAAAAGCCTGCGACGAAGGCTCGCAAGGGCATCAACCCGTTCACGGGCGAAGAGATGGTGTTCAAAGCCAAGCCTGCTCGCAAAGCAGTGAAAGTGCTGGCTCTGAAAGGCCTGAAAGAAATGGTGTAACCGCACCGGTGCCACTGGCACCGCTGGTTCAAAAAAACCGGAGCAGTTTCTGCTCCGGTTTTTTTTTTGGCTTCGGAATCGCGGCGGGACGCCGCTCCTACGGTGGGAGCGGCTTCCAGCCGCGATCAGATACCGGCGACCTTGTTGCGGATACGGATCAGGTCCGCGTGCGAGACGTACAACAGATCGGCGAGTTTGCGCACGAGGTATTCCTCGTTGGGGTCGAGCTTGTCGTCGGCGTAGGCAACACGCCACAGCATTTCGACAACCTCCAGCTTGTCCCCCGGCGTGAGATGCTCGTGCAGGATGCGGGTGAATTCATGCAGTGAAACTGCGCGCTTCGCCTCCCTGTCCGCGTCTTCCAGCATGCGCTGAGCGGCTGCCCTGTCCATCGCAAAGCCGCGCTCCAGCAGGCCCAGGATGACCTTGTCCTCCACCTGCGTGTCGCCGAAATCGGCGCGCGATAACTCTACGAGAAGTGCCGTGGTAGCAACTCTCAAGGAACGTTCGTGATCGGCCGCAGACACTTCCGTACCCGGATCCGGCTGTAGCGCGTCAATGAGCTTTTTGAAGGCGTCCAGCATTGCTAGCTTTCGCCCAGGGATTCAAGCAGGCGGCTTTTCAGGTCAGTAAGCCGGCCGTGAAAGAAGTGATCGACGCCGGGCATCAGGAGAATTTCCGGGCCGTGGTCGAGTTGCTTTGCCCAGGCGAGCACGGCGTCGGCGCTGACCAGTTCGTCCGCACCGCCCTGTATCAACACCCACGGGCAACTCACCGCGTCGGTATCGTCCACCGTAAACCGGTCAACCGCGGGCGCCACGGTGACGAGCTGCGTAACGGTGCGGCGCGCCGCAGCGCGCAGCGCGACCCAGCCGCCGAAGGAAAAACCGGCAACCCACAGTGGCGTACCCGGCCAGCGCTCAGCGGCCCAGTCGAGCACCGCCAGCGCGTCGTCGAGTTCACCACGGCCTTCGTCGTAGTTACCTTCACTGGCACCGACACCGCGAAAGTTGAAACGCACCGCGGTGGCGCCGAGCGTCACGAACGTGCGTGCCAGCGTATGCACCACCTTGTTGCGCATAGTGCCGCCGTGCTGTGGATGCGGGTGACACACCACGGCAATCGCAGGCGGGTTGTCGCTGCCCGGCTCGATTGACGCTTCGATGGCTCCGGCGGGTCCGGCAATCGAGACCGCTTCCAGGCGGGGTGCACTCAGCATAGTGGTTACTCTTCCTCGCGCCTCTTAGCACGTTCGGGTCCGTAGTAGAGCAGCGTGTCGCCGGCCACTGGCTCCGTTTTGCGGTTAGGCGAACGGAACGAGACGCTGCCGTTGGCGCCCAGCAGCAAAATTTCGATGGCGTCCGGCGGGCGGTCGCCAAGAAAGCTGCTGTATGTGTAGGTGTCTGTCAGGCGGGTCCGGTAAAAGTTCCAGCCGCGCACGTGAAGGCGCCACAGCTTCTCGAACACCGCGTCAGTATCAAACGCCATCTGCCCGCGCAGCGGGCGTGACACGCCGCGCGGATCGTCCTCCTGACCAGCACCCATAGGCAGCTGGAACACGGCGCTACGGCCAATCTCCGGCGCCATGGCCGTGCACACGAGCGCGTTGTAGGCGTCATTGCTGGTGGCCGCCAGCATGGTACTCACGTGACCGGTCTCCAGCGACTCCTCGGCAAAGTCCGACAGGATTTCGCCGTAGAACACCGGCAGGCCGGCAAGGCGCGCCGGCCGCAGCGCGTGCCACGACGAATCGGCAACCAGCACGACGATGTCCATGTCCTTTAGCTTGGAGCCGAGCGCCACGGACCAGGGCGATGCGCCGACGATCAACACGCTGTCGCGGGTTTCCGCGGTGAGCCCGAGCCGGCGCGCGGCGATACCAAGCGTTGCGCCATGCGACAGCACGGTGGCGAAAATTACGCCGAACACCAGTGGCAGCAGCTGATCCGCGTCCATGTATCCGGCCTCGAGGAGCCGCGGCCCCATGACACCGGCGGTGGCAGCGGCAACAATGCCGCGCGGGGCAATCCAGGAGAGCAGCAGCCGCTCGCGCATCTCCATGCCGGCGCCGATAGTCGCCAGCATCACCGTGAACGGCCGCGCAATGAACAGGATGGCGCCGATCAGCGCGGCGCCGCGCCAGTCGATGGCGCGCACGGCGTTCGGGTCGAGATCAGCCGTCAGCAGCACGAACACCACGGATACCAGCATGACCGTGATGTACTCCTTGAAACGCTTCATGTCCTGGATGCCGGCAAGGCCCATGTTGCCCACGACGATGCCCATGATCGTGACGGACAGCAGTCCTGCTTCGTGCTGGAGGCTGTTGGAAGCCACAAAGATCACAAGCACCAGGCTCAGCATCACTGGTGACTTCAGGTACTCCGGCACCATCCCGCGTTGAAACGCGATACCGGTAAGCCAGCCACCGAGGCCGCCAAACAGGAAGCCACTGACCAGCACCCAGGCAATGCTGCTGGCAATGCCCGAACCGCCCGCAGACTCGCCGGAGAACACGAAAAACTGGAACACCAGCACGGCCAGCAGCGCGCCGATCGGATCGTTAACGATGCCTTCCCACTTGAAGTACGACGAGATGCGCCGGTTGAGCCGCGCCTGGCGCAGCATCGGCATGATTACGGTGGGGCCGGTGACAACCATGATCGCGCCAAACACCAGCGCGACCGGCCAGCCAAGCCCGCCGATGTAGTGCGCCGCGACGCTAGACGCCCCCCAGGCGAGCGGCACACCGGCGTAGACCAGCCTGCGCACGCCCACAGCCGTGGCCTTGAGTTCATGCAGCTGAAGGTTAAGCCCGCCCTCGAACAAGATGATGGCAACGCACAGGCTGACAATGGCCGGCAGCCGGTCGCCGAACAGCTCGCTCGGCACCACCACGTGAAACACGGGGCCGGCGAGGATGCCGGCGGTGGCCAGCAGGATGATCGTTGGCAACTTGCTGCGCCACGACAGCCACTGGGCACTGACGCCCAGCGCGATGACAACGACGATGAGTAGCGAAGTGTGGTGTGCGTCCAACGATGTTTCCTGTTGCCGCGGCCGCGACCTCTCAAACCGGCCACTGCGCGCACTAATTTCTTCCGTTTCAGTCGAGCGCCATTCGAGGCGGTGGACGCGCGATGCAGGCTAACGGTAATCGCCCGCCCGCATTTCAGCAAATCATACTTTGCCAGCGACGCCGTAGCCCCGGTAGACTTCACTCCCAGTTTGCCGCCGCACAGATTTGCTGCATGTCCCGCAACCTAGTCCTTATTGGCGGCATAGCCGCCTTTTTCCTTATTGCCATCATGTGCCTCAGGCACAGCCCGGCAGCCATTGAGGACGACATCAGGACTCGCGCTACCCAACAATTTGACGAAGCCGACCTGCGTTGGGCACGCGTGGCCGTGGACGGGCGCGACGTGCGCCTGAGCGGCCTGGCGCCAGACAGCGCGGCCCGCGACCGGGCTGTGGACATCGCCAACTCGCTCGTCGGCGTTCGCGTTGTCAACAACCGGGTGCTGACCATCGACGAGCGCGTCGCCGAACAGCTGCCGCCGGCAAACAGCACCACCGGCGAAGCCCCGGCGCCGGCAGCACCGGACATGACCCGCTCCACCGAGGGCATGGACGAGTTCGACAAGCTCTTTGCCGACCTGCCCTACGGTCTGCGCATGAAGCGCACCGGTGGCAGGGTAACGATCGAAGGCACCATGCCTGAGCAACGCATGATCGACGAGCTCGACCGGCTCGCCCGGGAGCGCTTCGGGGACGATGCCGTGAGCCTCTCCGTGCAGGTTCGCCCTGGGGCGCCGCCAAACTGGCTGCAGGCCGCGAGCGCATCGCTGACGCTTCTTGAAGGAGTGGATCCCGGTAACGTCGGCATCTCCAACGAGTACGTCATGATCGAGGGCATCGCGCGCACCGACGTCATCGCGGAGCGCCTGCGCGGGCGCGCCACCAACGGGCTGCCGCCGGGCTACATTGGCACCGCCGACATCGCCGTCGGCGCCGGCCTCGACGACCTGCTGCGCACCAATCCGGGCCTCGCGCAGCGGCTCAGCGAAAACGAACGCCCTGCACCCGCTGCACCGCCCACACCGAAACCTGAGCCGAAACCGGACCCCATTTTTGCCGACGAGGCGCCGCCGCCCACATCATCGCCTTCATTGCAGACCCCTGCCCCGGCGGCCGAGGCGCCTGCCGCGCCAGCCATTCAGCCGCTGTCGGCATCAGCGTGTCAGCGACAAATCGACGCGGTGGTCGCGCGCCGCTCCATACGCTTTGAAACGGCCAGCGACGTTATCGACGAGGCAAGCCACGCACAGCTCGACGAGATTGCCGCTATCGCCGTGCGGTGCATCGACGCGCGAGTTGAGATTGCCGGGCACACCGACGACCAGGGGACGCTGGCCAACAACCTGAACTTGAGCCAGCGGCGCGCGGAATCCGTCATGGCCTACCTGGTGTCCAGCGGCGTGCGGCTGAGCCGGCTGACGGCGCGCGGCTACGGCGAAGAGCAGCCACTCGTGCCCAACGAAACCGCCGACGCCCGCGCCATAAACCGCCGAATCGAATTCAACGTGAGGGGCCAGTAGTGTCAAGGCTAAGGAACGACAAGTGTCATACCTGATCGGACAAATCCTCTTTTGCCTCTTCTTTGCAGGCATGACCGGCTTCGCCGTGGGCTGGCTGTTTCGCGGCGCCTCGCGCTCCGCCGCCGCCCCGGCCGCCAGCGCCGAGTTGCCGAGCCCGGCGCAGGCGCGACGTAACGACGTCGCCAACGAAGCGCTCGAAAAGGAGAACGCCGAGCTGCGCAGGCGCCTGGAGGCCGGTATGCGCCGGCTGCGGGAAATCGAGCAAAACCTGAGCACAGGGTCGGCGCAGGCCGATGCCGCCGGCAATCGTGAGGAACTGGCTGCACTGAGCCAGCAGGCAGGCAAGGAGCGCGAGCGTGCAGATGCGCTGGAATCCAGCCTGCACGACACTCAGACCGCGCTGGCAGAGAAGGCGCGGGCACTGGCAAGCCGCGACGCACTGCTCGCCAAGCAGAGCGATACATTGCAATCCCTGGAACGGCGCCTGGCGAGCAACTCGGAAGTGATCAAGTCAGCAAGCGAAGCGGCTGAGAAGCACCGCGTCAGCGCGGAAACCGCCAGCCGCATTGCTGAACAAGTCAGCGCCATGGATGCGCGCCTGCGGGATTACGACAGCGAGAGCGGCCGCCACGACGAGACAATCGACCGGCTTGGCAAGAACATTGCCGCCGTTACCGAGCAGGCCATCACCATGCGTGGCGAACTAACCGGTGCCAGGCAACGGCTGGCCGACGCTGAGGCACGTGACAAGGAGCAGGAGCAAGCGCGCAGCGAGTCCGACGCAGGCCTCGCCGCCCGCCTCGCCAGCGCCCGGGAACAGCTCGGCAAAATGCAGACGCAGATGCTTGAGCGCGACCAGGTCATTGCCGCGCTTCGCCGGCGCCTGCAGAACGCAACTGCCGCCGCCGCGCAGCAGGAGTTGCCCATTGACCCGCCCGTTCGCCAGGCTGGCCCGAGCGATCAGCCGCCCTGGCTGCTGTCACAACCCGACGGCAAGCCGGACGATCTCAAGCGTATCTATGGCATTGGCCCGGTGCTGGAGCGCACGCTGAATGAACTGGGGGTATTTCACTTCCGGCAGATCGCGGCTCTGTCTGCCACCGACGTTGCGTGGCTGGCGTCGCGCATCAACAGTTTCCCGGACCGCATCATTCGCGACCGCTGGGTGGAGCAGGCGCAGGAACTTGGGTGATGTCGGCTAACCGACCCTCCACGGTGGATCGATGCGGTTTTCCCCGGCGTAGAACAGGCAAATCACGTTGCCGTCCGGATCGTTGAGGCGCGCCTCGCGCCACAGCCACGGCTGGTCTTCCGGGTCCTGGGTGAATTCGTAGTCGCGCTCTTTGAGTTCTTCCACGGTCTCGTCGAGCGCCGCGGTTTCAAAATAGACCACGTAGTCGCCCACCGCTGGTGAATCGTCCACGTTGTGGACCGAGAACGTAGCGGTGCCGCCGGGGCACGCAAAGCGCGCGTACGCCGGTGAGTCCACGATGAGCGTAAACCCCATGCCCGTGTAGAAGTCGATGGCGCGCGCGATGTCGGTACACGGCAGGGTGACCTGGTTGAGCCGCAAGGCCGCACTGTCGTCGACGGCCAAAGCCCGCAGCAGGTTTCCCGCTGCCTTGAAGGCCTCAGCATTGCCCTCGTCAGGGTCCCAGCTGCCCTCCATGAGCGCGTCGAACACGCGCTGGCGTTGCTGGTGAGAAAGTGCCCGCCAGTCGTCGAGTGGGGCCGGCCGATCGGTCACCCTCTTGGGTCACCCTCTGGGTCATCCTTTTCGGCAGCGTCGTCCATCGCCTCGAAATCCAGTGCGGCCGAATTGATGCAGTAGCGCTTGCCGGTGGGCGCCGGGCCGTCGTCGAACACGTGGCCGAGATGCGCCTCGCACCTTGCACACACGACCTCTTCCCGGCGCATGCCGTGGCTGTCGTCGAAGCGAATTTTCACGGTGTCAGCGGTGCGCGGTTCGAAGAAGCTCGGCCAGCCCGAGCCGCTGTCGTACTTGGTATCGGATTCAAACAGCGGGTTGCCGCAACAAACGCAGGCGTAAACCCCGTCGCCCTTGTGGTAGACGTACTTGCCGGTGAAGGGCCGCTCGGTGGCACCCTGGCGGGTGACGGCGTACTGCTCGGGGGTGAGGCGAGTCGCCTCGTCGTCTCTTTCACTCATGGCGGCAGTATACACGCGCCGCCAGCGGGGCCGCCGCAGAGACTAGCCGCCCGGATTTTTACGTGCAGGGAATAGCCGTTGGCGATGCGTGCGCGTGAACGCGGCACAGCGTCTGGAAGATGCGGAGCTGCTGCACCGTGATGCCGTACTCCTGCGCGAGGTGCAGCTCGTACAGCCCGCGCTCGGCGAGCGCCTCGAGCTGGGAGCCGGCGTCACCGTCAAGCGCGGCCCTGAAATGCGTCTCGGCCTGGGCGGGCTGGTCCAGCAGTTCGTAAATCAGGCCAAGGCGGTAGTGCGCCCACGCCGGTTCGCTCAGCAGCTGCGCAGTGCCGGCATCGGACTCAAGGTATTCCAGCAACGCTTGCTCACCCGTCTCCAGGCGCTGCTTCGAATGCAGTGCGGTGGCGCCGATCTGGTAGAGCGCAGCGAGCCGCTCGCGGCGCACGTCTGCACTTGCGCTGCCGGCGTCGCCGAGCGACTCGTAGACCGCAAACGCCTCGTCGTACCGTTCCAGGTCGCGCAGCAGGTTTCCCAGCAGCAAGCCGCTGCCGTCCCCGGGCCGCGAGGCCATCGCCTGCTGGTACGCCTCAATGGCCGCCGCGCTGTCGCCGGACGCCTGGTAGAGCTGCCCCATGGCGCGGTACCCGGCGCTGGTATCAAGCTCGGCGATGACGCGAGCCAGCCTCTCGGCCTCGCCGCGACTGGCGCCGGCCAAAGCTGGCCCGTGCAGGTGAAATTCAAAGAGGGCTTCCTGCGCTTCGAGCCGGTCCGGTTCCAGCTCTGCGGCGCGCTGCAATGCAGCGGCAGCCTGGCGCACGTACACGATCTGACCAAAGAAGCCGGACTCGTTGGCGCGCCGCCCCTGGCTCACGCCGAGCCAGTAGTGGTACGTGGCGTTTTCAGGGGCCGCCGCAATGGCCTGCCGGAAGTACTCCTGCGCCTCGTCATACTCCGCAGCCTGCAGGGCACACTGCCCGAGGCGAAACAGGCGCGAGTCGTCCACCGCCGCAACCGGCGTTGTCGGCGCTGTCTGGCAGCCGCTCAGCGCGAGCAGCGCGAAGAAAATGGCCGCGCTGCCACTTAGAGCGCGTGTTATTTCGGTTCTTCTCACAGTCATCACCACAGGTTTACCTGATCGCGTCGCAGCGCATTTGCTTTGCTGCTACGCGAT
>JBCAXP010000043.1:0-19287 GCA_038533995.1 Pseudomonadota bacterium
GGACCGCTTCGACACGCTGTGGAGCGACTTCGACCAGAACTACTCCTTCTTCACCCTGAAGGCGATTGACTGGGACGACGCCCGGAATCGTTACCGTACCCAACTTGACGCAAGCAGCACAGACGCCGAGTTGTTCGCCATTCTGTCGGACATGCTGCTGGAGCTCGAGGACCCGCACGTACGCCTGGACACCCCGCTGGGCACGTCCAGCTACACCGGGTGGTACGACCGCTTCCCGACCAACTTCGACGAGTCAGTGGTTACCGCGACCTACCTCGGTGGGTCAGCAATGATGAGCCCGCAGGCCGGCATGCTCTTCGGCCGCATTGATGCGGACATTGGCTACGTGCGGGTGCACAGCCTGGGCGGCAGCGGCCATGGCGAGGATTTCGACTTTATCCTCAGCCAACTTGGTAGTGTGCGCGGCATCATCGTTGACCTGCGCAGCAACGGCGGCGGCAACGATCAGAACGGCGCGGCCATCGCCGCAAGATTCGCCGACACCTCACGACTGTACCGGCGGGTGCGCTTCCGGGACGGCCCAGGCCATGACGATTTCGGGCCCTTCATTGACAGCTTCATTGAACCCGGCGGCGCGCAGTCGTTTAGCGGGCCGGTCTGCGTGCTGACGAACCGCGGCACCGTGAGCAGCGCGGAGAGCCTCGTCCTGGCATTCTCGGTGTTGCCAAATGCGGAGTCGTTCGGCGATTTCACTGCTGGCGGATCTGCCAACCCTGAACAACGGCAATGGTCCAACGGCTGGTCTTACACAGTGTCACGCTGGATCGAATACCGCCCCGACGGGAGCACGTTCGAAGGTGTCGGCCTCGAACCGGATGTGCGTGTGGACATTTCGGACGCCGACGCGGCTGCTCTCCAGGACACGATTCTGGACGCCGCCATGGCCAGCCTGCAGGACCGAATTGCCCGGGTCAGCGTTCGCCGCGAATGAACTCGATCAGCACGCTGGCCAGTTCCGGCCCCTTGTCTTCCTGGAGAAAGTGACCGGCGCCGCGAATCGTCACGTGCTCCCGGTTCTGGGCACCGGGCACAACGCTCTGCCACGGCCCCTCACCGCCCCGCGTAATCGGGTCCTTGTTGCTGAACGTGGTGAGAAAGGGCTTCTCCCAGTGGGCGAAGGTTTTCCAGGCCGCCCGGTTGGCGTCGGACGCCGGGTTGTCCGGTTCCGTCGGCACGAGCATCGGAAAGGCCCTGGCTCCGGCCTTGTACTTCGATGAGGGAAACGGCGCGTCGTACGCCTTAACCGCAGCATCCGACATTTCGTTGACCGTGCCCTTCTGGATGATCAGACCAATGGGAAACCACGGGCTAAAGCGTGCAAAGGCTCGCCAGATTCTGAACGCCTTCGGCAACTGCTGGTCACCGGTCGGCAGGCCACCGTTTCCTAACGCGATCCGGGCAAAGCGCTGCGTGTTTTCGGCCGCGACGCGCAGGCCAATGAGCGACCCCCAGTCCTGGCAGAAGAGCGTTATGTCGGTGAGCTCGAGCTGCTCGATAAAGCCGGTCATCCACGCAACGTGGCGCGCGTACGTATACTCACTTTTCTTCGTGGGCTTGTCCGACCGGCCAAAGCCCACCAGGTCCGGCGCAATCGCGCGAAAACCGGCATTTGCCAGCGGCGGAATCATGAAGCGATACAGGTACGACCAGCTCGGCTCACCGTGGAGAAGCAGCACCACCGGTGCGGAGCGCTCGCCTTCGTCAATGTAGTGCATGCGAAGGCCGTCCACCTCGAGGTAGTTGGGAGTGAACGGGTAATCCGGCAGGTTGTCGAAGCAGTGGTCCGGCGTGCGCACGGTCTTCATGGGAAATGCCTCTTATGCGTCAGAATGCCCCTGGCGAGGACCAGTATAGACGCCCTCGAACACAAGCGCCCTGCAGCCTGAACCGGACAGCCGCGACACCTGCTACAGGCCGTTTGCGCAACTTCGCCAGATGGTAAACTTGCGACCCAGTCAAACCACGAGATGACCACAGTGCAAAAACGACTCTTCCTGCTCGCAGCGCTCGCGCTAGCCAATCCGGCACTTGCCGCGGACAACGATCTCGCCGACAGACTGGCCGAGTGCGGCTCGCTCGAGCAGGACAGCGCGCGCCTGGCGTGCTACGACGCCTTGCGGCCGACGGCGGCAGCGGCGGCACCCGAACCGGCGGTTGAGGCAGTCGCGCCGGTTGAAGCTGTCGCAACGGTCGAGGCTGCGGAGGCGGTCGAGGCAACCGACGTTGTCGCGGCCGCGCCTGCCGCCGCAGCCGCGACCGCGAGCGTCGCCGAAACGGACGGGCCGCAGCCTCTGACGGACGACGTTGCCAAGGCAACGATCGAGCCTGAAGCAAAAGAACGCGAGGAATACGCAGCAACCGTGACGAGCTGCACGAAGACCCGCACGCCAAACCGCACCTACTTCCACATGGAAAACGGCCAGATCTGGCGGCAGTCAAACTCCGGACGGCTCAAGCTCCATGACAACAGCTGCCAGTTTGACGTAGTGCTGCGCAAGGACGGCTTCGGCTGGGTGATGCTGATTCCGGAAGACAAGAACAGGAAAATCCGCGTACGGCGCCAGCAGTAACTACGTCTCCGATGACGCCGCCCTTGCGGTAAGCCAACTCCGGCGAATCTCGGTTTGGCGACGCATCCAGCGTTCGTGAGCATGCTTGCCACGCAGGTACGGCGCAAAACGAAGCGCCATCACACGCTCAAGGGCATCGCGGCAATCGGCGAGCCGGTCGAGGTTTCTGAGGCAAAGGGACTGCAGAGCGTCCAACGCTTCAAATGGCGCCTCGGCATCGCCCGCCCGAGCATGAACATGCGCCAGGCGGCCTATCGCCAGGGGCGCCTCCAGCGCCTCCAGCGCCGCTATCGACCGCGACGCCTCCTCTTGCCTGCCCAGACCTGACAACGCCATGGCCCGAATGGCCTCGCGGTCGGCACGCTGCACCATCGACTCGGAGGCGATCAATGCCGCGGCGTACTGGGTACGCTGAATCAGGATCAGCGCATCGGAAAATGCAAAATTCTCGAAAGGAGACAGTGACTTGGTAATGGCAATCAGCTCTGCGGCTTCGTGCGTGCGCCCAGCAAACAGCAAGTCGAAGGCAAGGTTACTCGTGAAGACACGGGACAGCGGATCACGGGCAAGGGCCTCGCGCGAGAACTGCACCGCGCCCTCGAAGTCTCCCGCCCTCGAACGCCGGTTCGCCTGCATGATCAGCATCAATGGCTCATCCGGCGCCAGGGCGATGGCACGGTCCCGATGTCGCTCCGCGACTTCGGTGTCCCCCTGTTCGCTAAGTAACCGGGCAAACCTGAAGTGAGCTTCGGCGAGGTTCTCGTCAATAGACAGTGCACGAGTAAGCGCGTCGTACTGCACGTCATGACTGGTCGCAAGATCAAGCTCTCCCATTTGCCAGAAGCGGACACTTGCAATTGCGGCCAAGCCCACCCAGGCCCGGGCAAGCTGTGGATCGGCAGCTACAGCCTTGCGATACTCGGCCTCCGCTAGTTCAATATCGCCATCGGCTCGCCGGTCGTAGAAAAATCGACCGCGAAGGAGGTGCACGTACGCCTCGGGACCGGCTTCGCTTCGAGGACTGCCCGACTCGGGCTGCCCCAGCTCGAGCGTGACTCGCACGTCATTGGCGATACTGCGGGCAACCTGTGGGGCAAGCGGAAAACTGCGATCGTAGACTCGAGACCACACGGGCCGCCTGCTGTGCGCATCATCAAGGAACACTGATACTCGAACCGACTCGTCGGATTCCGTTACGCTGCCGCGCAAAAGGTATCGCGTACCAAGGCGCGCGGCTACGCCGCGGCTGTCTGCGAGATCACTGCGCACCGCAAAGGAACTGGACGTTGCAATAAGCCGCAGGCCAGGTTGGCTGGACAGGTGATAAGCAACTTCGGCGGGAATCCCGATACCAAGCCAGTCCGAGCCAGCCTGGACGCCGGCCGTATCAAAGGCGAGCACAGCGAGGGAGTGATCAGCTGCTGGCTGCGGGCTGCTGCCATCACGTGCAAGCGTCATGAACAAAACGGCCAGCACCGCCGCAATGATCCCGCCTGCCGCGAATAGCGGCCCGCGACGTATCATCGGTCTGCCTGGTGCGGCCGCGCTCTGCGGTTCCACCATCAGCCGGTAGCCCGCACCACGCACCAGCCCGATGTAGCGCGGCTGCTGGGCGTCATCTCCAAGCGCCTGGCGCAGCAGCTTGACGCGTTGCGTCACCGTTTCCGGGCTAACTACCCGCCCCGCCCAGACCTGCTTCACAAGTTGGTCGTGCGCCACAACCGCCGGTGCTGCATCGGCCAGCACCATTAGCAGCCGAAACGACAGCGGAGGAAGCTCAAGCTGCTTGTCACCACGGGTGACCACCTGCGTCGCGGTGTCAACCACAAGGTCAGCGACGGTGAAACACCTTGTTTCCTGTCCGTTTGAGTTCATCGGTTACCGGGCTTCTGCGGCTTGGCATGCAAGACAAAAGTGTCCGGCTCCGCGGAGCTGAAAGCAACTTCACGAAAACTTCAGTGGTTCTTCACGCGTTTCACGGCGTCTTCTCCTACCGTGATTTCGGCAACTCTGCGCATTCACGCTGATTGCTAGCCGAAACGCGATAAAGGGAGAATCACATGACGACTTCAGCAAACATCATGCGCCGCAGCATGAGCCTGTTGCCCGCCGCGGCACTGGCAACGAGCCTGACCGCCCTCGCAGGCGTGGCCCAGGCCGACGAACCGCTGGGCAACTGGAGCCCGAACGGGCCGGCGCTTCGAACCGACGGTACGCAGGTACCTGGTGGCTGCCCGATCGAGTCCCCCGCCGGGCGCTTCCTGTTCACTGCCCGGGACCCGGGCACCGGCCTGGACATCTACGTTAACCAGCGTGCCGAGCCGGGCGAGGATTTCGCACCGGGCGACGCTCTGCCTGCCGCAATCAACGATCCGAACGCCAACGACTTTTGCCCGACGCCGGTGCGCGACAGCCAGCTGTACTTCGTATCCAACCGAACTGCAGACGGTGCCTGCGGCAGCAGCGACATGTACCGCTCCGTGAACAACCCCGCCACCGGCTGGGAAGAACCGCAGAACCTGGGCTGCGCGCCGGACGGACCCAACACGCCGGGACTGGACCTCAGCCCGGCAGTGATCGAGCTGCCGTGGGGCACGTTTTTGTTCTACTCGAGCGACTACCCGACCGGTGACCAGAACATCTACCGCAGCCGCATGCGCGACGATGGCACGTTTGGCCCCGGCGAAATGCTGCCAGCACCGATCAATACGGAGTACGACGACCGCCAGCCAAACGTCAGCCAGGATGCGCGCGTGATTGTGTTCGCATCGAACCGGCCGACGGACGACGACGACACATCGGGCTTCGACATCTTTACGTCGGAACGACCTTTCCTGTTTCGCGAGTGGCAAAAGGTCACCAACCTGAGTGAATCCGTGCCGTTTGACACCGTAGAGGGCGACGAAACCCGACCGTCGCTTTCCTGGGACGGCCGCCGCCTGTACTACGGCAGCGGTGGCGTGTGGATCAGTGAGCGAACACCAGCGGCCAACCGTTAGCTACGCCAGGCCTGATTCCTGGCTCGATGAAAGGGCGGTGGCGTATACGCTGCCGCCCGAACAAGGAAGCCTCGATCCGCTTCAGGCATCAGCGTTTTCCCTTCCCGTCTTCTCCAGACGAAGGCGACTGAGCCGGCCAGACAAGACCGGCCCTGGTCGCAACAAGCACCAGCAGGTTGCAGGCCACGATGCCGGTAAACAGCGCCACCGGGTGGTCGGGCACGCCTCGCCACATGAGGTACAGAAGGTAGACGAGCGCCAGCGCATTGGTCGTCAGCGCCACGTTGATACCCCACCGCCGGGCGTCCCACAGCGCCTTGCAGAGCGACACGCTGAAAAGGCCCGCCGCGGCGAGGATCAGCCCTGGTACCAACAGCGCAAAGCCGCTGCCCTCTCGGCCGGGGTCGTTAACGACCGGCAGCACGGCTTCAAAATGCCCTGCCGCGCCCATCAATAGAAAAATGCCGACCAGCACCGCGCCGCCGGCCGCCACCCTGTGGAGTCCGTTGCGCATTTTAGAATCCCGGGTCCTTGTCGCCGACCTTTGTGAGCCCGCTCTCATAGGCAAATACTACAGCCTGGGCGCGGTCGCGCAGCTCGAGCTTCGACAGCAGGCTGCTGACGTGCGACTTCACCGTTGCCGCGCCGATGAACAGCGCCTCGGCAATCTCATGGTTGCTAAGCCCCCGGGCCAGCGCCTGCAGCACCTCGCGCTCCCGCCCCGTCAGCCGGTCCAGCCGTTCGGCAATGTCACCGCCCGGCCCCGACTGCGTTGCAAACCGGCCAATCAGCCGACGGGTAATCGACGGCGCCAGCAACGCGCCGCCGTCGGCGACAACGCGCACCGCGCTCACAAGGTCGGCTGGCGGAATGTCCTTCAGCACAAAGCCGCTGGCGCCGGCGCGCAGTGCCCGGTAAACGTATTCGTCGGGGTCGAAGGTGGTGAGGATAATCACCCGCGTGGCCTCGCCGCTTTCCGCCAGGATGCGCGCGGTCGCTTCCAGCCCGTCGAGCTCAGGCATGCGAATGTCCATGAGGATCACGTCCGGGCGGTGCGTACGCGCCGCGTCGATCGCCTCAAGACCCGTGCCGGCCTCCGCCACCACCTCGATGTCGCCTTCGTGCTCCAGCACCATGGCAAAGCCGCGCCGAACGAGCGCCTGGTCGTCCACCACGACAACGCGCAGCGTCATGCATCACCCGTCAGCGGGAGTGTCGCCCGCACTTCGAAGCCGCCGGTTGGCAGCGGTCCTGCGTTAAGCGTACCACCCAGCAGCTCGGCGCGTTCACGCATGCCGGCAATGCCGTGTCCCCTGCCCGTGCCATCAAGGACGCCCTTTCCGTTGTCCACGATGTGCAGGTTCAGGCTCTGCCCGCTGGCACGCACGAACACGTCAACATGCGGCGCGGGGCCCGCGTGTTTGAGCACGTTGGTCAGCGCCTCCTGAATGATGCGATAGGCAGACAGGTCCAGCCGCGCGGGCAAGCTCGACAGCACGCCCTCCGTGGTCAGGCGCACCACCGGGCCTGCCTCGCCGACTTCCTCGACCAGCCGCGACAGATCGTCCATGCCAGGCTGCGGCCCAAGTTCGCCTTCGCCCTTACCCGGACGCAGCACGCTCAGCAGATGGCGCATCTCCGACAGCGCCTGGCGGCCGGCTTTCTCGACCGCCGACATGGCCTGCGCCGCCGCCTTCGGATCGGCTTCCACCACCGTGCGCGCGGCGCCTGCCTGCACCGTCATCAGGCTGACCTGGTGCGCAACGATGTCGTGCAGCTCGCGCGCGATACGTGTGCGCTCCGTTGCCACCGCGCGCTCCGCCTCGGCGCTTTGCTCGCGCTCGAGGTGCCTTGCGCGTTCCTCCAGCAGCCTCAGGTATTCGCCGCGAAAGCGCAGCCGGCGTCCGACGTACCACAGCAGCATCACGAGGCCGGCCGCAATCACGCCACCGATGTCCGGTGTGCTCAGCAGGAGGTCAGTCGACACGAAGGCAAGGCCGGCCAGCATGCCAATCAGGCTGGCGCGGTCGTCGCTGGCATAGCGACCAAGGCTGTACAGCGAGAAACACAGCGCAAATACGCCGTCGGTAGTTGGCCCCAAGTGCACGAGCACGGACGCGACGAGCACCGTCGCGTGCACGTGAACCGGATGGCTGCGCCGCCACAGCAGCGCGAAGTTGCCGACAAAGGCGCACAGGAGGGTGCCGACGTCGACCATTGTTTGCATCGACAGCCCGGCCTCGCCCGCGGACCACAGCGCCAGCGTGAGCAAGAAGGACAGCAGCGCCAGCAGAAAGTCAGCCAGGTTGGGCCAGCGCTCGAACGGCCCGCGAAGGGGCTGCCAGCGCCGCGCCTGCATCAGGGCATCCGGCGGCGACACGGGGTCATCCGCCAGCCGATCGCCGCGATCGTCTGCTGGGAAGTGATAGGCCATGCGGAAAGACTAGACGAATAGCTCCCTTCCTGTCATGCGCCCTGCGGCTGGTGTGTCCGACGACGCATCTCCTCCTTTTGGGGGAGATCGATTCAGACCGCCGGCCGATGTGCCGGGCGCCGCGACCAACGACAATTTCTGTCAGCAAGGGATAACCGGGAGACTTCACATGACAGACATCGCACTACCCGCACGCAGCCTGCCCGGCACGCTGCCGGCCAAGGCGTTCCAGATGAGCGTGACCGCATGGTTCGTGGTGGCGGCCGTGGGGCACTGGATTTTCACGGCCTACATCCTCGCGGTGTTCTATCCGCCGCTTGCCCAGCACGGCCTGCAGGGGATGGAAGGCCTTCACCTGCCGTCCGGCTTTCGCGAAGGTGAAACCCTGGGCAACATCGCCGCCGCCAGCCACGTGCTGCTTGCCGCGGTGATCATCGGCGGCGGGCCGCTTCAACTCATCCCGGCGATTCGATCCCGGTTTCCCACCTTCCACCGCTACCTCGGCCGCAGCTACTTGCTTGCCGCCGTGGCCAGCGCGCTCGGCGGTCTTTACATGGTGTGGACGCGCGGCACCGTGGGCAACATGCTCAACCATCTCGGCATCTCGCTGGATGCCGTGCTAATCCTCGTGTTCGCTGCCTTCGCGGTGCGCTACGCCATCGCGCGGCGCATCACGGAGCACCGGCGCTGGGCGATGCGCCTGTTTATGGCAGCGAGCGCGGTGTGGTTCTTCCGCGTTGGCCTCATGGCGTGGGCCATGCTCACGGGCGGTGTAGGCATCGACTGGGAGAGCTTCACCGGCCCGTTCATCTACACGCTCGGCTTCGCCCAGTACGGGGTGCCGCTTTTGATGCTCGAGTGGTATTTCCGGCTGAAGTCGCGTCCGAATGCGGGCGGCCAGCTTGCGTTTGTGGCAACGCTGACGGGCCTGACTGCCTACATGGCCGTCGGCATCTTCGCCGCCACGATGGGCATGTGGATACCTCGCATGTAAGACGGCGACAACACCGGGTGTGGCCTCAACGCGGGCCACACCCCGTTGCCACTCAAAGGCGCGGCAAAAGATCGCCGATGACATACCACAGGCCAAGCGCGGCCCACATAACCACGAGCAACCAGAACAACCACGGGTGGTCGCGCCGGTAAATGGACTCAACCAGGTAGGTCTCCCCCGACGCGACGGCAACCCCGGCCCAGTACACGAACAGCACGCCCCACACCCAGTACCATTCGACGACCGTTGCGGCTATCAGCACGCCGAGCGCCACCATCGACGCCCACGGCGTGCGCCGAGGCGGTGCCGGGTCAGTCTTAGGGTCAGTCACCGCTGCACGCGTTGGGCAAGCCGCTCGGCCCCGGAGGCAGGAAGAACGACTGCTTCATGATCCCCAGGTCGCCGAAGTTGACGACGCCATCGCCGTTGAAATCCGCATTCGCGTCTGCCGTCAGGAACACCGACTTGAAAAGCCCAAGGTCAGAAAAATCGACGGCGCAGTTGCCATCCAGGTCTGCGTCGCAGGCGTTGCCAATGCCGTCACCATTGCTGTCGATCTGCAGGGCATTGGCAACCTGGGTGCAGTTGTCCGCACCGTCGGGCACGCCGTCCTGGTCGGCATCGGCGAGGGCAACTTCGTCGCCGTTCAGAATGCCGTCCCGGTCGCGATCAAGGCCCACCCGCTGGCCGGAACCCGGCGGCACGCAGGTAAAGGTCAGCGCGTTGCCTGGCGACTGTGCCAGTGCGCGAAGCGCTGCCGCGTCCACCGCGGGCTCGGCG
Organism: Pseudomonadota bacterium; assembly: GCA_038533995.1. Classification (GTDB taxonomy): domain Bacteria; phylum Pseudomonadota; class Gammaproteobacteria; order Steroidobacterales; family JBCAXP01; genus JBCAXP01. Next base: position 9,799 of record JBCAXP010000043.1, read on the forward strand.
GCACGATCCGCTACGTACGTATCGCTAACCGGCTCATACAGGTATCCACGCGCCTCGTTGGCAATTACGCCGCGCGCCACGAGATCGCACTCGGTGACGTTACCGCCGAGCGTTTTCGACACGAAGGCTGAGCCTGCACGCGTCTCGAGCAGATCGAGGCGCGACTGCATCGCCGCGTTAGCGCCCTCGGCAAGCGTGATCTGCTGGCCCACTACCGGCGCGAGGTCCGAATCAAATTCCATCATGTAGTCAACGAGTCCCTGGCGGGTCTGGTCATCGGGCAAGCCGACGTTGCCGAAGTTAAAGTCACAGCCAAACTCGGGGTCCAGGCCAACGTCGGTGCAGTTCGTTGTGCCGTCCTCGAACACAGCGCCACCAAGAAAGTTGTACAGCGTGTCGGTCGCGCCATCATGCAAAAACCCAAAGCCGCGCACCTGGTCGCCCTGGTGGGCGTCGGTGGGCGACGGCAGGAAAAAGGCGCGATTGGGCAGGCCAAACATACCAACCCGAGTGTACAGGTTGCGGAAGTGCGGCGGCTTCATGATTTGCGCCTCGCCGCCGGTATTGGCCCTGCCGTCCGTTCCGTAAAAACCCTTGGCGTTGTCATGCGCATGGCATTCGATGCAGCGCGCTCCGTCGGGTTCAGGCCCGTTGCGGTTGGTGTCGTAGCCAAGGCCATCGCCGCGACGCGGACCGGAGAAGAAGTTCCTGCCGATCTGCGCCGACGGACTCAGGCTGTTGTCCAGCCCGCGAATGGGGTTGGGCGGTAACTGCACGGCCAGCATGAAGTCGGTGAACTTCTCCATGTCTGCTTCCAGTGCGAGAACCTCGGGCGACTTGTCCAGGGAGTCCACGCTCTCGGGAAGATCGACGTCCAGTCCCTGGAGTCCGTCGAAGGCCACGATAAAGTTCTTGAACGACAAGCGCTCGTCGAGCGCCTCAAAATCGCGCGTGTCCGGGTTGCCGTCGCCGTCGAGGTTTGGATCGACGTCGCTGCCAAAGTAACCATTCACACGATCTCCGCGCCAGTGCATGTGACCGTGCGTCGACATGCCGCGCATCGTCTGCGTGGCCATCGGGCCCTTCATGGAAGCAAACACGCGCGCGTCGCCGGTGCCGTTGAGCGTTTGCCGGGCGAACAGGCAGCTCGGCTCAAAATCGCCGATGAGGTCGCAGCCCAGCCACACCAGGTTTTCCTGCGGAAACGGGTTGATGTTGTCGGTGTTTGCCTCGTCCGGATTGCCGAGGTTCCAGGCCATGTGGTCGGTGTCGCCAAACACGTGGCAGGCCGCGCAGGCCGACTCGCCGTTGGAGCTGGTGCGGTTGGCGTCGTACAGCATGAAGCGCCCCGCCTGCACGTCTGCCGGCTCGGGGTTGGGCATTGTCACCGTTTGCGTTGTCAGCCCGGTGTCGACGTTGACGGTTTTCACGCTGTTGTCGAAGCGAGTGAGCACGTAGAGCTGGCCGTTGTCGCCGCCCCGCGTCGGGTCGAGCAGCACACCCTGCGGGCCACCGGGCACGCTCAGGTGCCCGGCGCTGACCAGCGTTGGGTCAAACTCCTGGTCGGCGCCGTCCCACAGCGCATCGTTCTCAAGGTCTGCCGTGTCGTACACGGCAACCTTGTCCGAACCCAGGGCGGCCACATAAAGGCGTGTGCCATCGGGGCTGAACTGCATTTGCAGCGGCGTGGAGACACTGTGCGTCTTGACGCCCGCCGGCGCTTTGAGCACCGAGTAGTCGATGTGACGGTTAAGGTGCCGTGGTCGCACGCTGCCGTCAGCCGGATTAATGATCGTGATGCGTGACAGGGCAATCTGACCCTGCACGGTGGACCCGCCAAACACCCCAGGGCCTTCGAACCGGGTCATATTGTTGGCATCGGTGTTGGATACGTAAACGTTGCCGTTCTGCGGGTTGACGGCAACGTTGAAGAGCGTGGTGCCGACGTGCTCGTAGTCATCTGCCTGGTCCAGGGTCTCCACGTCGATGGCAAACACGTCATGGTCGGGCAAAAAGAAACGGATACCGTTGGAAAAGTTCAGGCCGCGCGTGTCTTTCCACGTGCCAGTCGCGTTGTCGAACTGCACGAGCAAAGAGGTCCACGGTTGCGAGTCACCATCGGCATTCGTGCTGGGCAGCGGGCGGCCCATCGGCAGCTGCTTGTTCGGCAGGCCATTGGGTGAATCCGACACGAGCCCAGGCGACATGTTGCCTGCCACACACGGCTCGTCGCCGGCCCGCGGACCAAAGGTGCCCATGAAGAACCCCTGGGGCGTGTCCTCAAAGCCGTAGCACAGCACCGACTCATGCACGGCCGTGGTCTGGTTACCGGAATTGAGCACCGCGGCATACACCGTCGCGCCGTCCGGACTGACAGCAAGCCCGCGCGGCGTGTCGCCGAAGAGCTCGACAATTTTCAACGGCGTGCCGCCGAAGCCCGAGCCGGTATCCGCGGTGTCAAAAACCCACACGTCCGCACGCGGCACGCTGGGGGTATGAATGAGCGGATCGCCGGCGCCCGGCACGCCAGCGAGCGATGCGTCCGATCGCTGCTGACCAAGGTGCGCCGTCGTCACGAATAGCCGATCCTGGGCGATGACAACATCGCGCGGCTCGTCGCCGACGAGCAGCGTGCGCACCACCCGCGGCGGCGTCAGCGTTGTGTCGACAACGCTTACCGAATCGGACAGGTGATTGACGACGTACAGGCGATTACCGTCGGCGGCCAGCGCAACCGGCTCCATGCCCACCGGAATGCTGCCGGCATGGACCAGTCCGCCGCCGGCGTCGATGGTGTAGGCCTCCACCGTATTGTCAGGGGTGTTGGTCGCGTACAGCGTATTGCCGTCCGGTGACAGCGCCAGCGGCCTGACAGACGCCGACTCAAACGCGATGAAGTCCGGCGACTCGGCATTCACGAAGGGCACGGCCAGCGTGAGACTGGCCATACCCGCCCAAAGAACTCCCCATGTTTTCATAGTTTTTCCCGATGTCTGTTCGTTTGCCATTGTTGTCATTGATTGCGCCCAAGGCCCAAAACGATCGTGCGGTAGGCCAGGTCGACAACGTCGTTGCGCGCCACGTCGCCCTTGCCCACGGCCGCCCACCCGGCCCAGATCATGGCGTCCAGTGTCGTTGCCGCCCACCGCGTGGGCACGTCACTCGCGAACACGCCGCCCGCCTTGAGAGCCTCCACCATGTCAGCCAGTTCGCGGCTCTGGCGCTCACTGGCAGCAACGATTTCCGGATCGTGTGAAGGCGCCATGGTGCTCAGGAAGTAGTAGCGATCGCCGAGCGGGATCACCGCCTCGAGCACTGCCTGAAGCATTTGTGCCGGCGACAGGTCGTCATACGGAATGCCCGCCGCTGCCTCGTCCACGTCACGCAATGCGCGCCGTGCCACCTCGTTCAGCAAGCCATGGCGGGAGCCGAAATACCGGTGCAACGTGGCGCGGCCGATGCCGGCCGCGGCCGCAATCTCGGCCAGCGAGGCGTTCGGATTTGCCGCCAGCGTGGAGATGGCGGCATCCAGCACGGCGTCGCGGCGGGACAGGCGTTTAGCGCTCATGGTGTTTCACCCTCATGCAAAAATGATACATCTATGTCTCATTTGAGGCAAGATTTACTCAAACGCACTGATTGCCATGGGATTGCCAGCAGCCCATCGGAACCACGAACAAGCCGGAAGACCTAACGCTAACGGCGCCGTCGTGGACGCTGTCGCGCCCGCTCCGTCACAATACGAACCGCATGTTCTCCTTCTTCGAAAAATTGCTGGAGCCGTTCCCTCCGGAGGAACCGGCGCGGCCACCGGCCACGCTGCTGGCGTTTTGCCGCCACTACACGCGCGGCGTGTGGCGCTACATCCTCGCGATGTCGGCCCTGGTCACAGTGTTTGCCGTTACCGAGGTGGTGCTGTTCGGCTTTCTCGGCAGCATCGTGGACTGGCTGGCCGACTCGGATAAGTCCACGTTTCTCGAACGCGAACGCGGCACGCTGATGCTGATTGGCGCGATCGCGCTCGTAGCGCTGCCCGTGCTGAACCTGCTGTCGGGACTCATCAACCACCAGACGATTCTCGGCAACTACCCGATGCGCATTCGGTGGATGGCGCATCGGTATTTGCTGCGCCAGAGCTTTGGCTTTTACCAGGACGAGTACGCCGGCCGCATCGCGACCAAAGTGATGCAAACGGCGCTTGGCGTTCGCGAAGCGGTGCTAAAGCTCGCGGACGTGATGATGTACGTAGCTGTCTACTTCGTGGGCGCCATGGTTCTCGTGGCGAGCTTTGATTTCTGGATCGCCGTGCCGTTTCTGATGTGGCTGGCCTCCTACGCGCTGGTGCTCAAGCTACTGTTGCCGCGGCTTCACATTGTGTCAAAGGAACAGGCCGACGCGCGCTCCATCATGACTGGCCGCATCGTCGACAGCTATACCAACATCATGACGGTAAAACTGTTTGCGCATGCAGGGCAGGAGGAACGCTACGCGCGCGAGAGCATGGACGGCTTCATGGGCACCGTGCACCGCATGATGCGACTGGTCACGCAGCTGGAGTTTAGCGTCGAGGTGCTCAACGCGCTGCTGCTGTTCTCGGTTGGGTTTGTGTCCATCTGGTCCTGGCTGAATGACGGCGCCACCGTGGGCGCAATCGCCGTTGCGGTGGCCCTGGTCATGCGCCTGCACGGCCTTTCCCACTGGATCATGTGGGAGATGTCGAGCCTGTTCGAGAACATCGGAATGGCGCACGACGGCATGAATACAATCGCTCGCGTGCAGGAAGTCACGGACGTGCCCAACGCGCCGCGCTTAAGCGTGGAGAACGGCGCCATCGAGTTTGATCACATCAGCTTTCACTACGGCAAGGAAGGCGGCGTGATCGATGACTTTGCGCTCAGTATCCGGCCGGGGGAAAAAGTCGGCATCGTGGGCCGCTCCGGCGCCGGCAAAACCACGCTGATGAACGTGCTGCTGCGCCTGTTTGACCTGCAGGGCGGGCGCATACTTATCGACGGGCAGGACATCGCGCAGGTCAACCAGGACTCGCTGCGGGAGCAGATTGGCGTCGTGACGCAGGACACCGCGCTGCTGCACCGGTCCGTCAGGGAGAACATCGCCTACGGGCGCCAGCACGCGAGCGACGAAGACGTGATACGCGCCGCCACGCGCGCCAATGCGCACGACTTTATCCAGGACCTGACGGACAGCGACGGCCGGCGCGGCTACGACGCCCATGTTGGCGAGCGCGGCGTGAAGCTATCGGGCGGTCAGCGCCAGCGCATCGCCATTGCGCGCATGTTTCTGAAAGACGCTCCGATTCTCGTGCTGGACGAGGCAACCTCCGCGCTGGACTCGGAAATCGAGGCTGCCATTCAGGAAAACCTGCTCGAACTCATGAAAGGCAAGACAGTGCTCGCCGTCGCCCACCGCCTGTCAACGATTGCCGCGCTCGACCGGCTGGTGGTTATCGAGAATGGCCAGATCGTGCAGCAGGGCAGCCATGACGAACTGTCGAACACGCCGGGCCTCTACGCTGACCTGTGGAAACGGCAGTCCGGTGGCTTTATTGCCCAGGGGCTGGCCCAGAACGCCGACAAGAAAGCAGCGCCGGCTGGCACCTGAGACGGGGACCGCCGCGAGGACGCGGCGGCGTGCCCCCTATTCCTGGATCGAGGAGATGTAGCTCGTAATCGAGATCGCCCGGGCCTGGATTTCCGTGTCGGCCAGGCCTTCCCGTATCCAGAGCTTGCCCCATACGGGCATGTCGGGCAGGCCGTGCGCACGTGGCATGGCGCGGCCATCGATCGTGCGGCGAACCTTGAGCGAGGGGAACTCGCCGTTGTTGGCCTGCTTGATGAGCCGCAGGTTGGTCGGCGCGACTTTCAATTCACTCGCCATCGGGCCGTTGCCGCTGCCGTCCGTGCCATGGCACGCAGCGCAGTACGTGACAAACAGTTCCTGTGCAGAGGGCCGCTCGGCTGACTTTGCCATCGCGCCGTCGCCGGAGTCCGACTGGTCGGCGCACCCGGCAGCAAAAGCGGACAGCGCGAGGGCGGCAAGGATGCCGGGCAGGCGGTAGGCGGCGTTGCGTTTGCGGCGGCAGGTCGGTGACTGCATGGCGGTTCTGGTGCTCCTGGAGTGCATACAGGCCGTGAGCATAGCATGCCGCCGGGCCGGCGCAGGGGGTTCCCGTCACACGGCCCGACGCGCGTTGGCTATTTGAGTTTATCCTCGCCCCAGATCTCATCCAGGCGCTTGTCGCGCCCGCAGTTCCAGCGGTACACCTTGTAGCGAATCGGGCTCTTTTTGTAAAAGTCCTGGTGATAGCTTTCCTCGCCCTTGATCGGGTAGAAGCGGCTGGCATCGAGAATGGGGGTCACAACCGTCTGTTCCGGAAATTTGTCCACCACCTTCTGCCGGTATTTTTCTGCAATGGCGCGCTCGTCGTCGTTGGCGACGAAGATGGCGCTCAGGTAGCTCGGGCCCTTGTCGCAAAACTGGCCCCTGGCATCGAACGGATCAACGTTGATCCAGAAGTGGGCAATAAGGTCCTCGTAGCTCACCACCGACGGGTCGTAAGTAATCTCGACGGCTTCGTAGTGGCCCGTATGATCACCCCGGTAGGTGGGATTCTCCGCGGTGCCGCCAGTAAAACCGGACACCACGTCTGTGACGCCTTCCAGCGCCTCGAAGTCTTTCTCCATGCACCAGAAGCAGCCGCCGGCAAGCACGGCCTTTTCGGCCAGGGACGGTGTGGCCGCGAGCAGGCCGGAGGCGAGCAGCAAACTGTTTGCCAGAGTAGTTGCGAGGGTCTTCATAAGCGCTCCATTGAACGTCAATTCGATTTATCACTGATGAGCTACGACTGGTGTAACCGGCATTGGTTCGGCGCACAACTCTTTTGACACCGGCGGTGATCGAAAAGGGAGAAAATCGTGATAACTCCGTGACAGCCGGCACGGCAGATTACAATAAACGCAGCTATTCACAGCAGAACTGAAAGGACACGACCATGGGGCTATTGCAGAACGGTAAGTGGGTTGACCGGTGGTACGACACCAAGGCCAGCGGCGGACGCTTTGTGCGCAAGGCTTCGGCCTTCAGGAACTGGGTGACCCGTGACGGCGAGGCGGGCCCGAGCGGTGACGGCGGCTTCAGGGCTGAGGCCGGCCGCTACCACCTCTACGTCTCCCTCGCGTGCCCCTGGGCTCACCGCACGCTCATTTTCCGCAAGCTCAAGGGGCTGGAGGAGATGATCTCGCTGTCGGTCGTTCACTGGTACATGGCTGAGAACGGGTGGACCTTCGAGAAAGGCGACGGCGTTATCGCAGATTCGCAGAACGGCGCGGAGTTTTTGCACCAGGTTTACACGGCGGCCGATGCGTCATACTCCGGCCGGGTCACCGTCCCCATTTTGTGGGACAAGCAGCGGAAAACGATTGTGTCCAACGAGTCAGCCGAGATCATCCGCATGCTGAACTCGGCCTTCGATAACGTTGGCGCAACGCCAGGCGACTTCTACCCGGAGGCGTTGCGCGCAGACATCGACGCGATTAACGACCGGGTGTACAGCACGGTCAACAACGGCGTTTACAAGACGGGCTTTGCGACAACGCAGGACGCGTACGAAGAAGCCGTTGCGCCGCTCTTTGAAACGCTCGACTGGCTGGACGAGCGGCTGTCATCCCGCCGCTACCTGACCGGCGACACAATCACCGAGGCAGACTGGCGCCTGTTCACCACGCTGGTCCGCTTCGACCCGGTGTACGTCGGGCATTTCAAGTGCAACGTGCGACGCATTGCCGATTATCCCAACCTGTCAGGGTACGTGCGCGACCTCTATCAGCAGCCGGGCATCGCCGACACCGTAAACCTCGAGCACATCAAGAAGCACTACTACGCCAGTCACGACTCAATTAACCCGTCTCGCATAGTGCCGGTCGGGCCGGCCATCGACTACGCAGCGCCGCACGGCCGCGACCGGGCAGGCAACGCCTAGTTGATCAGGCGGGACAAGTCCGGGCGGTTAGGCCGGGCGCGCCTGAGCTCAACCTGGTAGATCGCCTGGCCAAGGTCGCGAAGAAACGGCAGGCCGATCTCGTCGTATTCGTACTGGTCGTCGTTGAATGTCTGGTTCTCGTTGACGTAGATCGTGGCCGCGAGCAAAAACTCAACGCCCGCATCGAAATCCACGATATAGGCGGCGTCCGTCAAAAAGCCGTAGGCGTTCCCGACCTTGTTGTAGATGCGGATGTTGTCGGGGATGTTCTGCTCCGTACCGCCAAACATAAGGAATTTGACGTAGCCGTCCGGATACTCGGCGGCGTCGTCATAGGCTGCAATGCCGCTGTCCGTGGGGTAGCCGGACAGGTTGGCGTACAGAAAGCGGTAATCGTCATCCCCTAGCGCCAGGCGTGACTCCGGGTCCATAGAATCCGGAAACATCAGTGCCTTGATGAAGCGGAGCTGAGTAGCCAGCGGATAGCGGTTTTTCGTGCTGAAGTCCTTTGGCTTTGCCACCCGCTCGCCGTCGATAATCTCAGCCTGTCCGAGCGGCATCGCATCGAAGCAAACCATTCTGTCGCTGCCAGTCATTGCGTCCTGACGGTAGATGACCCGGTTGTTGTTTACGAAAACAACCGGGTTTGTGCGTGCATTGGCTGCCGGATCGAGCACGATCGCCAGGCGATGCTGAATCCATGTGCCGCCAAAGCCCCTCGATCCCAAAGCCTCGTTGAGCGGCTCCTGGCCCAGGAATTCGTACAGGCGGTTGTAGGCATCGTTGTCGCTGACCAGCAGGATCTTGCGAACGTAGTGGCCAACGGACGGCAGCCCGGTGTGTGATGTTTCGTCAGAAATTGCGGGTGTCTGCACGTCGTCAGCCACGCCGGTGAGCATCGGCGTGTTGCGGTCGAGGCCGTCGATGTTGAGCTGGCGCAGCTTCTCCAGCGCCAGCACGGCCGTCGGCAACTTCACGGTGCTTGCCGGGTAGAAGTACTCGTTCTCGTCGAGCCGGAAGGTGAATGACCTGAAGGCCGGCTGGTTGTCGGCGTCGCGGTCGATCTGCGTGTAGATGATCTGCAGCCGGTACCGTGCAGGGTCTGCCATGACGGTACCGAAGCGCGCCGGATCGGAGTTGAGCAGCGACTCCAGCGAACCGTCGAAGTCTGTGCCTGCCGCGCCGCCGACTGGCAGCAGTGCACTGATTATGCACGCCGCCACCGGGAGGAAATTTCGAACTGTGAACATGGCGGAAGTATCCATCGCGTAGCGGGCGCAGGCAAATTGCCCGGTGACGGGCAACGCAGATCGACTGCCAGCCGGCGAAGCAAGCGCCGTTTCTTGCGAAATCTGCCAGAAACGGCAACGGCAAACCGACCGGCCCGGCACTACACTGGGTTCACGTTCACCACCCGTCCTGCCGACCGCATCTCGAAGGACCGAGAGCGGCCTGTCATCGGGCGGCGTTCGACTCGCGGCACGCCGTCG
>JBCAXP010000044.1:0-19244 GCA_038533995.1 Pseudomonadota bacterium
CTCGGGATCGAAATGCACCGGCGTTGTTGTTGGAAAAACAAACGCACCGTTGTCATTTGTGAACGGGCGATACGCAATACCGAAACTGTCGCCGGTAAAGATGCCGTCACTGGCCGGATCAGCTATGCAATAGTGGTGACGCGCATGCCCCTCGGTATGCAGGAACTCAAGCCGCCGGCTGCCGAGTGTCATCTGCTCGCCGTCATCGACGATTTTCACGCGTGACTCGTCGATGGGAACAACGTCACCGTAGAGTTCCCGGAAGGTTTCCTCGCCGTACACGGCGATGGAACCCTTGATGAGCTTGGCCGGCTCAACCATGTGACGGGCGCCTCGCGGATGTAACACAGCCGTGGCGTTGGGCAACGCCTGCATCAGTGCACCGGCGCCACCAGCGTGGTCCAGGTGGATGTGCGTAAGGAAAAGAAATTTAACATCCGCGGGGTCGAACTGCTTTTGCGCCAGCGCGTCCAAAAGTCCTGGCACCGAGTGGGTAGTGCCGCAGTCCACGAAGGCCAGCTCGCCACCGTCGGCGATCAGGTGGCTCGCATCGAGCCTCGGCCGCACGTAGCCCGTGTCGATGGCGGTAATTCCGTGGTCAAAATCCTCAAAAAGAGGCAGGTCTGGCATTGCGGGGCCTTGAGGTTGAGCGCTGCGAGCACGCATTGTACCGCGAGCGCGGCGCGGTGGTGGGCCATGAACCAATTTCGGTATAACCTGTCGGCAATGTAACCGGATCAACAGTGGAGACACCGATGGCAGCGGGACATTTCAGGGCGTTGCACCAGCCCGGCAAAGCACTTGTAGCAGCGTTTTTTGTGGCGCTCATTCTGGCGGGAGGTACGGCAATGGCGACTGAACGAACAGTGACGGTAAACGGCACGGGCGAGGTTGAAGCCGCCCCTGACCGCGCGTCGGTTTCCATGGGCGTCGAGGCCCGCGATCTCAACCAGGTTACTGCGCAGAGCCAGGTGGAAGACGTCGTGCGGGAGTTTCTGAAACTCGTGCGCAGACTCGGCATCGAGAACCAGCACGTTCGCACCACGCAGCTCGTTGTGCGGCCGGAATACGAGTGGGACAACAAGACGCGCGAGCGTGTGTTCCGCGGCTACTTCGTCAGCCGCCAGCTCGAGGTCAATGTTCAGGACCTATCCCAGCTCGGCGATCTCATGGAGGGCGCAACGCGAACCGGCGTCAACCAGGTATCACCGCCGCAGCTCAGGTCCAGCCAGAAGGACGAACTGCAGCGCCAGGCCCTGTCTCGCGCCGCCGAAGACGCGCGGCTCAACGCCACCACGCTTGCCGAAACCCTTAACGCCAAGGCCGGCAACGTACGGCGCATCACCACGGTCGAAGCCGGCTTTCTTCCACCCCCGGGTCCACGGCCCATGCTGGAATCCCGCGCCATGGCCGCCGACAAAAGCGGCGGTGGCGAAACCTACGAGACTGGCATGATTCGCTTCGAAGCACGCGTAACAGCCGAGTTCGATTTGCTCGTCGAGTAACTTCCCCCCGACCCTGAGCCTCTTCGGACAGTCCGTGGGTTTCCCGGACTGCTGTGGCTCTTCGCGTGTTCTGCGTCGGTGCGAGTTGGTGGCTTTGGGTGGGTTCACTTTGTAGTGCAGTCCGGGCCGAAAGGGTTGTACTTCGTAGTGCGGTCCGGGGAAGAAGGGGATATTTTTCAGGAACGCTGTGAACACGTCCCTGTGAGCTCGACGGCGCCGTCCTTGGCGCCGACGTCCTGAAAAATATCCCCTTCTCCCCGGAACCTGCGGAGTCGCCAGGCTGAGACGCTTCCAGTCCGATGCGTTGCTAAATGTGGAAACCCCTCGGCAGCCGGCAGCTCCGAGGCTGGAAACTCGCACTGACCGTGATCCAAGGCGCCGGACTGAGACGCTTCCAGCCCGAGACGGTGCTACCAGTAGCACGCTCGCGGTTGCCGGCAGTTCCGAGGCCTAAAGCTCGCGGTGACGGATGACCACGGTGGTTGGGGTTCGCGATTTTCGGGCGTCGGCGCCATGGACGGCGCCGTCGAGCTCACAGGGACGTGTTCACAGCGTCCCGAAAAACGCGAACCCCAACTACCGTGGTCACCTACAGGGTAGAGACCTAACGGATAGCGACCCCAAGACCGCCGTGATCGCCCACAGGGTAGAAACCTCTCAGGCCCGATCACCTGGAACCCGCTTGACTTGATACTGTGCAACACATAGTATGTACCACATACTGTAGTCCGCACAGGAAAGGTCATTGGAACGCGAAGCGCTGGAAAAACTGCGACTGGAGATGCGCCGGGGCGCCATTGTACTGGCGGTGCTGGGTCAGCTCCGTGAGGAGCATTACGGCTATTCGCTCCGCAAAGCGTTGCTGGATAAGGACATTTCCATTGATGAGGGCACTCTGTATCCGCTGGTGAGGCGGTTGGAGAAGCAGGGTCTGCTGGCTAGCGAGTGGCGGGAGGAGGCCAAGCGCAGAAAGCGGTTTTACCGTCTGTCGGATTACGGCCGGGAGGTGTTTGAGCAGCTGCTGGAGGATTGGGTGGAGCTCAACGACAGCATTTGGGAACTGGTGAGGGAGGAGAAATAGTGCGTCTGATCGAAAGCTACCTTGACGAGGTGTCACGCTACCTGCCGGCAAAGCAGCGCGGGGACATTGTCAGTGAGCTGCGCGTGTCGCTCGAAGACCAGGCGCAGGATCTCGCGGGCGATGCCGAGCCGGGGCCCGAGCATGAAAAGGCGGCGATTAACCAGATGGGCCACCCGCTGCAGGTGGCCAGTGGTTACCAGGGCCAACGCTATCTTATCGGCCCGGAGCTATTTCCCTCGTTCATCGTGACGCTGAAGACGGTGGCGATCATCGTCGTGCTTATTCAGTTTGCGCTTTTGCTGACGTCCTACGTCACGGTAGGCAACACAACCTCCCTTCTGGGTCTGTTCAAGGGGCTTCTGGAGATGGTGCTGTGGTCAACCATCTGGGTGGTTGGCGTGTTCGTCGCCATTGAATTTTCCGGCGAGCGTCTGAATTGGTACAAGGACTGGTCCGCCGACTCGCTGAAACCGACCGCGGGTTCGCCCGTAGACAACGGGCAGCTTATTACCAACCTGATTACTGAAGGTGCATTCCTGCTGTGGTGGAACGACGTGCTGGTACTGCAGAACTGGATACCCGGCGGGCATGAGGTGTTTTCGCTGACGTTGACGGAAACCTGGACGCCACTGTTCTGGCCGCTCAATGTACTGGTGGCGGCGTGGTTTTTGCTGCACGCCTACGTGCTTTACCGGGGCCTGTGGCAGCGGGGCACGGTGATCGCGGAGGTTGTGCTTGGTGGTGTGTTTATTGCTATCGGCCTGTGGCTGATTAGCCATGCACCCCTTGCCGAAGTGGCCGGGAGCATCTCCGAGTTCAGTGCGGCTGCGGCCAATCGCGTAATCGTCTCGGTAATCGTCGTGATCATGGCGCTGACCGCATGGGACAGCTACACCGTGCTTCGGCGACTGCGCCGGGACTGATACGCGCGGCAGGTCGCGGCCGCGCTACTGCGAGACGCGGTCGCGGCCTGCTTTTTTCGCCCGGTATAACGCAGCATCTGCCCGGCCGAACAATTCGTCGAGATCGCCGCTCTCGCTCATCGCGGCAACGCCCATTGAGACCGAGACCTTGAGTCCGTCATCCGTGCCGATCGGCTGGTTGTCCCGAATGGCACGGCACACCCGGTCCGCGGTCGCAAGCGCATGCTCGAGCGACGTGTTTGGCAGCAGCACCGTGAACTCGTCGCCGCCGTAGCGCGCCTTGAGATCCGTGGGCCGGAAACTGTATAGCAGCTTGTCGGCCACGGCACACAGCACCTCGTCACCAAGCTGGTGGCCGTGTGTGTTGTTGAAGTCGCGGAAGTTGTCGATGTCGATAACCACCAGGCACGCAGGCTCATTGTCGCGACGGCACCGGTCGATGGCGCGCGGAAAAAACTGCTTCATGCCGTAGCGGTTGTAAAGATCGGTCAGCGCATCGGTGAGCGAGCGCCGCTGGTACTTGCGCATGACGGCGGCGTTCTCGCGCAGCATCTGCTTGTCTGCCTGCACGCGGCGTAGCAACAACGTGAGCAGGTTGCAGGCCATGGCGTGTGAGCTGGTAATGAGCGCCCAGAGCGTCTCGTGCCGGATCGCCAGCAGATGGCTGCGCTCCGTGGCGACAACGTAGGCATTGGGGTTCAAGCCCTCGATCATCGACATTTCGCCGACGCAGGCGCCCCGCTCGAGCGTTGTGATGACCCGGCCGTCAGCCGTTTCATTTCGGACTTCGAGCGCCCCCTTCATGATCACGTAGACGGCGTCGTTGTCGAGGTGGGGATTTAAGAGAACTTCGCCAGCCTCGATGGAGCGCTCGGAGCATGCCTCGAGCAAGTACAGCACATCCGTGGGGTCGACGTTTTTGAAGAGATCAAGAGTCTCGAGTGTGCTGGCAGCGTCGAGCGCCGATTCGGTCAACATGCAAACTCCTTTCAAGGCATTGCCTGTTATGGCTTCGGGGTGTTGCGCGTCAGCAGGCCGAAACCGGATACGCGCGAAATGCCTGTCGACCCGCTTTATAACTACCGTGGTAGTCGAAATCAAGCCATTACGTCGCGGTTTTCGGGGTTAAAAGGTCCTTGCGAGTCCCCAATCGCAGCTTTCTATCCGTTTATTCGCGTTGACCCGGTCGAAAGTGCATTTTTCGGCAGCCCGATGGGCCCGCGAGACCTTCATGTCAAACACGGTGTTTGACACCACTCCTCGAAGCAAAAAAAATCCCCCACCCTTTCCAGGGTGGGGGCCGGAAAACGCGACGGCCCACTTGGTGAGTAAAGACCGGGCGTGTACCAGTAATTCGAATTGTTAGCGCGTGCTGCTGAACGCGCTTTTCTCCGACCGCCCGCCGGCGGGCGTACTGCATCAGTCACCCGACAGGTATCTTCCGTCGCGCACTCCTGCCGTCGGCGAAGCAACCGGCCAACTGCCGGGGCGAGGCGTGGACCTGCTGCACCGCCGCTGGCAGGCGATGTGGAACCCTGGTGGCGTAAGGGAAGAAAACCGCCTCGACGTTGACTCGATCAGGAATTCCACGGCTTCATCGTAACGAGGCCGCCGTTATGTCTCTTGTCGATTTGCACCATGTTCGTTGCCATTGAGGTCAATCGGTCTCAAACAAACCGGCCGGGGAATTGCTTTATACTTTCGCGGTGCTTTCTGCTCCCGACGTGGGTGAAAAATAATGAACTTTTTCTTGCGACCGTACTGTGTCGCCGTACTGCTTGCTGCCGCTTTTCTCGCAGCGCCTGCATGGGCCGACACGCCCGCTCTGAAACTTACTGCCAGTAACTGGACGCCTTACCTGGATTCGTCGCGGGCGGAAAACGGAGTGGTGGCCGTAATGGTGACCACGGCGTTTGAGCGCGCCGGCTATACCACGACGCTGACCTTTGAACCCTGGCCCGCATCGCTTGAAAAGACACAGACCGGCGAGTTCGATGTGCACATCAGCACCTGGAAGACGCCTGAGCGTGCGAAAGACCTTGCCTTGAGCGAGCCGTTTCTCTTCAACCGCATTACGCTAATGGGAAAAGGCAGCAAGCCCTACTCCATCTACAAAAAGGAAGATCTTGAAGGTCTGCGCATCGGCGTGGTGGACGACTATGCCTACAGTGCGAAGAAGTACAACACCGCCGGCCTCAAAATTGTCAGCAGCGCGAGCGTAGAGGAAAGCGTCACGCGGCTGCTCGAGGGCGAACTGGACATCATCGTAGGTGACCGCATGACCATGCGGCACCAGGTCGACAAGGAAAGCGCCGCGCGGCAGGTAACGATTTCTCCCGACACCCTTGCCACCCGCGGGCTGCGCATCGCGGTGTCACGCGAACGGGAGGATCACGAGGCCATCGTCGAGGCCTTCAACACCGCCATTAGTGAAATGCAGGAAGACGGCACCTACAACAGTATCCTGGGCGGGTACGGTATTAGCCAGTAGTACCTGCCGTTTCCTGCAATCGCAGGCCGTCTGAAGGTTATGGCGCAGAACCCCTGCGCCGCGCCGCGTGTCGATGCATAATGGGACCTGTCAAAGTAGCCATGGAAACGGCGCGGGCCCTGTAACGCTTGAGACATGAGGATCGCACCATGATGGTGCGACGCCGGGCGCAACTCTGCATACGATGCGAATACTCTTCTGCAGTTCCCACTACCCGTCCGGCGGCGGCAACAGCCGGTTCATCGCTGCGCTCGCGGAGAACCTCGCCACGCGCCACGACGTAACGGTGATCGCACCCTCAGCATCGCTGCAGGCCTTGCAGGAGCAGCTTGCAGGAGTGCGCGTCATTCGTGCGCCGGTTCTCTTCGGCGGCGCGGATCCGTCAAAGAGCGTGCTGGCGAAGGCGCTTTACCTGCCCATGGGGGTGGCCGCCGGCAAGCGCCTGCTGGAGACCGAGTCGTTCGACATTATCCACGCGCACACCCTGCTGCCAGCCGGCCGCGTGGGAGACACGCTTGGCCGCTTTGCCAACACGCCAAACGTGCTGTCCATTGACGACGGTGAGCTGGTGTCAACGCACGGCCCTGCCGAGCCTCGCGCAGGCCTGCTTCAGACCTGGGCACGCCGCCTGGCGCGGCGAGCCGACTGCCTCGTATGCCCGACTGCGAACTCTGCGTCCCGCATAACCGAGGCGTTTGGTGACGAAATCAACACCGACGTTATTGCACCGGATACCGGCGCGGTGGATGACGCCGCCCGGCGCTACGAGGCGCTGTTCGAGGAAGTTGTCCGGCGTTGCCAGCGTGACCCCGTTGCCCATGGCAACGGCGCACGGTAACAGGGCTGTCAGCACTGCGTGATTCCCACGGCGGACTAGCTCCACCCGTGGCAGTAGGGCTCCGGCGCCATATCCTCTGGGCCGCCGGAGCTTCCGGGCGGCGGGAACTTCTGCTTGAACGTAAACGCCTCGGCACTCGGCCCCGCCTTGTTGACCATTGCCAGGCGCGCCATGCCCTCCTCGACAGCCGGCTGGTGCCCGGCCGGTACCCACCATAGCGCCTGGTGAGCACCGTCGGGCCGCTTGAACCACTGCTTGCGGCCGGCCAGCACCGTGCGGTGGGCCGACTTGTAGGCAAACTCGAACAGCGCCTCGACAGACTCCCACACCGACATGTTCACGATAAGCATCGGGTCATCGCTAACCTGGATGTCGGTCGCATTGCCGGATTCTGATTGCAGCCGCCACACGAAACCCGCACTCTCGTCTGCCAGGGCGTTGATCTCGTCGAGGCGGGCGTAGAACTCGGCGATGCGTTCATCGTCCTCCGGGTAAAGCGCGGTGGCGATGTTGATCTGGGCGATGTGCCATTGCGTGTCGTTCGTCATTGTCGTTGCTACCGGTTCACTGGGCATGCAGCCACGCCAGCGCCAGGCTGCTGAGCGCGCGCACGCCGTGGGGCAGGGCGGAATCGTTCACATAGAAGTAAGGCGAGTGGTTCGGCGCGCTCTCGCCCTGCGCCTTGTCGTCAGCGGCGACACCGAGCCCGAAAAACAGGCCCGGGATTTCATTGGCGAAGAAGGAAAAATCCTCCGCACCCATGATGGGTTTAACCACAATTGCCTTGCCGCCCCGGGATGCGCGATCCAGCTCTTCCGTCATTCGCGCCGTGAGCGCCGGATCGTTAAAGGTGACAGGGTAGCCCTCGTCGATCTCCACCTCCGCAACGGCACCGAAGCTCTCTGCGACCAGCTCGGCGGTCTTTACGATACGTGCGTGGACTTCCTCGCGCATGGCAGGATCGAGAGTGCGGATGGTGCCCGTCATGCGCACCTCATCGGGTATGATGTTGCCGCGGTTGCCGCCTTCGATGGAACCAATCGTCACCACCGCCGGCGCCTGCGAGATGTCGACCTGGCGGCTCACGATAGTCTGCAGGCTGTTGATGATCTGCGCCGACGCGGCAATCGGGTCAACGCCGCGCCAGGGCATCGATCCATGCGTCTGCACACCGCGAACGCGAATCGACAGTCCGTCGGCGGCCGCGAGAAAACCCTCGGTCTTGTAGAAGATGACACCTGCAACTTCCGGAAACACGTGGAGGCCGAAGATGGCGCCGGGCGCGTACTCACCGCCGAGCACGCCCTCCTTCATCATTAACGCCGCACCGCCTTCCTCGCCCTCAGGGGGACCTTCTTCCGCCGGCTGAAAGATAAACTTCACGTTGCCGGGAATCTGCTCGCGCATGCTGGAAAGAACTTCAGCCACACCAAGCAGAATGGCCATGTGGGCATCGTGGCCGCACGCGTGCATCACGCCGGTTTCCGTGCCCTGCCAGTCGGTGGTGACTTTGGACGCAAACGGCAGGCCGGTTTGCTCGGTAACTGGCAAGCCGTCCATATCTGCGCGGAGCGCCACCGTCGGCCCGGGCAAACCGCCCTTGAGCACCGCCACGACGCCGGTGTGCGCAATGCCTTCTTCGATGTCGTCGAAGCCAAGCTCGCGGAGCCGCGCGGCAATCTTTTTCGCCGTGTTGAATTCCCGGTTGCCAAGCTCGGGGTTCGCATGAAAGTAGTGGCGCAGTTCGACGACTGTGTCGCTTGCGCGCTCGGTGGCGGCATCGATGTCCGCGCGCCAGTCTGAAGCCCACAGCGGGGCGGCCAGCAGTAAACCGATAAGGCTCGTGATAATTCTCATTCTTTGTCTGCCTCCACAGATTGTTGGCGAGAACACGCGGCATCAGGCCGCGACTCAATCGCCCGGCTACATGGTCGCTGGCTGCAAGATTCCCTGCCCGACCAGTCCGCGCACCGTCGCCAGCGCCATCGGCGCAAACTGGTCGAACGGCACGCCGAGTTCTTTCGCAATCGCCTGAAGCGTGTCGCGCAGCGGACTGTTGCCGGTGCAACGCTCGATCAGCCCGGCAATGTTTGGATCCACCGCGATGTCCTGGATCAGGCCGCGACGTTGCCTCAGGATTCGGTTTGCGTCGCTTTCCTCGGGCACCGCCATCTGCAGTCCCGGAGCAACTACCACCACGTCATCCAGCAACGCACCGTCCGGCGTGCGCTCGAGGTAATCGCGCAGGTTCATGCGCCGCACAATGTCGTTGCCGCTGCCTTCACCGAACTGCGCCGGCGCCGGCTCGCATTGAACCCAGTTGTCGCCCGTGCGCCGGCGCAGCGTTACGACGCCGTAACTCACCTTCTCAATGCCCTCGCTCTCGAAGTACGCCATCCAGCGCGGATGCTCGCGCTCGAAGGTGTCGGCACCGCGGGCACGAGTGTCGCGAATCCAGTTCGTGGCGTAATCCGCCGCGTCCTGCCAATCGCCACCGAGCACCATCGCATCGCAGCCAAGATCGTTGAACCACTCGGCGATGGTGTCCTGCCACGACTGGTCAGCGCCGTGACCCCAGTTGCATACCGCCTGGCACAGGCCGCCATCGGCCAGGTGGCCTGCTGCCTGGCGGAGCAGCTGCCGGCAAAAGAGGTCACCCCGCCAGCCGCTCTCGCAGAACATGAGGCCGTCACCCGGTGAAATCACGTAGGGCGGGCTGCAAACGATCAGGTCGAACTGCCGGTCTGCCACCGGTTCGTACAGGCTGCCGTTTAGCACGTTGATGTTCTCGACGCCGTTGAGCTGCGCGTTAAAGCACGTCATCGCAACAGCCCGTTCGTTGACGTCGGTCGCGGTGACCGCCTCGGTGTGGGCGGCCGCGCGCAGCGCCAGGTAGCCGGAGCCAGTGCCGAGGTCAAGGCAACTGGCCATCGGCGCCTCAACCATCGCCCGTTCCACGAGCACCGTGCTTTGCGCCGGACCCATCACGTGGTCCACCGGCGCCCCGGTGCGGACTTCCGCCGGCGTGTCGGCAACGATGAACAGGTCATGGCGCGCCGTGATCGCGACTTCAGGTACAACGTCCTCGCCCTGCACGCGCAGCAGGCCGGCTGACGCCCAGCGCTCCAGGTCGGTGAGGTGTGCGCGAGCGTCGGCCACGGGCACTGTATCGCCGAGAAACCATAGCCGCGCATGAAGCGCGAGCGCCGTGTTTTCTGCCGCCCGCGCCCGCAGCGCGTCAAGCTGCTCAGGCGGCGCGGCCAAACCACTGAAGTCGAGCAAGCCGGCCACCGCGTCCTGCGTGTAGCCCGCGTCGCGCAGCGAACCGGCGATAACTGCGGCGTCTTCCCTGTCGGCAAACGCCGGCGCTTGTCTTTCTGGCATCAATAAGCTCCGCGACGTGTCCTTAGGTGCGACACTGCTATGATGGCGATGGCTGAACAGCCGCCAGCAGAGCGGCTCGCAGCCCGGTTAACAATAAAAACGAACTATACCAGTGCGCATCCAGCGCGGTCAGTCCGCCAGGAACCGCAGCACCGGCAGCCGCCAGCAAGAAAAAAAAAATCAGCGGCGACCTGTCAGAAAACCGCTGCCCGGTGCGAACACACCTGCACGGCACACAAAAACGATCCGCCCGTTGGCGGCTGCAGAGATAACGCTATGACCCGACATGCACTTCTTTCCTTGTTTCGCCGGGCGGCGATCGCGATGCTGCTCACCGCGGCATCAACGGCGTCGCTCGCCAACGACCTTATCGTCACGTCGTTCACGATCGACGACATAACCCGCGACGGCGTCTCGGTACTGTCGCAGGACCCGGTGTGGTTCGTTGACGACGGCAACGCCGAATACCGCGTGGCGTTCACCGCCAAGGTAACGTGGGCCTGCGGCTCATGGAGCATCGTCACCCAAAGCTGCTCCGAGGTGCGCCCGAGTACCACGGTGGATCTTGCCCTTGAAGGCAATCCGTCCGGTGAGCGGCACAACCGCGTGGCGGTGGACCTGCCCGCTACTTCGATAGCATGGCGCGGCTACGGTCCGCTTGGCCTCCTCGTGACTGGTGAGGAACTGCAGTCTGAGGTCGTAATCACTGACGCAGGCTTTGCGGCCTTCGTAACCACCCGTCTCATCAACGGCGACGCGCTGGATATGGTGCTGCGCGTGGACCCCGACAACACGGTGCCCGAAGACACGCCGGACAACACCACGAACCGGGCCACCGCACCGATCAACAGCTTCGCCGCGTTAAGCGGCCTCATCACCTTTGGCCCGGCGAGCGCGACGCTTACCGCGCTGGACCAGGCAGTGGTGAGCCCCTGCGGCGGCCCCGACAGCGTGACGCTCGTGGGTGCCGATATCACCTGGAACCCTGGCGTTGGCTTCGCGGCGGCCACGGCGACCGACCAGACGCTGTGCGCCAACTATTCCTTCAACGGCGCCACCCTGGACCTCGACGCCCGCGAGGCCGTGGACCTCGGCCCCATCGACGGCACGCTTGGCGGCTTTGACATTACGCTCGCCGACAACACGCTGCTGCCCGGCACCGACCCGACAGGCGGCGGTGGCGCGCCGGGTGCTCTGGGCTTTTTCACGGTGGTACTGCCAGACGGCGTCACGTACCACCTCGTGGACTTCTACGGCAACCCGCTGGCCGCAGGCGCCAGCCAGATGCTGTTCCTCGCGACCGAACCTGCCTACGGCTCGTACACGGAAATCGAGGGCCAGTCGGCGCTTGGCCACCTCGCCTCGGAGTTTTTGCCGTTCACGATTCGAAACGCAAGCGCCACGCTCAATGCTGCAGGCTTCACCGGCACCTTTGATAACGTGCATTACCGTTACGACATGGTGTTCCAGGAGCGCGACCCGCGCGGTAACGACCAGCGCGGGGTGGTGAGCAACGACCGGCGCTTCTCGCAACCGACCGCGCTTGCCGCCGCGCAGCCTTACTCGCTCACCGAACTTGGCCTGCAGATTGACGACATGCAGTTCGACCTGGTGGACAACGCCAGGCTTCACTACCCCCGCAGCCGCGCTGACTTCGAAACGTTCAGCGTTGACATCGTCGACAACCGGGTAGCTGACAACGCCACGCTGCCCGCCGCGGACTACCGCATTGCGCTGTCCGGAGACTGCGCCGAGTGCGAGAGCGGCGTCGACGACCCGGTGGTGCGCCTCGAACCCACCGCCGAGCGCCTTGCCAGCGACGGGTCGGTGATGGCGATCGCAACGCTCGACCTGGACCCGGCCTGGGGCCCGGCAGACGTCAATGGCGACCGCATCTTCCAGCGCAATGGCGACGCCGGCACTGCCGGAGTCAACTACGTGCCCGGCTGGATCGCCAGCGGCACAGGCGGCGCCGACGGCCTGCGCACGGCCGACTGGCTCACCGGCGCCCGCCAGGCACTGCTGTTCGACGGCACCCCGGCTCCCGCCACGGCGCATTTTCTCCAGGACAGCGCCAGCCAGCTGGGCAACTACTTTTTTGCGGGCCTGACGATGGGTCCTGAGATCTACAGCGACGCCACCGGCCAGCCGATTACCGGCATCGGCACAGACCTCGGCAGCATCGGCTCCAGCACTTCCGTTGGCTTTGGCGGCCTCGACACGCCGGCCTTCTACACCATCAGCAGCAACGCCGGCACCAAATATGTGCTGCGCAAGAGCGGTGTGACCGGCGTGTTCAACACCAGCGACTCGTTCACACCCAACGTGTACGGCTACGCGCTGGACATCGACCGCTTTGCCTTCCGCCAGGTGGCGAACGTCATCGACACCGAGAACTGGTTCGATGGCCGCGTCTACATTCCCGGCAAGGGCGACTTCACCATGTACTTCGAAAACCTCGACCTGGACTGCAACGGCAACGTCGGCGCCGGCTGGGTCGTTGAAGAAGCCTGCGACGGCGTCGGCTTTGATCGCAACTGTTACGAGCGCTTTGCCGCCTGGGAGGCCGATGTTGACCTGCAGTCGATGGCCTTTGTGCCGGACAACCTGCTCGCCAACGCCTGCCTCGCACAGGACCGCGAATTGTGGGTCGGCAACACGATGGACTTCCGCGCGCTGGACGATCCGCTGGGTATCGTTGGTGCATGGACTCCGGGCGGCGACGTGGAGCTGATCTCGCTCACCGGCGTCACTGACCACGTGGTCGACCGGCCGGCCAACGCGAGTGGCGACGACGACCAGGGCTTCGCGGTGGCCTTCGACGGTGACGGCGTGCTCGGCACGCCCAACGACGGCAACACCGACGGCTATCTCAAGGCGGGCGCGCTCATCGGCGTGCCGCTGTGGGAAGCACTCGACGTCGACGTGCGCCTTGCCAACGACGACAACACCACGCCATCCCAGACCATCGTTGCCGGCGCAGGCGTTGCGCTTGGCGCCGACGACGACAACCAGACCAACGCCGAGCTTGGTCCCCTGATGCGCGACAACGGCGACATCGACGCAAGCTACACCTGGGGCGCAAGCAGCTTCGGCTTTGACCTGCCGGTGTACTACGACGCCGGCCGCTACACCGACGGCGAACATCCGCGCTTTCTCGGCCAGACGCTGGGCAGCGACCTGGTGGTGTTCGAGGCCAACGCCGGCGTTGACTTCATTCATCCGGACAGCACCAAGCTGAGCTTTGGCGCGAGCGCCGACTTCGAGGCGCTGGAGCTGGCGGCCTTCGACCTCAACGTCGACCTCTCCGACCCCGAGAGCATCGCTTCCATCGACGCGTTCCTGTGCTCGCCCCTTGGCGTGTGCACTGACCCGGTGGCCGGACTGGTGGGTGCGGTGCAGTTCTCCGTCGACGGCCTCAACGGCATGTTTGACGCCGGCTTTGATGCGTTTATCGAAGCGGGCATTCGCGCCGGTATCGATGAAATCGGCATCGATCCCTTCGTGATTGCCGCTGAGGCAGTGGGCCGGGTCCAGGCCGTGCCGGAACAGTTCGCATCCATTGGCCTGACCGCGTTCGAAGAACTCATCATCGACATGCTGGCGCCGCTGGACGTGACGCTGGAAGCCGAGCTTCTGGACGTCTACCTGACGCTGCCCGGGCTGCTCGTGCAGGCCGAGGCCGTCGGCGGACCTGTGTCTGGCACACTCGCTGCAGACCTCAGCGAAATCCGCGCGAAGCTCGCGCTTGGCGAGGACGCGCTGGACGCCGTACTGGCCGTGATTGATACGGCGAGTGGCCAGGTGGACCAGGCGGTGCTCGCCTACGACGCGCTCATCAACGACATCGTCGGCGAGCAGACGCAAGCCGCCATCGACGCGCTGGACACGATGGAAGCCCTTCTGCCCGATCCGCTGCCGACCGGCGCTGCCTGCGGCATCCCGGATTTCGACAGCCCCAGCTTCAACGGGCCCGCCGTGTTCGAGCAGCTCTACACGCTGGGCGTTGGCCTGCTCGACGCGCGCACCGCGCTGCAGGTTGCCAACGTCGTGGACTTTGCGACCACCGTGGCCGTTGTAACCGGCGTTGACACCGAGCTGGCTCGCTCGGCGCAGACGGTGGTTGACGAGCTCAGCGAAGAGGTCGAGCTGCAGATCAACGAGGCGCTGGTACTCATGGAGAACCTGTGCGGCGACCTGCCGGCGCAGTCAGTGCTCACCGACGTCAACACCGTGCTTACCGACCTGCGCGACGCGATGGTGGCAATTCGCGCCGCGGTGCTGGCGATGGAATCGCAGCTTACCGATCCCGCCAGCGGCATCTTCGCGGTACTGCTCGAGGAGCTCGCCGAAGTGCGGGGGCAGGTGGCCGGCGCGAAGCTGTTCGTGGTCGACCTGCGCATCATGACGCTCGACGCCCAGGACGGCTTCCCGTTTGGCTACGACTTCACCGGCCTTGGCGAAGCGGAAATCAAGATTGCCATCGACGAGATCCTGCTGGAGCTCACCGGAGGCCGCTACACGTGGCACTACAACGCCACGCTGTTCGACGTGGAGCGTACGTTCATCGCCGAAATGGCGCTCGATCTGCGCCAGCCGGTGGACGAGCTGATTGCGCAGGCCGCGTTCATCGCGCAGCAGCCACTCAACGGCCTGGACCTGGCGCTGCCGCACCCGACCGCCGATGACCTGATAACGCTCATCGTGGACACGATGATGAATGCGCCGGTAATCGAAGACTTCGACGTCGCGGTCAATGCGCTGCTCACCGAGGCGGTATCCAGCGTCAACGACATCGCGCTCGACGTGTTCGACCAGGTGAACTTTGTGATCAAGGACATCGTCGAGCAGCTCGAGGGGGCAGCCAACGATGCGCTCGCCGCCGCGAGCGCGGCCATTCCCGACATGCCTGTTACCGCCGCCGGCCTCGACGGCTACGCGGTTGTGCAGGGCGACGAACTGGAGCGCCTGCACATCGGCGCCGAGTGGACCCAGGAGGGCGACGAGGAAGACACCACCAGTACGTACGGTGCCGCGCTCGACGTCACGAGCTGGAGTGCCGCGAACAAGGGCAGCGGCTGTTCGTCGCTGGACACAAGCTCGCTGTTCGACGCGGTGATTTCTGCCTACGGCCTGCCAATTCGGCTGGGCACCTCTGACGCCGCCATCAAGGAGGTGTACCTCGGCTTCACGATGGCCGACAACCCCGGCGGCAGCATGGCGTTTACGCCGGCAGGGATTTTCGGTGGCCTTAGCATCGACGGCACGATCGACTTTGAAGCGATGGAAATTTACGACGTCGCCTTTGCCGCCGGCGTGTCGATTCCCGGCAGCGGTCTGCAGCAGAGTTACCTCGGCGCCACTGCGTCGGCCAGCTTCGATTCCTTGAGCATGCAGGCCGGTTACCTGGTCGGCAAAACCTGCGACCTGGACGTGCTGAAATCCCTCGACCCGCAGGTCGCGGACTTTATCGAGACGCCTGGCGGCGTGTTCAACGGCGTGTACGCCCGCGGCAGCGCGAGCATTCCCATCTGGAACAACGGCTGCGTGCTCACCGTCGGCGTGTCCGGCGACGTGGGCGCCTGGCTGCTGGCAGGGCCCCCGGTCACGGTCGGCGGCCTGGTGGGCGGCGGCGCCTACGGCAAGGTGGCCTGCATCGCCGCCCTGCGCGGCCAGGTCACCACGCTGGCCCAGAAGTCCGGCGACAACTTCAGCTTCCAGGGCGAGGGCTTCGGCGTTGCCGGCGCCGGCTTCTGCGAGCCGGAGAAGTGGACCACCGTGCCGAAGAGCCGCGAAGACGGCGGCTGCGGCACCGGTGACGCCCAGTTCAAGGCCACCTTCGACAACGGCTGGGACATCGGCGCGCCCAAACCCTCGGCCATTCACTAACCAGGAAAGTTAGAAAAGCATGTCGAATCGGGCGACGACGCGACGAATAACAACAAAATGAACAACCACGGCGATACGATCATGACTCACAACCGCACTTTCTTAGCCGCAGTGCTCACCGGCCTTGCCGCGTTGACGCTCGCTGCCAGCCGGCCCGCCCTCGCCGAAGAGGCACAGATGTACTTTGCGGCAACGAACGCGCCGCTGGGTTCATTGTCAGCGGAGGGCAGCAGCGAGACCGGCGTTTACCTGCGCTGGGACGGCCTCAACAGCAACTTGCCGGCCAGCATCGCGCAGTTTCGCATTGATCGCGATGGCACCGAGCTGGTCACGATTGACGCGATGACAATAGCAAGCACGGCGGAAATCGAGGCGCTGTACTCAGGCCTCGACCAGCGCCGGCGCAAGCTCGAGATGATGCGCTGGTTGAACGAGCAGGCCATGCAGGACGTCACGCTGCCGTTTGACTACGTTGACGCCGGCAACTTCGCCATGGCGCTTGAAACGCGGCTTGTTACCGACCCGTTCTGGGCCACCTTTGCCTCGCGCATCGACTTCAACGTGGCGCGGGCGCGCCATCGCGGCTACCTGGACACCGGCGTTGGGCCAGGCACCTACGAGTAGCGCTGTACTCAGGCCTCGACCAGCGCCGGCGCAAGCTCGAGATGATGCGCTGGTTGAACGAGCAGGCCATGCAGGACGTCACGCTGCCGTTTGACTACGTTGACGCCGGCAACTTCGCCATGGCGCTTGAAACGCGGCTTGTTACCGACCCGTTCTGGGCCACCTTTGCCTCGCGCATCGACTTCAACGTGGCGCGGGCGCGCCATCGCGGCTACCTGGACACCGGCGTTGGGCCAGGCACCTACGAGTACGAGCTGTTTGCGGTTTCCGGCAGCGGCCAGTCCGTGCGCGTCGGCAGCGCCATGGTCGATACCACCACCACACAACCGCTGCCACCGGCACGGGATTTTTCACAGCTCGACGGCTTTGGCCGCTGCGATGCACCCGAGGCCTTCAAGGAACACGGCGCCGTGCTGCTGACCTGGAAGCCGGGCGCCAACGGCCCCGCCGACCGCTTTGTCGAATCGCTGACCGCCGCCGGCTACGACCTGTACCGCACCGTGGACAACGTCGACAGCGTACCGTCGCTAGACCTGGCGTTACTCGCCGCGGGCGCCCCGCACGACGCCAACGGCAACGTGGCAATTGCCGGCCTCGAAAAGGTCAACGACCAGCCCATCGTGTTTTCCGGCGAAGCCGAAACTGAAACGACCAACGACGGCTGGAACAGCCCGTACGCGCAGTACATGCAAAGCGCGACCGAAGCGGCGGCCGAAGGGCTCAACCCGGGCGACAGCCGCGCCTACTACCTGGTGGCGCGCGACTACACGGGCAACTACGGGTTTACCACCGGAACGCTGGTGACCATTCCGGATCTCGCACCGCCGCCGCCGCCCTGGGGCATTCGCGTGGAGCGCAACGAGGCGACCAACGCCTTCAAGCTGGTGTGGAACCATGTCGCCGTGCGCAGCTACTACGATAACTTCCAGTACGCGCGCACCTACTGCAACCTGGACACCGCGCGGCTCGAAGGCGAACTTCGCTACGTGCGCGAAGGCGAGTCCTGCGACACCGGCGCGCAGATTCCCGTGTCGCTGGATGTCGCAAGCTACGCAGTGTTTCGCTTCGACAACGAAGCCGAGGCCGCGCGCTTCTCTGACCGCGACGCCGACGGCTTCGCCGACAGCCTCGAGCGCATCCCGCATCCTGATTTTCCTGACCTGACGCTGCCCGGCACGGCCTGCGATGCCGCGCCGGTCAAAGGCGGCGCGTGGATTGCCGACGTTGGCGCAGAGAACGCGCTGCTCCGGCCCAGTGGCCGTTACGTCATCGAGTTTGCCGACGACGTGCCAGCTCTGGACCGCGGCTCGGTGTACTGGTACCGGGTGGCCGCTATCGGCACCGGCGGCAACGTCAGCAGCCTGTCCGCACCGGTGCGGGGCTTTTTCCCGAATCGCGATCGCCCGTCACGCCCCGATCCTGACGCCGGCGGCAACACGGTGAGCTACGGGGTTGAGGCCTGCGAATACACCGCTACCACGCTGCCGTTTGTCGATGGCCTTTTCGAGGCGCTGCCGTTTTCCTGGGACGCAACGCTGGGCGATGCCGCCTATATTCGGCTGTCATGCCAGACGCCATCAGGCGACACCGTGGAAGCGTGGCGCGAAATGTCGCCGGAAAATACCAACATTCCCGGCTTCGGCTTTGTGCCGAGCGCCACGCTCAACAACAACGTCTGCAGAACGCTGGACGCCTGCGCCGGCGACAACCGCCTGGTGGAATACTTCTCAGGCTCCGGCGAACTGCTCGCGAGCACCACGGTGGCGTTTACGCCGAACCTGAGCGTCTGCCCGCGGCTTAACGACCGCACGTTCTTGAGCAAGAATTGCGAGCAGGGCATCATCACCGCCTGGGAACCGGGCGAAGTCACCGAAGGCCCGCTCGTTGTCGACTACCCCACGCTCGAGGCGAACGAGTGCCTCAACGTGTACCGCGACATCGGCGGCACCGACGTGCACCTCGACACGATCTGCGATCCCGCCGAGCTGCCGCTGAGCGTCGACATGGTGGGCATGGCCGGCGGCCGCGTGTGCCTGTCGGTCGCCATCCAGAATGAAAACAACGAGATCTCCTCGAAAGAACGGTTGCCCTGTGCGGTGATCGAGTCGGTGCTGCCGCCGTCACCACCGCAACCGCTGGCGCTGACCTTCGACATCGGCGCCGACACCGGCACGCTGTCGCTGCTGCCGCCGGAAGATCCGGTTGTTGGCAGCATTGTCGAGTGGTATTGGAAGGGCGCCACCGCCGGCGGCCAGACCCGCTTCACGCAGTTCGTGCCTCACGCCGGCCAGACCGCGCAGGACGGCGAGCAGGTGACCGACATTCAGTACACGGCGCTGCAGGCCGGCAGCGACTGGCGCGAGGAGTGGTGCTTCCGCGCCCGCTCCGTGGGCTCGGCAAGCAGCGACGAAGGCGGCTTCGGCGCCCTGTCGGCCTGGTCGGTGGAACGCTGCGCGCTGCGCGAGCCCGTGCTTGCCGCGCCTTCGCAGTACCTGCCGTGGCCACCGGT
>JBCAXP010000045.1:0-19015 GCA_038533995.1 Pseudomonadota bacterium
TCTGCATCCAGCGGTACAGCGGAATGCCGTTGGCCTGGGCCTCGTAGTACAGGTCGCCCTGGAGCGCCGTGTGTGAGGCGTCGCCGCTGGATGCAGAACTTCCTGCAACGCAACATCCTCTGGATCGACGTAGTAGAGGACTTCGTTCCGGCTTCCCCGCAGTAATCCCCTCCCTTGCGGCGGCGCCCCATCCCGGGGTGCCGCCGCCCGACCCGGCCTGCAGCGCTCAGGCCATGTTCGATCCAGGTGCCGGCTAACGCGGCACCGCACGCACTCCCTTCCACCGCTTCTGCCGGTTCGCAGGCGCCCCGGTAGCGCGGCGCTTACCCGTTTTTGATGCTGCGCCGCGCCATTGGCGGCGTTCTTTTGCATTCGAAGTTATCGCGGGGAGTAGCAAATTTACTGCAACTAACCGCTTGGTTTGCCAGATCAATTGACAATGTGTTGCATTCGAAGTACAAACTCCTCATTGCGTAGCCGCCTTTTGTTAAATCCCACAGTTCAGGAGTCCGGACGTGACCAACAAGCGAATTTCCAATCCACTGCTGAAGAAAGCGGTCCTTGTCGCGTTGACAGGGTCCCTTACCTCGGTTGCTCAGGGTGCCGCCATCGAGGAAGTCATCGTGACCGCCCAGAAACGCGCGGAGAACGTGCAGGACATTGGCCTGTCGGTCACCGGCCTCAGCGCCGACGCGCTGTCCAAGGGCGGCGTCAGCGACGTCACCCGCGTCGACCTGCTGGTGCCTGGCGTCAACTTCGCCTTCATCGGTAACGACGCCAAGTTCAACGTTCGTGGCGCCAACTCGAACAACACTTTTGGTGATAACGCATCCATCGTCGGCGTGTTCGTTGACGGCGTGTACAAGCCGCGCGCCTCGCAGCAGACGCGGCAGTTCTTCGACGTCGAGCGACTCGAATTCCTGCGCGGTCCGCAGGGCACGCTGTACGGCCGTAACACCTTCGCCGGCGCGATGAACCTGTACACCAACAAGCCGGACACCGAAGCGCACGGCGCCGGTGCCACGGTGGAGACCGGCAGCTTCGGCCGCTTCCGCACCGAGGGTTACCTGAACTTTGCCGCCAGCGACACCTTTGCGCTGCGCCTCGCCGCTCTCAAGCAGACCAGCGAGGGCTACGTGAACAACCGCGCCGGCCGCAACCTGGGTGAAGACGACAAGCTGAGCTGGCGCCTGTCCGGCCTCTGGGACATCAACGACCGGGCCAACATTCTCCTGCGCCTCGGCCGCTCCGAGGAAGGCGGCACCTCGCTGGGTGTGTTCTCGTACGGCGGTATCTGCCGGCCGGTTGATGCCGACGGCCTCACCGACGCCGCCGGCGGCAACTTCGACTGCGCTAACCCGCGGCGCGGCGGCGTGGGCACCACGCCGTTCGACGTGCTTGGACCCTACGACATCGAGCAGGACTTCGTTAACGAGACGGACCTTGTCGAAGACAACATCACGCTCGAGTTCAACTACGACTTTGACTCGATCGCACTCAAGTCCATCACCTCGTGGACCGACTACGACAGCCTCGTTGGCCTCGACGGCGACGCAGGCCCCGTGCCGTTCGAGCGCTTCTGGTTCGAGGAAAACGCCGAGTCGTTCACGCAGGAATTCAACATCACCTCGACCGGCGACGGCCGGTTCTCGTGGACGGCAGGCCTGTACTACTCCGAAGACACCGTGTTCTTCAGCTTCAGCGACTTCCGGCACACAATTGATGACGGCTCGGGCTCCGGCTCTGTAACCGCCATCGATGGCGATGGCAACGAGATCGAAGTGCCGATTTTCGAAGGAACGCCGCTGGTGTCACGTGACACGAATCTCAACGGACACTTCGTTGACGCTACCGAGGTCATCTCCGACTACTTCGGCGCCTACTTCCAGGGCGAACTTGCGATTACTGACAACATTCGCGTGATTGGCGGCCTGCGGTACAACGACGAGCAAAAATCCGTGCGCGGCGGCAGCAACTTCTCCGACGTGCCGCCGGTGACCATTCGCCCGGGCTTCGAGGCCGGCTCCAGCCCGACCATTATCCCGAGCCGTCCGGAAACGGTGTTCGCCTACAACCTCGACGTGCCGGGCATCGCCTCATCAAGTCGCGACTACGACAACGTGACGTGGCGCCTTGGCCTCGAGTGGGACCTGAACGACAACATCCTGCTCTACGGCACCGCCTCGACCGGCTTCCTGTCCGGCTCGGTCAACGCGACGCGGGACGACACGGATGAGCAGGAATCGGAGGTCTTCGAACTCGGCATGAAGGGCCTGTTTGTGAACAACACACTGCAGGTCAACGCCGCGTTCCACATGACCGACTACACCAACCTGCTCGCACAGCTCCAGACGGTGGATCCCAACACGGGCAACATCGGCACCACCACGCGCAACGGTGGCGAAATCGAAGCGAGCGGCCTGGAGATTGAAACCACCTGGCTGCCGACCGATGCGCTGACGCTGTCGCTCAACCTGGCGTTTCTGGATTCGGAGTACGGCGAGTTTGGCTTCGGCAACCTGTACCAGGCCTACAGCGGCAGCCTGCCGGTTGTCGGCGGCACGGAGGTCACCATCGACGGCCGGTCAACCATCCTCGGCGGCGTCATCCAGCTTGATGGCGAGACCACGCCCTGGTCGCCGGAGATCACGGTCAACTTCAATGCCAGCTACGACTTCGACCTGGGTGACAGGGGCATACTGACGCCAGTGCTGCAGACGTTCTACAGCGACTCGTATAACGTTGCCGGCAACCTGCCGATTGACCCGGCCGGCTTCCAGGATTCGTTCACCAAGACCGACCTGCGCCTGATCTGGGGTTCCCCGGAAGGACGCTTCTCGGCCGAAGCGTTCATCGAGAACATCGAGGACGAAGCCGTCAACGCCCGCGTCAACGTGGGCGGCAACGACTTCACGCAGACCTCGTTCCTGATGCCGCGCAACTCAGGCGTTCGCTTCCGCGCGAAGTTCTAGCGCCAGGAAGCACCACCACCAAGGCCGGGCGCACCCTGCGCCCGGCCTTTTTTTTTGCAGCGCTTTGTTTGGCAGCGCATTCATCACTCAATCCTTCGCTGCCAGTCCGCCACGTTCTCCTCCAGATGCTGCATCGACGTCGTACCCGGTATCACCACGATGTTGGGCGACCGGCGCAGCAGCCACGCTAGCGCCTCGCCGGGGGGCAGCGCCGCGCCACGCCGCATCGGATGCGCTCCCAGCGGCCCGAAGGGAATGAACGCGATGCCCTTTTCCGCCGTGTAATCGACCAGCGCCTCCTCACCGGTCTCCGCCTGGTTGAAGCGGTTCTGTACGGACGCGATGGGTGCAACAGTGAGCGCCCGGTCGAGCTGGTCGCGAGTCACGTTCGACAGGCCGATCAGCCGCACTTTGCCCGCCTGCCGCGCACGGTCGATGGCGCCTACGGATTCCTCCACCGGCACGTTCGGGTCAACCCGGTGAAGCTGAAAGAGGTCAATGCGCTCGACCTTGAGGTTGACGAGCGCGGCATCGATTTGCCTTGCGAGCGTCTCTGGCGAGCCATCCGTGACTATTCGATCAGGGGCAAACTTGTCGACGCCGCCCTTGGTGGCTATTACCACGTCGTCGGCATACGGGTGCAGCGCGTCTGCAATCAGGCGATCCGCCCATTCCGGGCCGTAAGCCCTTGCCGAGTCGAAGAAATTGACGCCAAGCTCCGCCGCCCGGGCCAGCAGCGCCTTGCCCGCTTCCCAGTCGGGATACGGGCCGAAGTTGCCAGGCTGGCCGGTCAGGCGCATCGCGCCGAAGCCCATCCGGTTGACCGTCAGTTCGCCGCCAAGTGCGAAAGTTATGTTGTCTGCGTTGTGCATTGTCGTGACTCCAGGTTGCGTCGTTGATGTCTGTGGAATCACTATCGCTTTGCCGCCGATAATTTGGTAGACAGATAGCATTGATATTTGTTATTCACTTCATGCATGACTCAGGCACTCGACCGGCTCACCCTGTTGCAGACCTTTGTGCGCATCGTGGACGCCGGCAGCATCAGCGCCGCGGCGCGTGACCTCGGGCTGTCGCAGCCCTCCGCCAGCCGCCAGCTCGCGCAACTTGAGGCGCGCCTGAATGCGCAGCTCCTGCGCCGCACGACTCACGCCCTGTCTCTCACCGAAGCGGGCTCTGCGCTGCTGGCAGACGCACGCGTGCTGCTGGACGGCTGGGACGTGCTCGAGGAGCGGCACGGTACCGCAACGGGCCAGGTGCGCGGAACGTTGAGCGTGGTGGCACCAGTGGCGCTCGGGCAGACGCACCTGGTGGATTTCGTGGCAGCTTTTCAGCGGGACTTCCCGGTAGTCGCGCTCAACTGGCAGCTCAATGACGAACCAATTCGTTTCGCGGAAGCCGGCTGCGATTGCTGGATCAGGGTTGGGCCAGTGCCGGACGAGCGGCTCGTGGTACGTCGGCTGGGCCGCGTCGAGCGCCTGCTCGTGGCCTCTTCCGGGCTGCTTGCCGAACACGGTGTGCCTGCGACACCCACTCAGGCGGGTCGCCTGCCGCTACTTGCGCTGGCGCCGTTTGACGGCGGCACCGTTACCCTGTCGCGGCCCGGTCGGTCGCCAGTGACGCTGTCGCCAGAGGTGCGCGTTCGCACCAACAACATCTTTGCGATTAAGCAAGCGGCCCTTGCAGACCTGGGGCTGGCGGTACTGCCGACGTGGTTGATCGCCCGGGAGCTTGCCGCGGGCGAGCTGGTGGCGGTGCCTGCCGGCTACCGCGCGCCATCGCTCGACCTTCACGTGGCCTATCCGTCAGGGCGCCACACTCCCCTTCGCCTGCGCCGGTTCCTCGAACGGCTGGCAGAAGCAGTGCCGGCCATCAGCGGAATTGACGCTGTTGCTTAAAAGAACCACTCGAACTGGACGCCGCCGCCGCCGAAGCCCGATGCGCTGACTTCGTGAGCCAGCGACGCGCGTAGCTGCGCCTTCGGTGAGAAGCGATAGCGGTAGCCGATGACGACCTTGTCCGAGTAATCGCCGCGATCGTAGCTGTCCTCGGGATCCGGCGCCGTGAACTGGATATCCGGCTGGCCGGCGACGTACGCGAGCGTGACACCGCTGTTGGGGTACAGGTATTCGTAGAACACACCGCCCACAACGTCGAGGCGCTCGAACTCATGCTCGTCGGCGCCCTCGGATTGCGCCTCCCTGTCGGTCACGTTGAGCAGGAAACGCCAGCGATGCCGCTCGCCGATGATGCGCACGTGCTCGGCCGCAAGGCGCAGCTCGGTATTCTGGTAGCGATAGTCGAGCGCCGGATCGCGAAAGCGGCGAGTCTCGTCGAAGTCGGCCCACTGGGCCCACACCGACCACAGCTCGCCGTTGCCGCTGGATTTTGACAGGCGCAGCTCGGCGCGGTTGTTCCGCTGCTCCTCGAAGGCAAGGCTCGGTGACAGGCTCTCGTCGTCGAACTGGCGCTCGTAACCGTTGCCCACGTGGCCTTCGCTGTACAGGTACCAGTTGGCGCCCACGTGCCATCGAACCTGCCAGTCGAGCGCCAGCGGGTCCTGCGTCTGGGTGCCGCCGAAGTCGTTTTTGCTGCCGTAGTTCATGTCGTCGAACAGCAGCGCCACGCGCGCATACTGCTCGCGATTGTCGGAATAAAAGCCGTAGCCCACTGCAACATCGAGCGCCGACTTGTCGTACTCCGGATTGATGTTGACGAACGCGGCGTGGCTGCCCGCGATCCTGCCTTCGAAGCCCAGCAGCAGCTGCTCGGTGGTCACCGGGTTTTCCCGCGCGCCCAGCCGGTCGAAGCTTCCTGAAATACGCCAGCGGTCGTTGAGCTGACCGTTGAGGTTGAGCTCGATGTCGGTGAACAGCTTGTCGGACGACACGCTGCCGGTGTTAACGCGCAGCGCGTTGTCCACGAACTGCAGGCGCTCCCAGTCGAACTGCGACTCCAGGTCCCACGCGTAGTTGGCCGTCGAGTGCACGTACAGGAGATTGGTGTCGTAGCCGTCCTGGAAATCCCGGTTTTCCACCAGCGTTTGCGCCGATGCATCAGCGGTCGCAAGCAGAACGAGTATCCACACTCTTTTCATGAGCACCGCCATCGGGAATTTCGATGAATGAACCCGCCGGGGCCGAGACCAAAAACCCAGGCGTGAAGAGTGCGCTATTTTGCGCGAAAAAGGGCGCCGTTGCAGCAGCGGATTGTCTACTGCAGCAGCCCGGCTTCAAGCGCCTTGAGCACGGCCCGGGTGCGATCACGCACTCCCATTTTCGCCAGGATATTCGACACATGGTTTTTCACAGTGCCCTCCGACTTGCACAGCGCCCGTGAAATCTCCCGGTTGCTGTAGCCGCCTGCCACCAGCCGGAGCACCTCGATCTCCTTGGGCGTCAGCGCCTCAGGCTTGAGGCTGTCATCGCTACCTTCCGAGGCATCGCCCAGCCCGCGCAGCAGCGTATCGGTCAACGCCGGCTGCAGCATCGTCTCGCCCGCGTGCACCGACTGGATGGCACCAAGGAGGTTTTCGAGCGACACGTCCTTGAGCAGGTAGCCCTTTGCACCGGCGCCGATGCCGTCGAGCACAAACTGGTGGTCGTCGAACGTGGTGAGAATGATCACCGGCGTGTCTATGCCTGCGTCTTTAAGCGCATGCAGCGCGGCGATGCCATCCACCTTTGGCATACGGATATCGAGCAGGATGACGTCCGGTGAGTCTTGCCGTGCTATCGGCACAGCATCGGAGCCGTCACAGCCCTCGGCCACCACCTCGACCCTGTCCGACAGTGACAGCAGGCTGCGAATGCCCTCGCGTACGAGCGTCTGGTCATCGATCAGCGCGATCCGGATGCTCATGTCACCGGCACCGCGACGTCGATTTGCAGCGACCGGCCCACTGTTTCCACGGTGAGCCTGCCGCGCAGTTTCTCGATGCGCTCACGCATGCCGGTCAGGCCGTTGCCCCAACTGACCTCGTTCGTCGCGGTGCCGTTGTCGCGGATGCGCATCAGCACGTGGCCCTGCTCTGCCCACAGGTGAATCCAGCATTGCGTAGCACCGGAATGGCGAAGGGTATTCGTAACCGCTTCCTGCACACAGCGCAGCAACGACTGCGCCACGTTCACGTCATCAACCTGCACGTCTTCGTCCATGCGCAGTTCCACGTCGAGGCCCGGCAGGTTTTGCACGCTTAGGCTCAGTGCTTCGCGTAGCTCGATGTGCTGATTTTCCCGCAGTGTCGACACTGCTTCGCGGACATCCGCCAGCAGCAGCCGCGACAACGCGTGGCACTGCTCGATTCTCTGTTGCACATCGCCCTCGGACTGTCGCTCGGCGACCTGCAGGTTGATCGTGAGCGCCGTCAGGTGGTGGCCAAGAAGATCATGCAGGTCGCGCGCGATGCGCGTGCGCTCACCCTGGCGCGAGGCCTCGGCGAGAAGTTGCTGCGTCGCCATCAGTTCCTGGTTGAGAAGCTGCGCCTCTTCCTGCGCCTGGGTCGCGCGAATCACCGACTCGCTCGAGAGCAGCGCGAAAAAGTGGAACGTGCCGTAAAGCAGCGCCGAGAACACTGCACCGTTTTCACCCCAGGCAAAGCGCTCCAGCGTGTACCAGGCAACCATCACGGCTACCAGCAGCCCGTAGGCTGCGCGCTGGGGCACCAGGTGCGGTGAGTACGCAATCCAGATAATCGTGTAGATCGGCAGAAAGTCGATTCTGACCAGCAGCGCCATGGCAAAGGCCGACGCCACCATCGTGACGAAGCCCACGTGGCGCGCAGCAAGGCTGCGCACGGCGGCCACGCGGTCGCCGGTTACGAGCATGCCGGCAAGGAATGCCAGCTGAAGTGCGGCCAGCACCCACGAGGTGCGCACGAAGCCACCGGCCGAGCTGTGCACGACATACTGCGCGATGCCTGAGATCACGGCCCAGGTCACCAGGCCGCCGGCCAGGCGAATGCTGTGAGTTGATGAGCCGTGACGCATGACAGAAATTATCGACCCTCGCGCGGATATCGCCAATAGGCCGAAAGTCACGGTTTGCGCCGGCGTAGCCACGTGCTACGCCGGCGCTTGCTGTTAAAGCCCGCCCATAATCAGGGATTGATCAGGGTTTGCGGAACGTCAGAGTCATGCGGTTCGACTCGCCGATAGCTTCCATCTGCGTGCGCAACTCTGCGTCCTCGCGGCTGGTGACGAGCGACGGCGGCAGGCGCCACACGATCTCATCATCGGCCGGCTGGTCCAGCGGGTTGGCGTTGACGTCGGAAGCCGCAACAAATTCGAAGCCAGCTGCCGTGACCTGCTGCGTAAGGAGGTCCTGCCGCAGGTAACCGCGGCTGCCGTCCGCCGATTCTGCCGGCGCGCTGTCCGCAACTGCGTGCTGCACAATGCCAAGCACGCCGCCCGGCTTGAGCGCAGCATAAGCATCGGCCAGCGCCTCAGTCAGAAAGCCGCCGTCGTTCTCAAAGCGGCTGAGGTTATGCAGCGCCCGGATAAAGAGAACGACGTCGGCGGTGCCATTCAAGTCTGCCGGCATCTCACCAAACACAAAGGCAGACACGTCTGCATCGCGCGGGCCGCGCCAGCCCTGCGCCTCGCTGGTCCAGTCACTAACCCACGTCTTTTTCTCTTCGATGCGCTCCGGCGTCATGAAACCGAATTTCGGCCACATATCCATCGCGTAGTCGGCACCGACTAGGTGTCCGTCGTTGCCAAGGTGGGCGAGCAGGATGCGGCTGTACCATCCACCACCCGGCAGCGCTTCAACGACGCGCATGCCCGGCTCGATGCCAAAAAACTCGATGGTCTCCTTGGGATGGCGGTAGGCGTAGCGCGCCTGCACTTCCTCGGGCTGCGCGGCCAGCACCCCGTCGATACCCTCGAGCATCGGTGCACTTTGCGCCTCTGGAGCCGCCATTTCCGCCTTGGGCTCATCTGCGGGCGCCGCCATTTCCGGCTCTGCAGGTCCGCCGCAGGCCGCAAACAGCACAGCCGATGACACGAATAACTTCTTGATCATGCTCGAATACCCCGTTTCATGTAGATCAGGCAATGAGAAAAAGAAGGGCGACAGGGTACCAGCATGCTGCCCGGTCGTGCCCCTCTGCAGCCCGGGATTATGGCTGTTTTTGGCCGCCTGCGGGCAAACTCGGTATGATCAGGGGTGGACGGCACGGGCGCTGGCGCACAAGACGCAGACGATCGGGCCTCCGCAACATCGAACCGCGATAACGATAATAAGAAACGCGACCACCATTGCTTGCTGCAAAAGGGAACTGCACATGAACCACTATTTGAGAAAGACGCTGCCGCGCGGCGTGGCGGCGGGCGCGCTGCTGGTAGCCACTTGCCTTGCGGCCCCGGCCGGCGCCGAGACGACACTGGGTACCGCCTCGCGCATTGACCACACCGACAAATCGCTTGCCGAACTGCAGGCGCTGCTGCCACCGGCACAGCGCAACGGCACAACCTACGAAATACCGAACCAGCTCAACCGCCTGACGAAGGCGCCGGAGCGTTCGGAAGACGCCGTAGACCCGCTGGTGAGCAAGGGCCACAACCCGACCCGTTCACCGCTGCTCATTTCGAGCTTCGAAGGCCCGTCAAGCGACGACAACAATGCCGTGATTGGCGGCCGTGTAAGCCCGCCGGACACAAACGGCGATGTCGGCCTGGAACACGCCGTTAGCTACGTGAACCTTGTCTGGCGCGTTGCCAACAAGGACGGCAGCAACCCGCAGGGACCATTTATCGGCAACTCCTTCTGGGCCGGCTTCGGCGGACCCTGCGAGGCCAACAACAACGGTGACCCGATTGTGATCTACGACCACGTCGCCGGCCGCTGGGTGTTCAGCCAGTTCGCGCCGTTCGACGGCGTCCAGTGCTTCGCAATCTCCGACGGCGAGGACCCCACCACGGGCTTCACCCGCTTCCAGTTCGACGTTGAGCCCAACGCGTTCAACGACTATCCGAAGATCGGCATGTGGGTTAACGAAGACGGCTCGCAGAGTGCGTACACCTACACCGGGCGCAACTTCCTGCCGCAGAACAACCCGGCGTTTGGCCGCGACATCACCGCGGTGCTGTTCGACCGCAACGCGATGCTGAGCCCGGTGCCGGTTACGGTGAACTTCACCACGACCGTGATTCCCGGCGGCTTCAACCAGTTTGACGGCATCCAGCCGGGTCACGTGGAAAACGGCAATGTCGCACCGGGCAGCGCCTGCCCGCTGTTCTCGGTAGCGCAGGCGCCATCCACCTACCGCTTCTTCCAGTTCTGCGAGAACTTCCCCGCGGCGGGCAGCTTCTCTGCCTTGCCGAATGTGACCGTGCCGACCTTTGACGACGGGCTCAACGACGTGCAGGTACCGGGCGGCAGCTCGCTGAACACGCTGTCGTTCTTCACGATGTACCGCGCCACGCACGCCAACATCAACGGCGAGCACCAGCTGGCGATGGCCCACACCGTTGACGTGGGCGGCAACCGTGGCGGCATGCGCTGGACGATTCTCGACGTCGACAACTACAACGCCATCACGGTGAAAGACACCGGCACCTACGCACCCAACGACGGCCGCGAGCGGTGGATGGGCGCGGTGTCGCTCGACCAGAACGGCAACCTTGGCATGGCGTACACGCGTGCTGCCAACAACGAGTTCCCGTCGGTGTTCGTCACTGGCCGCGAAGTCGGCGACCCTGCCGGCACGCTGCAGGACGAAGTGGCCTGTGTCATCGGTACCGGCTCGCAGAGCGGCTCCAACCGCTGGGGCGACTACAGCAGCACCAGCCTCGACCCGGCAGACCAGTGCACGTTCTACACCTTCCAGGAGTACGTGGAGCAAAGCGGCTTTGTCGAGTGGAACACGCGCGTGTGTGCCTTCCGCTTCCCGAGCTGCGGCGACAACCCGCCGGTGCTGTACACGCTGGGCGATGCGGACCCCGGCGTGGCCGGCGCGACCAACGAGTGGGATACGAGCAATGGCACGCCCAATGGTTTCCAGCTGCTCTATCTCGGCCGCAACACCGGCTCCAGCACCATTAACATCCTTGGCTGCAGCACGACCTTGGGCATCAGTAATGCCCGCCTGTTCGGTATTGCCCAGGGCAACGCTGACGGCGACGCGGTGTTCTCCCGGGACTTCCCTGCCCAGGCGAGCGGCGCCACGCTGCGTTTCCAGGCGGTGGACTTCACCAGCTGCGAACCGAGCAACGTCAGCACAACGACCTTTCAGTAGCCCGGTCGGTAAACCAGCGCACTGATGGCGGGGCCCCGATTCCGGGGCCCCGCCTCACTTAGCCAAGACCTTTTGTATGATTTCTCGCGCCATACTGATCGCGACCGTCTGCTTTGCCCTGCTGCCAGCAGGAGCTCACGCGGCGCGCCTGTTCCAGCCGCCGCTGACCGAGCTTGCCCGCGGTCACATCACCGTGATCGAAGGCCGCGCCGTGGAGAAAACGACTGACTCCGTGACCTTTGCCGCACTTGCCCGTTTCTCGGGCAGCGACGATGCAGCACGGGTAACCGTTCGCATGAAAGAGGGCGCACTCGGCGATGTCACCGTCGGCGAGCCGTACATCGTTGGCTTCACAGCTGTCGTGAGCCATCCCCAGCGACGCGAGGAAAAGCTCATCGACCCGGACGGCCCGCGCGTGGTCACCCTGCGCGGCTTCGACACCGGTGCGCTTTTCCCCGCTACCGACGACGTGCGCGCGCTCTTCCTGACCATCGGCGCCGAGCAAGACGAAGCGCTCAGGAGTTCCACGGTGGCCGCGCTGGTGCGGCTGCTGCGTTCCGACGACCAGCGCACGCGCACCCTGGCCGCCGGCGAACTGTTTCTCAATGAGGGCCTGCGTGTCAGCATCGACGCCGATCACGCCTATCGCATTGGCAAGGCCACGCCGACGCTGAGCGACGAACTGGCCTCATACCTCGTGGAAACGCTCGCTACTCTGCCAGAGGCTCACACCGCGGCGTGGCTGCCAAACGTGGCGCGCGAGCTCATTGGCAACACCGATGTCGAGTACGATCTTGCGTCGCACCGGCCGCGGCTCGTCAGTGAATCCGTGCAGGCGCTGACGCCGCATGTGCTGGCATGCGACCAGGGGCGGCTTGAGCCATTGCTACGCTCGAACGCGCCTCGGGTGGTCAAGAGCAGCATCGCCGCGCTGGAGCGTATCGACCCGGCACTTGCCGAAACGCTGGTGGCCGAAACGCTGGACGCAACTGAGTGGGATGACAGCCTGACGGAGCCCGTCCGGCGCATCCTCGAAGCCTACCGGGTCACCGCTGCCGTGTTGCCGTAGAGTGCGCGCCGTAAAGCGCGGGCCGTAGCGGCTGGGACACTACGCTAGCAGCGCGGCGGCGAGCGCCGATGCGCTGGCAACGGCACCTTCCACGCGCCCCTGCACGAACCAGTCGCCGCAGGCCGCCACGCCGCGCTGGGCATCAAGGTAGTACGACGCCGTGGCCTGGCGAGCAACGTTTGCATAGCGCCAGCGTTTGATTGCCACATGCACGGCAGCTCCCGGATCGATGCCGCCGACGCGCGCCGCTTCCTCAAGCACGAATTCGGCGACCTTGTCGTCTGGCCAGTCGAGATGCGCATCCGCCCAGGCGTTGGTGGACAGCACGACCATGGAAAACGGTTCGTCTCTGCCTGGCTTGCTGCTGTTGACCGACATCCAGCTGATGTTCGCGTTGCGCACCAGCGCCGCCTGCCAGTCGAGCGCCTGCGGCTCGTCAAAGCCGAGCATGAGCGCGTTGCAGGCGCGCATTGGCGGTTGCCCGTGCGTGCGTTCATTGAGCGGTTCCGCTGCGACGAGCGCCGCCGACTGCGGCCCCGGCGCGGTTGTCACCACCCAGTCGAAGTGTCCCAGCGCCTCGCCGTCGGCGCCGTGGACATGCCACCCGTTGGCAGCCTCGGACACCTCCGTTACCGGTGTGTCCAGAACAACTCGAACGTCCCGGGCCAGCCACTCCCCAATCGATCGCATGGAAGGCATGCCCACGTAGTGTGGATATTCTTCTGTCCAGTCCCGCTGTGCCGACACGGTGGTGCCGTTGAATTCGCGGAAGCTCGCTCGCCAGGCTGCGATTGCGCCGGCGGCTTCCAGCGCATCGAGCAGCGCCCGCGCAGCGCGGCCCCGGCGAACGAAGAACTGCGCCCCGTGGTCAAAAGTCCATGGACCGGCTTCACGGCTGGCGAGACGCCCTCCAAGCCGGGCGCTTTTCTCGAACACGGTGACATCATGGGCGGTGCCGAGCTCCCGGGCGAGCACCAGTCCGGACAGCCCGGCGCCAATGACTGCAACGCGCTTCACGAGCGAGCGCTCCCGAC
This sequence comes from Pseudomonadota bacterium, assembly GCA_038533995.1. GTDB lineage: Bacteria > Pseudomonadota > Gammaproteobacteria > Steroidobacterales > JBCAXP01 > JBCAXP01. The sequence continues at coordinate 13,315 of JBCAXP010000045.1, forward strand.
AGGGGGCAATTTGTGCGACCGACTCACTTGATGATTAGCTTTTGTTCAAGTACAGTATAGACAATTATTAAACACGAAAAACACACCCCACCTGGCGCGGACGGCGGTTGAGGCACGTCCTCTGCCCGCACCGCACCTGGTGGTTGCAATTAGTAACGAAAGCTCCGCCCACCAGGCGTTAGACTAAGGTAGGTTGCGGAGCACACTCGCTTTTTTTAACGTTGCGTACGATTTAACACTCAGGAGCCACTATGAGCAATCATCGGAAATCAAAGGCCGCTGCCGCCGGCCTCAGCCGCCGCGACTTTGTAAAGGTTGCTGGCATGACCGCTGCCGCATCGGCCGCCGGCCTTGTGTCGGCCCGCGCTCGCGCGGAAGAGCTTGCCAAGCTGGACGAAAAGGACCCCGCCGCCGCAGCGCTGAGCTACGTGAGCGACGCCACCACGGTAGACGCCGCCAAGCGCCCGGCGGACCGTTTCTGCAACAACTGCGCTCTGTTCGCCGGCACCGCCGACGACGCTTACGCAGGCTGCCAGATCTTCCCGGGCAAAGCAGTCTCCGGCAAAGGCTGGTGCAGCGTCTGGGCACCGAAGGGCTAGAACGCCCTAAGTGACGGCAGGCGCCGGTGAACTGGCGGCAACGCGAGTTGCCGCCGAAGAAGCGCTGGCGCAATTTCTGCCGAAGGCCGGCCGCCGCTACGCGGACCGGCGCAACTACGACCACGGCCCCGGCAGCCGCGACAACGTGTCGCGGCTGTCTGCGTTTCTGCGGCACCGCCTGCTGCTTGAACACGACGTTCTGTCGAGCGTTCTCGCCCAGCATCCCTGGCCTCGCCCCGAGAAGTTCGTCCAGGAAGTTTTCTGGCGAGCCTACTTCAAGGGCTGGCTGGAGCATCGCCCGGCCGTTTGGACGGACTACCTCGCCGACATTCGCGGCCTGGCCGACCGACTGGCCCATGAGCGCGCGCTCGATGAGCGCTACCGGCAGGCGATCGAAGGGCGCACCGGCATCGACTGCTTCGATGCGTGGTGCCACGAGCTTCGCGATACCGGCTACCTGCACAACCACGCGCGCATGTGGTTCGCCAGCATCTGGCTTTACACGCTGCAGTTGCCCTGGCAGCTCGGGGCAGACTTTTTCCTGCAGCACCTTGTCGACGGTGACCCGGCGTCCAATACGCTGAGCTGGCGCTGGGTCGGTGGCCTTCACACCCGCGGCAAGACCTACCTTGCCCGCCCCTCCAACATTGCCCGTTACACCGACGGCCGCTTCAACCCCGTCGGCCAGCTGGCCGAGGAAGCACCGCCACTCGACGACAGCCGCGAGTACGGCGTGAAGCCGCTGCCAACAGTCCCGAGCTTCGCCTTCGACCGGCCCTACGCGCTGGTGATTACCGCTGAGGATTGCTCACCGGAAACGCTCACCCTCGACACCCCGCCGGCCGCGGTCGTGGCATTAACGGCGACGCCTTCCCCATCGCCGCTGGGCGAATGTCAGCGTCATGTCGACTTTGCCGCCGCGGCGCTCACGGACGCCGCGGCGCGTGCTCAAACCGCCTTCGACGTGCCCTGCGCCTTTGCCGACAGCGACGACTGGCTCGCCGCACTGACCGGCGCCGCGAGCGCTCACGGCATCGATACCTTCGTGACGGCGGCGGCCCCCGTGGGGCCGGTAGCAACCCGGCTGGCACAGCTCGCGCCGGACCTTGCCGCAAACGGCCTGCAGCTCATTCAGCTCCGCCGCGAATACGACGAGGCAAGCTGGCCTCACGCCACCCGAGGCTTTTTCAAACTCAAGAAACAGATACCGGAAGTGCTGCGCCTGATCGGCGCTGTCTGAAGTCGATACGCGCGCTCTACAGCGGCAACTTCAGGCCCTGCCTGGCAACAGAAAATCCCGCCTCCACCACCTGCTTGTAAGCGCTGCTGCTGTCGTCAAGCAGGGGATTCGTGTGGTTCAGGTGGATGAAGTAGACCCTCGCCTTCTCGGCCGCTGCCAGGCCAGAAAAAAGCCGCATGCTTTCGACTACGAACGGGTGCGGAATCTCGGCCATGCTGCGCCCGGGCAGCTCACCGTCGGCGAAGAACGTTGCATCCAGAAAGGCGTAATCGACCGACCGCACCTGCTCCACGATGTCGCCGTCCCATCGCGACCACTTGTCGATGTCCGGAATGAACAGCGCAGTGCGCGACGGACCAGCGATGCGAAAGCCAACAGTCTCGCTGTATTCGTCCCGGTGGGGCACCAGCAGCGGCGTGACCGAAAGCGCGCTGTCCAACGCCACCGGCTTGCCCGCCTCAAGCGGCATCAGCACGATGTTTTTGTAACGCACGAGCTGGTCCCACGGCCCGTTGCCGGCAAGGAACCGGCGCATGCGGGGCATGGCGAACACCGGCAGTTCAGACGCGCCACTGGCCTCGTGCCCGAAGTGCATGAGACCGGTGTAGTGGCCGATGTGTGCGTGGGTGAGGAATACGCCGCTGAGCGCAAAACGCTCGGCAGGCGCGACCGTGTGCAGGTCAAACAGCTGCTGCCGGATATCCGGTGTCGCCTCGAACAGGTAGCTCGCATCGGCAGCCGGGTTCACCACCGCAATCGATGTCGCCATGCGCCGCAATGCCGGATCGCGCCAGGCGCGCAGACAGTGCTCCTGGTAGCACTGGGCCTGCGGGTACCCGGCGTCCTGCGCGATTCCCAGCACGACCAGGTAGGGCTCATCGCCCGCTACCGCCGGCCGCGGCGCTGCCGCGACACCAAGCAAAAGAAGAGCAACAACGAGTCGTGTCATCTGGCCGCCTGCGTCTGATCAAGCTGTAAGGCGGCGGTGCGGGAAGCCGCCACAGCGGGTTCATCGAGAATAGCAGCGCACCTGCCACCAGCGCACTGAAACCGCGGCGGACCGCTTGTCGGCTTTTTTTACATATTGCAAAATTTGGTGATTATGTATAATTGTCAACTGAATGATTTTTAACATAATGCGCGCTTTGGCACAGCGTTTGCATTGATACAGACCCCGCAGAACCACACCCCGAGGAACTGCGAGAGAGACACAGCACAGCCTGTCCCTGGCAGAGCAGGCACGCGGTGCTGACCAGAAATCACACAGGATGGGCACACGCATGACTCGTCGACTTACAGGGGTACTGGCTGCCGCGGCCGCAATGGTTGCGATCGGGGCAGGGCACAGCGCCTCCGCCACCCAACTTTTCACCGATAGCCCGGACGCCCAGGCCGCCGAACCCGCAGGCCTGTGGGCAACCGCAGGGCTCCCGAGCCTTGCGCCAACGTCCGCCGCGGCCATTGCAACGCGCAACTCGCTCCGTGAGCGCGCTGTCTTCGGACCCTTCGTAGCGAACAAAAAGGCAAAAGCCTTTGACGGCAGCTACGTGCCCGAGACCTTCGGGCCTGCCTCGCTGCCGCCGCGCGTGCACGTGGCACAGGCGCTGAACAGGCTGGCACTGGCCATTGGCGTGCTGGCACCTGCTGCCGACCAGCTGAACCTCAGCACCAGCTACGGCATGCACGGGATGTTCGCGTCGGGCTCAGATGTCAGCCCGCTGGCCATGACGTTGCCCGGGTTCGATATCGGCAACAACATCTCGGCGGGCGGCGGTCGTGGCCCGTCGTCTGTCGCCGCGGTGCCAGAGCCGGCCACTGGCCTCCTGCTGCTCGCAGGCACCCTCGGATTCATCGCCGCGCGACGCCGCTGACATAACCTCCCGGCCCGCTCCGGCGGGCCGGGTGTCGGAGAATCTTACAATTCCGGGCGTACCGGCAGCGTCCACCCTGCGCCGCGTGCCCTCCCACCCGGGGAAACCATTTCCGCACAGTCGATTAGGCGGCACTGCAGGTGCGTGGCACAAACATTGCATCGATACGGTGCGGCGACGGAATACGCCTGCAATAACAATTACATGATGCCGGAAGAGCAATCGAGGTGGCAGGAATGAAAACAATCACACGGGCTGTTCAACTCTCACTTGCAGCAGCAGCCAGTCTTGGGATGGCGGCAGCAGCGCAGGCCGCCACTATCGATCTCGCCGAGTTTGGCCTGAACATCGACGGCACCACCTACTGCCCGGCAGGGTGCGACAACGACGTCAGCGACCTGTCAGGCGTACCCGGCGTCAACGACGGCGGCTTCGATTACTCCTCGGGTCTCGGCACGATTTCGGTGTCCATCACTGGCACCGGCACCCACTCCATGGTGAGTTTCTTCGACCATGACATAGACCAGACCATCAACGGCTTCTTTAATGAGGTCGGCAGCACCAGCGGCTCCGCGGCCGCCGGCCAGAGCTGGGAGATCGACGAGCCGGGCTTCATTGGCGGCGACATCTTCGGCCACTTCCTGAACGACACACTGGACAACGGCATCTTCGACTCGGTGGTTAACCAGCCGGAAGATGTGTCGATGGCAATGGGATGGAACTTCAACCTGGCGGACGGTGAGACAGCAATCATCTCGCTCATGCTGAGCGAAGTGGCCCCCACTTCCGGTTTCTACCTGATCCAGAATGATCCGCAGAGCGATGCCAGCCTCTACTTCAGCAGCATGCTGACGATCATCGATCCCAGCGACGTGCCGGAACCGGCCACGCTGGCACTGCTGGCCATTGGCTTTGCCGGGGTTGCCGGCGCGCGGGCCCGCCGCCGCGGCTAGCTCGCGCACAGCGCAACAAAAACAACTGAAAAGAAACTAACGGCCGCCTCGAAAGGGCGGCCGTTTTTTATGCGGCAATGACGAGCGCCGCGCCAATCATGGCTATGCCAGCCAGCCCCAACGCTGCGCCGGCAGCGCCCTGCCAGTGCCGTGCGACCCATGCCCCTGCGCCCGGCCTGTAGGGCACCGCGGGCAACGTATCGGCCTCGCGCGGGTAGCGCATCAGCAGCCGCCACGCGCCGCCGAGTTCGCGTTCCGACGTCGGCTTCTCGGCAAAGCCAGGCAGCCTTTCCCGAAGCGCCTTCAGTGTTTGCACTTCAGCAGGCGGCTCGAGCGGAAACGTCACCTTTTCGGTCAATACGACTCGCCCGAAGACGGGCACGCCGCCGACCAGTTCGCTGACAGCAGCTACGTTGCTTTGAACCTGGAGCAGCGGGTTGGGTACCTCCACGCGCTCAGTTTTGCTGCCGCATGACCACGACGGAAGCGCCGGCCCGCCGGTAACCACCCCCGAGATGTCCGGCGCCTCCAGCACGAGCAGGCCGGAGGGCGTGCAAAGCACGTGCTCCAGGTTGAGGTCACCACCGGTCTGGCGTGGCATTTGCACGCCCGTGAACGCCGGAAAGCCGGACTGGCGCACTACCCGTTCAAGTGCGGTTTCTCGCAGCAGCCGCGTAACGGGTTTCAGGAGAGCGAGTATGAGTCCCGCGACGAGACAAAGCGCACCGAGCGCCGCCATCGCAAGCGCCTGCGTGTCAGCCGGTGGCTCCGAAGCGGGCAGCGTTGTTGTCTCAGCAAGCGCCGACGCCGGCTGCGGCGCCGCGTCGCCCGCCGGGCTGTCATCGTCAGCGGCTTCACGCGGATTGAGAAAACCCGGTGGCGGCTGGCCCTGAACAACCATCGTGCCGTCAGCGTCCCGATATTTGTACATGACGGTGGGGCCCGTCTGGATAACCTCAACGTCTTCCGGCCTTGGGGCCCACTCATCGTCCGCAAGCACAAGCTGTGCAGCGAGTAGCAGCGCTGCGGAAACAAGGG
>JBCAXP010000046.1:0-18958 GCA_038533995.1 Pseudomonadota bacterium
CCGCGGATATCTTCTACGTCGTCGCTATTACGCTGCTCCTGTCCTGGCTGATCGCGATGACGTTCATCCCCATGCTGACGACGATGGCCCTGCGCGTGAAGAAGGTGCAAGGATCCCGGGATGAATCGTTTGACGGCCGGTGGTACGGCATGTACCGCAGCTTGCTCACGTCTGCGGTCTACAACCCGTACAAGTTTCTCACGCTGATCGTGGTGCTGTTCGCTCTTGCAATAAACGGCATGGGTATGGTGCGCCAGGAATTCATCGCACCGTCAGAAGACCCGATTTTCACGGCGAAGCTCGAGATGCCGCTTGGCACCTCCATCGAGGCGAGCCAGGAGGTGGTGAGCAGCGTCGATCGCTTCGTAGAAGAACGCTTCTACCAGCAGGACGCCGGAATGGTGAAGAACTGGCTGACCTTTATCGGCGACGGCGGACCACGGTTTATGCTCAGCCTGAACCCGCCCAACCCGAACCCTGCAAACTCGTTCCTGATCGCGAATACCTTCAACGGCGGTGACGTTGAACCGGTGATGAAAGAGATCGAACAGTTCATCCGCACGAGTCATCCCGACCTTGCCGCTCAGGTCAAGCGCCTGGAGAACGGACCGCCGGTCGGCTATCCAATCATCGTGCGATTGTCCGGCTACGACTTCGACACGCTTTACCGCATGGCGGATGAAGTCACAGACTACCTTTACCAACTCCCGGGTGTGTCCGACGTCAGAAATTCCTGGGGCCTGCAAACCAAGAAGCTCAAGATTCGCGTAAACCAGGAGCTTGCCCGACGGGCCGGCGTGACCAGCGAAGACGTGGCCTACTCCCTGCAGGCCAGCCTGACAGGCATTGACCTGACGCAGTATCGCGAAGGCGACGAGATCATACCGGTAACGCTTCGAACGACCGCCGCATATCGCCAGGATATCAGCAAGCTCGAGGGTCTTACGGTGTTCTCGCAGAGTACTGGCATGAACGTGCCGCTCAAGCAGGTAGCCGACGCGGTGCTGGATTTCGAGCCCGGCCTCATCGAGCGCCGGGACCGCGAGCGAACCCTGTCACTCAACGTGCAGCTGCGCGCCAGCGCAACGGCGGCGACGGTAACGGCAGAGCTTCTTCCCTGGCTGGAACAGGCGCAGCGAGCCTGGCCCAATGGTCACGAGTTTGCGATTGGCGGTGAGACCGAGGAGTCCGGCGACGCCAACGCCTCAATTGCCGCGGAGCTGCCGATGGCCGGCATGCTTATCCTTCTGCTGCTGGTGGCCCAGTTCAATTCCATTCGGCGGCCGGTGATCATTCTCACCACGATTCCCCTCGGGCTCATCGGCGTGACCTTCGGTCTGCTCGTGGCGAATTCCACCTTTGGCTTCTTTACGATTCTTGGCCTGATCTCGCTGTCCGGCATCATCATCAACAACGCCATCGTGCTGCTCGACCGTATTGCCATCGAGATAAATGAGTTTGGTCGCTCGGAGTCAGACGCCGTGTTCCACGCGGCGCAGCAGCGCCTGCGCCCGATTCTCCTGACAACGGCAACCACGGTGCTTGGCATGACGCCGCTGCTGTGGGGCGGCACCGCAATGTTCCTGCCCATGGCGCTGACGATTATCTTTGGCCTTGCTTTCGCCACCGCGCTGACGTTGCTGGTGGTGCCGGTGATGTACACGCGGTTTTTCAGGGTTGAGTTGCCGGCGCGCGCCTGAAGCGGCGCGCCGCGCTCATTAACCTGATCCGTCACCAAGCATCCAGGCAAGCTGCTGGTCGACGCGTGCGCGCCACGCCGTCTCGTTATGATCGGCGCCGTCGAACTGCTGCATCTTAAGCGTTGTGCCTTCCTCGAAGCCCTGCTCCAGCAGCCAGGCCTTGACCGCCTGGTGCGGCCCGTCGTACGCCGCGTCGAGGCCTTCCGTGCCGTAGTCAAAGTAGAGCCTGACGTCTTTCGGCATGGTGGCGCCGCCGGCAATGTCCTTTACGACAAACGGCTCGGGGTCGGACTGTGACGGGTCTTTGCCGAGCGACCAGTCGAGCATCTGCTGCGACCAGGTAAAGTGCGTGGAAACGCAGCCGCATGCGCTGAAGACATCCGGGTGTTCCTTCACGAGATAGAACGACACCAGCCCGCCCATGGATGAGCCCATCACAAAGGTGTTCTCCCTGCCCTGCGCCACGTTGAATTCCTCGTTGACCTTGGGCATTAGCTCGGTCAGCAGAAACTTCGCGTAGCTGGCAGCTTCGTCCCACGGCGAATACTCGCGCAGCCGCGCGGTTGTGTTCCAGACGCCGACGATAATCGCCGGCTCATAGTCACCGGCCTTCACGCCGCGCATCATGGCTTCGTCAACGCCCCAGTCGACGTTTGTGTAAGAAATGCGAGGGTCGAAGAGATTCTGGCCGTCGTGCATGTAGATGACCTTGTAAGTGCGGTCACTGCTCGCGTCATAGCCGGGCGGCAGCCAGGTCACCACGTGCCGCGGCTCGGCCAGGTTTTCCGACTCCACGTCCAGCCAGTACACGAGCTCGCCTTCGATGTCGGCGCCCTGCCAGTCGGCAATAAATACCCGAGGGTCCTGGCGGAAGCCGGCGACCTGCGCCGTCACTTCCATATCCTTGTCCACCGCCGCGGTGAACGCTGGCATGACCGTCCCGGACGGTCCAAGGCCCTCGCGTTCCCAGGAGCCTGCCGTGATCTTGTATTCCAGCCGGTAGCCATGCGGCACGCTGACCGTAGCCGTTCGCCGCGCGCCCGTGCCCTTCATCTCCAGCGCGGCCGGGTGCCATGGGCCGAGCGCAGGCAGGTTGCCGGCAACGTAGGTCGTTGGCGCGTCCTCCGGTACTTCCGCCACGATGGTCACGGTGTGCATCGCCTGTTCCTCCGTTGACGGCTCCGCCGCCGCCTGCTGGCCGCCGTCTGCCTCGCCGCCGCCGCTACAGGCAACAAGACCCATCGTCATTACAATGGCGATGGAAAGCAAAAGAGAGTGTCTTGCCCGGTTCCGCATGCTGCGCTCCTTACCCTTGGACGTTTTGTGAGACTATCATCCGTTGTCCTGCCGGCGAATGCCAGACTTAACTTTACCGCGGGTATGCCATGAGCGCTGAACATTCGTTTTACTCACTTCACTCCGACGACTGCACCGTGGTGGTGGACTGTCGTGGCGACGCTCCTGCCATTTTGTACTGGGGCGAGCGCCTCGGCGAGGCGACCACGCCGGAGATGCTCGGCGTTCTCGCCACTCGTCAGGAAGCACAGGCCAGGCCTGAGTTCGACTCGCCGATATCCCTGTCACCGCAGGCTGGCGCCGGCTTCATGGGAACGCCGGGCATCGCTGTGCAGCGGGACGACGGGCGTTGGGCTGTCTACTCGCGGATTGACGCGGCGACTGCCGGCGATGACAACAGCCTGGCTATCGTGTCGACCTGTCGCGCCACGCAGCTGCGCATCGAACATCGGCTACAGCTCGACGCTGGCAGCAATGTATTGCGTGCGTCGACCGAGGTAACGAACATCGGCGAGAGCAATATACGCGTGGACGCGTGCAACGCGCCGTGCATACCGGTGCCCATGCACTATGACCAGATCATCGGCTTTGAAGGACGCTGGGCGCACGAGTTCCAGATGCATCACGTCGAGCGAAGCGCGGGCACCTACCTGCGTGAAAACCGCGCCGGACGCACTTCTCACGACAACTTTCCCGGCGTGATTGTGCACGCACGAAACACGAGCGAGGAACACGGCGCCGCCATCGCCCTGCACCTTGGCTGGAGCGGCAACCACCGGCTGCTTGTCGAGGAGCTGTCGGACGGCCGCTGCCACGCGCAGCTCGGCGAGCTGCTGTTGCCCGGCGAAGTAACCCTCGCGCCCGGTGAAAGCTACCGCTCGCCAGAGCTTTTCGGCGTCCATTCGAACGCAGGACTGTCAGGCGCCTCGCGGCGCCTGCATCGCTTCGTTCGCTCACGACTCACCGACGCTCGTGTTCAGGGCAAGCTCAAGCCTGTGCATTTCAACACCTGGGAAGCGGCCTACTTTGATCTGACCATGCCGCTGCTGTTGGAGCTCGCGGACGCCGCCGCCGACATTGGCGCAGAACGCTTCGTGCTTGACGACGGCTGGTTCCGCCACCGGCGCTCCGACCGCGCCGGCCTTGGCGACTGGTACGTCGAGGAGTCGATTTTTCCGAAGGGACTCACACCGCTTGCCGACCACGTCAACGCGCACGGCATGGAATTCGGCCTGTGGATCGAACCCGAGATGGTCAACCCCGACAGCGACCTGTATCGCGCCCACCCCGACTGGGCCTTGAGCGTGCCCGAAGCGCCAACGCTGATGGCGCGCCACCAGCTCGTGCTCGACCTGACGCGAAAGGAAGTCACCGACTACCTGTTCGAACGCATCGACGCCCTGCTGTCCGCGTACCCGATCACGTATCTCAAGTGGGACATGAACCGGGACCTCGCCCAGCCCGGCAACCAGCACGGTAAACCGGCAACCCATCACCAGACGCGGGCCCTGTACGCGCTGCTCGAGCGCGTGCGCAAAGCTCACTCATCGGTCGAAATCGAAAGCTGCTCCTCCGGCGGCGCCCGCACAGACTACGGCGTGCTCGCGCACACCGACCGCGTCTGGACCTCCGACAGCAACGATGCGCTCGACCGGCTTCGCATCCAGAAAGGCTTCTCGATGTTCTTCCCTGCAGAAGTCATGGGCGCCCATGTTGGCCCCCGCGATTGCCACATCACCGGCCGCACGCTCAGCATGGCGACCCGCGCCGCCGTCGCCCTGTTCGGCGACATGGGCGTGGAAGCCAACCTGCTGACGATGGACGACGCGGAAAAGGACGAGCTGAGAGCCGCCATCGCCCTGCACAAAAAACACCGGGCACTCATCTTCTCGGGCGACCTGGTGCGCCTGGAACCGGCGAGCCATGAACACGCCTTCGGCATCGTGTCACCCGACCGCCAGGAAGCCCTGTTCTCCTACGCCGTCACCGCCACCCCACCGCACAGCGCCCCGGCCCGCCTGTGCTTCCGCGGCCTCGACCCCGACGCGCTCTACACCGTGGAACTCATCTGGCCAACAAACCCGTTCACCTACACGGAGTCGGTGCTGGACGTCATCAGCAAAACCCCAATCACCGGCGCCGCGCTAATGAATGCGGGCATGCAGCTGCCGATACTCCATCCGGAAACCGTCCTCGTCTTCCACCTCAAAGCCTAAGGGCAACGCAGCGAAGAAAACTGGCGGAACGCCTAAGCCTGAGAGCGTGTCAGTCTGCCGCCGAGACAGGTGCTGGGGAGAAGGCGGTATTTTTCAGGGCGTACGAGGCAGGGATGCCGAGTTCGAGCCCACAGGGACGTGTTTACGGCGTCCCTGAAAAAGGCCGCCTCCTTCCCAGGACCGGCCTACAAAGTGATCCGACGAGCACTAGGAGGCAGCTGGTGAACGAGCCCCCAAACGAATCGCAGGTGACGTACCGAAAACAACGCGGCTGACGAACACCGCCACGAGAACGCAGCTAACCAGCGTAATGAACATCAAGTGGATGTAGTGAATGGGCGACCACACAAAGGAAAAGAAGGCGTAAAGAAGCACGCCAAAGATCACCGCCCCGATCGCAGCCCGTGAATCCACGTCGTCAAAAAGAAGCCCCACGATGAATGCCGAGAGAATCGGCATGCTGAGAAGGCCGTAGAGCTGCTGGATGATATTGATGATGCTCTCCGCCGTCGCGTAAACCGGCACGAGCGCAAGGCCAATCAGCACGATGCAAACCGTAATGATGCCGTTCAGCCGAGAGACGTTTGGCGTTGTACCGATGTACTTCTCGTGAATGTCACATACGTAGATCGCCGTCGAGGAGTTGAGCACACTATTGACGCTTGTAAGCACCGCCGCCGCGATAGCCGCCGCAAAGGCGCCCGACAGCCACGCCGGAAGAACGTCGCCGACAATGCGCCCGTAGGCCGCGTCACCGATGTCGCCGTACAGCTTGAAGGACACGATGCCTGGAATCACGATCATCGGCGGCACGATCAGCAGTCGAATCGCAGCCGCCACGAGCACGCCCTTCTGCCCTTCCTTGATGGTCGGTGACGCCATCGCGCGCTGTGTGATCGTCTGGTTGGTGCTCCAGTAGAAGATCTGGATGAACACCATGCCTGTCAGCAGTGTGTGCCAGGGAATCGGCGAATCGTTGCTGCCGATCATCGTCAGGCGCTCCGCGGGGATGCCTGAGAAATCAAAGCTGATCGCCTTGAGCGCCAGGTACACCACGAGGATGCCCAGCGACAGCAGCAACACGCCGCTGTACGCGTCAGACACAGCGACCGCGCGCAGCCCGCCAAAGGCCGCGTAGGCCGCGCCGACCGAGGCAAAGCCAATCGCGATGAAAATGATCGGCATGTCAGAGGCGAACATCGTCTGCATGAAGAGCGAACCGCTGTACAGCATCGACGGAATGAATATGAATACGTTGCCGAGCAAAAACAGCGTGCCGATCAGCGCCCGAATGTGGTGATCGTTGTAGCGCTTCTCGAGCAGCTCCGTCGTCGTTGTGCAGTTGTACTTGTAGTAAACCGGAAGAAAGACCTTGGCCAGGATGACAAGCCCCACGACCGCCGCCAGCTCCCACCAGGCCAGCAGTGCCATCTGGTTGCCGTTCATGCCAACGAGCTGATCCGTGCTCAGGTTCGTGAGCGTGATCGAGCCCGCCACGAAAAACCACGAGAGCCCACCACCGGCGAGAAACACTTCCTTGTTTGCGCCTTCCGTTGTTGCCGTTGACTGCTTCGGTGCAGCGCGGCATTTGAGGTAAGTCAGTAGCGCGATGAGTGCCGTAATGCCTACAAATATAGCGTTTTGAATGGTCATGGTCGGATTCTCGCGCCCCGGCAGGTGACTGGGTTATGGCCGTGATGACTGCGGCAAAGTGGTAGCACAGCGGTGTACCCGAGGCAACAGATGCCTCCGCTGCGTCAGCGCGTCCAGACCGTCACGTCGCGCGGTTTGATGCGTCGCGAGCCCAGCAACAGCGTCGCGCTTTCATCAATCGGCAGGTCGTGCTCGACCTCCGCGTAGTTGAACGCAAAACACAGATTGCCGCGTTGCTGAACTCGCACGTCTTCGGCAAGCGACAGCGTCGCAACGCCGGTCTCGTCACACTGCGCGCGAAGGAAGTCACGCAGAAACTCCCTGCCCGTTAGCGTGCCCAGGTAAACGAAACGATCCCGGCGTACCGCAGCCGCGCCGCCATTGGCATACGTCGCGACAACGTCTCCGCCGCCGGGATCGAGTTCTTCGCACCACGTGGTGCTCGCATACTCGCGGCCCTGCCAGTGAAGCGGCTCGGCACAGTCCGGGCGCAGCGTTTCCACCGACAGCACTTTCACCGGAACAAGTGACTGCAATCTGCCGGGCGGCAGGTTCGGTGGAATGGAAAACTCGTCGGACTTTGCCCCCGTGCGTGGACCAAACACAAAGCGCGCGGGCGAAGCCTGGCAACGCGCAACAAACGCATCGTCAACGTGGGCGAGACACGGCACCACAACCAGTGAATAGCCAGACAGGTCCGCGTCTGGCCCGACGAAGTCCACCGTCACACCGAGCTCGCGCAACGCCCGGTAGTAGTCGAACTGCACCTCGTCGTAGTGATAGTGCTCGCTCTGGCGCTCTATGGATGCAAGCCAGAAGCTCTCGCTGCTCGTCACTATCGCTACGGACGACTGCACGGCGGGCAGCGCATCGATGTCTAACTTCGCTGCCTCGGCGATCGCCTGCTCCACCTCTGCCCACGCGCCCGCCTCCGAACTGTCAGGACGAAGCAGGCCGGCGTGCATTTGCTCCTGTGCAAACGGTGCCTGGCGCCAGCGGAAATAGCTGACGCACGTCGCTCCGTGCGCAAACGCCTCCAGGGTCCACAGGCGAATCATGCCGGGCGCTGGCCGCGGGTTGCTCGCCGCCCAGTTAACCGGACCGGGCTGCTGCTCCATGACCCAGAAGCCCTTGTGCCCGGGCGTCAGGCAGCGCGTCTGGTCAAAGGTATACGTCGAAAGATCCGGGTGCCCGGTACGCATGTAGCGGCGGAATTCTTCAGCCGGCGCGCCTGCAAAGTGCAGGTCGGTGCGGCCGAGCGGATAGTTGTCGTAGCTGGCAAAGTCGAGCGGGCCGGCCAGCGCAAAGTTGTCCACGTCGGTCTCGGCCATGGGAATGAAGTTGTGCGTGATGAAACGGCCCGGCGCGTGACGCCGGATCACGTCGACCATGGCGTTGTGAAACTCCACCACGCGGTCCGATGAGTAGCGGTGATACGCAAGGCGATGCGCCGGACTGGTTTCGGTGACCGCGCCAACAGGCAGTTCGATCTGCACAAAGTTCTGGTACTCCATCGACCAGAACACGTTTCCCCACGCCTCGTTGAGCGCGGCAATCGTTCCGTAACGCTTGCGGCACCAGTCCTGGAAGCCTCGCCGCGCCGTGTCCGAGGCGCTGAGTGTCGTGAGGTGACAGCACAACTCGTTGTCCGTCTGCCAGCCGGCCACGGCATCGTGTTCGCCGTAGCGCTGCGCGAGCACCTCGGTGATGCGCAGGGACTCGTTGCGATACACGTCGCTGGAAAAATCGTAGTGGCGACGCGATCCGAAACCGCGCACCCGGCCGGTGTCAGGATCCACCGGCAGCACTTCCGGCCATTTGTCCACGAGCCACTTTGGTGGTGTCGCGGTCGGCGTGCACATGACGACCTTCAGGCCGGCGCCGGCCAGCACGTCGATGGCTTCATCCAGCCACTCAAAATCGTAGTCGCCCGCCCTGGGCTCCATGCGCGACCAGGCGAATTCAGCAATGCGAACGTAAGACAGACCGAGGTCCGCCATCTTGCGCGCGTCCGACGACCAGACCGACTTTGACCAGTGCTCCGGGTAATAACAAACACCAAACATTTTGGGGCCCCAAAACCGTGCGTGAATTTGCATCCGCACCCATAGTGCGGTGCGGCATTACATAAAAGGTATTTACTTGTAATTGGAATTGGCCTAGGTTTGCAATAGTTTCGGTATGTAACTATTGACGTAAGTCATTGTTGCAGCGCGATACAAACGATTGTTTTTTTCGCCTCTACGCTGGTCCCGGGAGATGTAGAAGATGCACGATCCACACGGCAAATACAGGGTTTATCGTAAAACGGCGCTCGCCGCCGCCGTATCCACCGCGCTCAGTGTTGGTGCAATGAGCGCGGCCCATGCGCAGCAGCCCATGGAAGAAGTCGTGGCGAAGGGAATTCGCGGAAGTTTGACGCGCGCGATCGATGTTAAGCGCAATGCCAACGGCGTTGTGGACTCCATCGCGAACGAGGACCTTGGCAAATTTCCGGACCTGAACGTTGCCGAATCGCTGCAGCGAATTACCGGTGTGTCCATCGACCGAAACGGCGGTGAGGGACAGGCCGTGACGGTGCGCGGCTTCGGACCGCAGTTCAACATGGTGCTGGTCAACGGCCGCCAGGTGGCTACCGACAGCCCCGGCCGCGAGTTCAACTTCGACCTCTTTTCGTCCGAACTGATCGACGGCGCCGACGTTTACAAGACCGGCGTAGCCTACCTGCAGGAAGGCGGCATCGGCTCGACGATCAACATTTCGACAGCCAGGCCCTTTGACCGTCCCGGCTTCCAATTCGGCTTCACCGCGAAGGGCATGTACGAAACCCTCTCGGAAGAGATCGCGCCTCAGGGCTCATTCCTGATCAGCAACACGTTTGGCGAAAACGACAACTTTGGCTTCCTCGTGGGAGTAAGCCACCAGGAGCGCGATGTTCAGATCAACCGGATCCAGACCGCTGGCTGGCGCCCTGGCCAGACCATCTCGAACGCGAATGACGGCGTGCTTTTCACGAATGCCTTCATTCCGCGTAACTGGGACCAGATTGTCGATCAACAGGAGCGCACCCGGGACAACGCGATGGTGGTGCTCCAGTTCGCACCGAACGAAGACCTGGTCGTCACCCTTGACGGCTACGTGTCGCAGTTCGAGGTGGAGTCGCTGTGGACAGATCTGGCCTCCTGGTTCGAACCTGACCGCGTCGGCAGCGGCACGCTCGACCCGGCTACCAACACGCTGATTGCCTTCACGCAGGAAATCGGTATCAACCAGGGTAGCGGCGACCCGGCCACCGACTTTGTGTCAACCACCCGCGACTCACGCGACTCCGACACGATGGGCGTTGGCCTGAATTTCGACTGGGCCATCAACGACACCCTGACGGCAAGCCTTGACCTGTCCACCTCTACCGCAGAGAACGACAGGGCCGGCCAGGACCGGTTCAACGTGGTCGGCATTATCAACAACTATTCCTTCGACGGCACCGGCGGCACACCGACCGTGACGCACGACGGCTTTGGCAACGGCCAACTCCCGGACCCCAGCCTGTCACGGCTGCACTACAACGAAAAGGGTAATCGCTTCACCGACGAAGACGAGATCACCGAGTTCAAACTGGACTTTGAGTTCGTTCCCGAGGATGCCGGCGTGTTCACCGGCGCCAAGTTTGGCGCCTATCGCCAGGAACGGGAAAAATCCGCCTTTCAGATTTTTGCAAGCCAGTGCCAGTTCTGCGGTTACGGCACGCCGGCGCCGAACGACGTGATTGATTTCCGGCCGTTCACCGCGCAGAACTTCTTCCCTGGCCTGATCGACACGTTCTACACGTACGACGGCGACGCTTACGTGCAGTTCCTGGCCGACGAAGGCTTCCCGATCGAGCCGGTATTGCAGAACAACCGTTACACGATCAACGAGGACATCACCAGCCTGTACATGAACTTCACGTTCGACTTCGAACTTGGCGACATGCCGCTAACGGTGGAAACCGGCGCGCGCTATGCGAGCACGAGTATCGACGTAAGTGCCGTGCAGAGCTTTATCTCCGACGTCGTTCCGACCACGGACCTCACGCTATTCTCAAACGCTTTCGGCCCGGCAACCGACATCACCGAGGGCGGCAGCTACGCCAACCTGCTGCCGAACATCAGTGCCAAGCTGGATATGCGCGACGACATGGTGCTGCGCCTGGCGGTGTACGACTCGCTGACAAGGCCCACGATGAATCAGCTGTCGCCGGCCACCACCTTCAACGAGCCGCGCCGCCAGAACCTGACGGCATCCGGCGGC
Source organism: Pseudomonadota bacterium (assembly GCA_038533995.1). Taxonomy (GTDB): domain Bacteria; phylum Pseudomonadota; class Gammaproteobacteria; order Steroidobacterales; family JBCAXP01; genus JBCAXP01. The sequence continues at coordinate 11,156 of JBCAXP010000046.1, forward strand.
AACCCGGCGCTCGAGCCGTTCCGGTCGGAGAACTGGGACATGTCCTTTGAGTGGTACTACGCTCCGGGCAGCATCGCTTCGTTTGCCGTGTTCAACAAGGACGTGGAAGATTTCATCACCACGCTGACCGGCGAAGAGACGTACACGCTGTTTGATCGCAGCGCCGATGACAACTTCCGTTGTTCCACCGCCAATTCGCCGCTTTGCGAGCCCGGCGCGCTTCCTGACCCCAACAATCCGGGCTTCGACATCGTCGAAACCACGGAGGAACTGAACGGCGAGCAGGAAATCTACACCGTCGCCCGGCCGCGCAACGGCGAGTCTGCCCGGGTCACCGGCTTCGAGATTGGCATCACGCAAATCTGGGATAACGGCTTCGGCTTCTCCGCTAACGCCACTATCGTGGACAGCAACGTCGAACTCACCGCAGACACAACCGAGAGCTTCGCACTCGAGGGGCTTGGCGATTCGCAGAACTTCGTAGCATTCTACGAGAGCGAGCGCTTCCAGGCCCGCGTGGCGTTCAACAACCGCGAGGGTTTCCTGCGCTTTATCGACAACGGCTTCAACGGCGAACCCGTCAACACGGAAACGTTTGGCCAGTGGGACATCAGCGCACAGTACGACATCACTGACACGCTCACGGTGTTCCTCGAAGGCATCAACATCACTGAAGAAGAGTTGATCCAGACCGGCCGCTTCCCGAACCAGATCTACACAATTGAAGACAACGGTTCGCGCTACGCGCTCGGCATTCGGGGTAGCTTCTAGGCTCGAAAGCGGTCCGGGACCTTTCCCGGACCAGCGCCCGGCCCGGCGCAACACTAAAGGGCACACTCCATTGGCCCGCGGCATGTTTTCGCGGGCCATTTTTTGTGTACTATCCTAGCTTCGCAGCAGCACATCGTCCCGAGCATGACAGACCCGAACAAAGCCCAGCCCATCAAGAAAGTCTTAATTGTCGGCGGCGGCACCGCCGGCTGGCTGACCGCGGGAGTCATTGCAGCCCACCATCGCAGCTCTGAGGGCGAAGGCCTGCATGTGACGCTGGTGGAATCGTCCGACGTGCCCACGATCGGTGTTGGCGAGGGTACATGGCCGACACTGAAAAATACCGTGCAGCAAATTGGCATCAGCGAAGCGGAGCTTTTCAGCCGTTGCCACGCCGGCTTCAAACAGGGCGGCAAGTTCGTCAACTGGGTACACGGCAATGGCGACTCGTATTACCACCCGTTCACGGTACCGCTGGGCTACGGGCGCATCGACCTTGCGCCATACATCGATGACATTGCCCACTACGCGGCAGAGTCCAACTTCCAGGCAAGCGTTTGCGAGGCCGGCCTTGCGCCGCGCACGCTCGCCGAAAATGAGTTCCAGGGCCAGTGCAACTATGCGTACCACATCGACGCCGGCGCCTTCGGTGAGTTGCTGAAGGAGTTTTGTCGGGACAAGCTCGGCGTCACCCACGTTGTCGATACCGTCGAAGGCGTCAACATGGCGGAGGACGGCAGCATCGCATCCGTTACCCTCGCCGAGCGCGGCGCGCTGGCCGCCGACCTGTTCGTGGACTGCACCGGCTTTGCGTCGCTGCTCCTTGGCAAGGCCCTCGACGTGCCGTTCAAAGACACGAACGACGTGCTCTTCAATGACGCAGCACTCGCGCTGCAGGTGCCGTACGAATCCGACGACAGCCCTGTAACCTGCCACACGGTGGCAACGGCGCAGAACGCGGGCTGGATCTGGGACATTGGTCTCACTCACCGGCGCGGTGTCGGCCACGTGTACGCCACCGACTACCTCAGCGACGACGAGGCCGAGCGCAACCTGCGCGCGTACCTCGGCCCGGCGGCCGACGGACTGGAACCGCGCAAGATTCGCTTTCGCTCTGGCCACCGCACGCAGTTCTGGAAAAAGAACTGCGTGGCCGTCGGCATGGCCGCGGGCTTCGTCGAGCCACTCGAGGCCACCGCCATCATGCTGGTGGAGCTTGCCGCGCGCTACGTCGCCGAGAGCATGCCGCCCACGCGCGAAGTCATGCCGATTACCGCCAAGCGTTTCAACCAGCAAATGGACTACCGCTGGCAGCGCATCATCGATTTCCTGAAGCTCCACTACTGCCTGAGCCAGCGGCCCGAGCCGTACTGGGCGGCGCACCGCGACAGCGCCGGCATCCCTGACAGCCTCACCGAGGATCTTGCGATGTGGCGCTGCCGCGGGCCGGTTCGCAGTGATTTCGACAGCGCGATAGAGCTGTTTCCGGCGGCCAGTTACCAGTACGTGATTTACGGCATGGGCTTCAAACCCGAGTTTGAATCGCAGGCGTATCTCTACGGTCAGCAACAGCAGGCGCAGAGCATCATTCAGCGCAACCAGCAGCTCACGCAGCAGATGTTGCGAACGCTGCCTCCGCACCGCGAATATATCCAGCGGTGGCTCGCCGCAAGCAACAGGGCTTAAGCACAACCATGGCCATGCTCACTGAACTCAATCCCGCCGAACACGCCGGCCTGAAGCTGCGCGAAAACTGCGGCGTCCATTTTGCAAGCAAGCAGCACGTCATGCTCATTCACGCCGCCGAAGTGGTAAAGGCGGTGAGCAGTTTCCCGGTGTTCATGAGTCGCAGTGCAAGCACCGGCCGCTGGCACATGTTTGCGGTGACTGGCCTGCAGGTGGGCACCAACGTGTTTGTCGAAGGCGATAAGTGGCTTGCCACCTACCAGCCTGCGGGCATGCAGACATATCCGTTTTTCCTCATGCGCTCTGACGACACGCCTGAAGGGTTCACGGTGGGCTTCGATGGCGACGGTGACGCGTTTACGAATGAGGGTGGCGCGGCGCTCTTTACCGACCAGGGCAAGCCTTCGCCGCAGCTCGAGACGGTCACCAAACAGCTCAAGGCCGACATCCAGAGCGATCTGCAAACCACCGCGTTCGCGGAACGGCTCGACGAACTGGGCCTGTTCAAGTCCATCAGGGTCAACGTGCAATACGCCAGCGGCGCCGTGCAGACTATTACAGACCTGCACACCATCGACGAGGAGCGGCTGCAGTCGCTGGACAGCGAACAGAAGCTCGATCTTCTCGACAGGGGCTACCTGCTGCTCATACACGCGATGCTGATCTCGGTGTTCCAGCTAAACACGCTCATCAGGAAACAGAACGCGCACCCGGACCTGCCTGCTGTCGGCCAGATCAAGCTCGAGGTTTCCAGGGACGACCATGGCTGAGCCCGGTATCGCGGGCCTGTTCGAGGAGCGCTTCGGGCGCTCTCCCGAATGGCTGATCGAGGCCCCTGGCCGGGTCAACCTGATCGGCGAGCACACAGACTACAACGACGGCTTCGTGCTGCCGATGGCGATCAATCGATCGACGCGGATCGCCGCGGCGCGCCGAACCGACGCGGCAGGTAGTGAGCCATCGGTCATCGCGTACAGCGCCGATCTCGACGAAGAAGACCGTTTCACTGTCGCAAACGAGGGCCTGCACAGCACGGGAGTCTGGACGGACTACATCAAGGGCGTGCTGCTGGAGTTTCTCGAGCGCGGCTTTGAGCCGCAGTCCTTCGACATCCTCGTAAACACTACGATTCCGATTGGCTGCGGCCTGTCGAGCAGCGCCGCGCTGCAGATCGCGATGGCAAAGCTGCTGCAACAGCTCGAACCCGGTCTCGTTGAGGACGCGGACCTGGCGGCACTTTGCCAGACCGCCGAGCATCGCTTTGCGGGCACTCCGGTTGGCATCATGGATCAGTTCTGCATCGCCAACGCGACGATAGGCCACCTCGTGTATCTTGACTGCCGTTCGCTGGTTGCCGATCACATCCCCTTCGACGACAGCGACATCGCTGTACTGATTACCGACAGCAAGGTTAGCCGCGAACTGCGTGACGGCTCCTACGCCGCACGACGGCAGCAGTGCACCGAGGCGAGCGAAATCCTGGGCGTCAGCCATCTTCGGGACGCGACTCCCGACGACGTGGAGCGGGCAAAGGGCAAGTTGGGTGACGTGCGCTACCGCCGCGCCCGCCACATCACGACGGAAAACGTGCGGACCACGGCAGCAGCGGCGGCCATCAGCCAGAATGCCTGGCAAGAGGCCGGCCGGCTGATGTACGAGAGTCACCAGTCGATGGCTAACGACTTCGAGATTAGCTGCAAGGAACTTGACCTGCTGGTGAATCTTGCCCGTGACATCGGCGAAGCCGGCGGCGTTGTCGGTTCGCGCATGACCGGCGGCGGCTTCGGCGGCTGCACGGTGACGCTCGTCGAGCGGCGCAAGGCGGAGGGGATCGTGGAACATATCGAGAAGGCCTACCGCGACGCAACCGGCCTTTCGCTGTCGGCCTTCGTATCGTCGCCGGCGCAGGGAGCGTCGCTGCTTGGAGAGAAGCAATGAATCAGGCTGACGGACATGACACGCCGCACCGGCGGCGCAACCTTCTAACCGGCGAGTGGGTCGTTGTCTCGCCGCATCGCACGCTGCGCCCGTGGCAGGGCCACGCTGACAAGACGTCAGAACCGCCACCCGAATACGACCCCAAGTGCTACCTGTGTCCGGGCAATAGCCGGGCGGGCGGCTTTGTGAATCCCGACTATCGTGGCGTGTACATCTTTGACAATGACTTCCCGGCGCTGCTGTCCGAGTCGTCAGCACCATCCATGGCCAGCGGCCTGTTCCAGGCTGAGCCGGTTACCGGCAGGTGTCGCGTGATCTGCTACGGGCCACGGCACGACCAGGCGCTGCACCACATGCCCCTTGAGCACATGCATCGCGTCATTGAAGCGTGGGTTGCTCAGATCGAGGAGTTGTCCCAGGACTTCGAGTGGGTGCAGATCTTCGAGAACCGCGGCAGCCTGATGGGCGCGTCGAGTCCCCATCCCCACGGGCAGATCTGGGCGATCGATAAACTGCCAACAGAGCCCACGCGTGAGGCACAGCGGCAGGCGGAGCATTTTGAGACAACAGGCAAACGCCTGCTGCTGGATTACCTCGAAGCAGAACTCGATGCGAAAGTGCGCATCATCCATGAGAATGCCGACTGGGTCGCACTTGTGCCGTACTGGGCAATCTGGCCGTTCGAAGCCATAGTGCTTCCGCGCCGCGCGGTCGCACGCCTGCAGGACCTCAAGAGCACTGAGCAGGAAACGCTGGCCGTATTCCTGAAAGAGCTGCTCGGCAAGTACGACAACCTGTTCGATGCACCCATGTCGTATTCCATGGGCTGGCACAGCGCGCCGTCATCGGCGCCTGCGCAACACTACTGGCAGCTGCATGCGCACATCTATCCGCCCGCGCTGCGCTCAGCCACGATTCCGAAGTTCATGGTCGGCTTTGAACTGCTTGCTGAAAAGCAGCGCGACATTACTGCGGAGTCAGCCGCCGAGCGCCTGCGCGACCTGCCCGTCGACTGACAGGGTTGCGCGTTGGCGAGCGCCAGGACGCCATCGCAGCTCCCCTAGCCGGCCGCCAGGCCATTCTGGCTGTCCGCACTGCCACGCTTGAACCGGTCGCGGTTGGCCACCACCCTCTCCACCAGGAAATCGGACACCGCGCGAATGCGAGCGCTGTGACGCAGCTCTTCATGGGTTACGAGCCACATGTCGACCTCGACCATAGCCAAGTCAGGCAGTACCGGTTTAAGTTCGGGGTACATGCTCGCCCAGCGGTGCGAGAGAACCGCAATCCCAAAGCCTGCTCTGGCTGCGGAAACCTGGGCAGACGGGCTGTTCGAAACAAAGGCGAACTGCTGCGGGTCTTCAGCCAGCCCGGATTCTCCTGGCGCCATGCTTAACTTGCCGTCGAGGTCGATGCCCACGAGCCGATGATCGGCAAGTTGCTCCATTGTCTGAGGAACGCCGTTTCTTGCCACGTAGCTTTCTGCCGCGTAGAGACCAAAGCCAACTTGCACCAGGTGCCTTGCAATCAGATCGGGCTGGGTCGGGCGGCCAAGCCGCAGGGCAATGTCAGCCTCGCGATGCAACAGGTCCAGCGCGCGCGTCTCGACCTGGATGTTGAGCAGAATGTCCGGGTACCGCAGATGAAAATCCACAAGCTCCGGGGCGAGCCATTCTGTACCAGTGCCCTCCGTGGCGGTAATGCGCACCTCGCCGCTCAGGCCGTGTGACTGCGTATCGACACTGCGCTCAATAGCCAGCATTTCCCGTTGCATGCGCCTGGCGTTTTCCACGATCGCCTGTCCGGCATCCGTCAGCTGCATGCGACGACCGGTGCGAACAAACAGGGAAACATCCAGGCGTTTTTCCATAGCCGCCAGCCGCCGGCCGAGCGTGGGCTGACTCAGGCCAACCTTCTCGGAGGCGGCCACCAGGCTCCCGGCGTCCACAATGGCGAGGAACATTCGCATGTCTGCCCAGTTCTGCATCGAGTCTGATTCATTCATTTTTGCATGACATCTATAAATTTACGGCATTGCTATGCATTACCGTAAATCCTAGGGTATCGCTATCGAACACGCAACCCGGAGACGATCATGAAATCAGCCACGACCCTTGCAGCAACCGCCCTTCTAACGATCGGCCTTCAGGGCCCTGCCCTTGCATCGACCACGGGGGAGACGCCGCCGCTGATGATTAGCCAGGCGGAAGCGCTTATCGACCAGGGCGACTTTGAGAAGGCCGTTTCTCTGCTTGCGCCGAGGATGACGCGGCTGCGAACCGAAAAATGGCAAAACCGCGGCTTTGGCCTGCTGTGCCGTGCCCACCTGTTGAGCAACGACTACGAGATGGGTGTCGACGCGTGCACCAAGGCGATTGAAACCGGCGCTGGCGACTGGCTTGATTTCAGCAACCGCGGCGCGGCGCACTATCTGGCGGGCGACTACCAGGCGGCGCTGCAGGACTTCAACCGCGCGCGCGAGCTCAATCCCGATTCCGCGAATGTTGTTCGCAACCGGCAAGCGGCCCTCGCAGCGCTCGACAGCATGGCTTCGGAACGGTCGACGGGTCGCCGGTAAGACGGTCGGTCAATGCCGGCACACGCGGATGCGGGAACGCCAACAGCCGTTAGTGCCGGCACGTCAGAACGTAAACGTGTACACGGTGCGCTGCCGATACACTTCACCCGGATCCAGCCGCGGTGAAGGAAACGCCGGCTGGTTGGGCGCATCGGGAAAGCCCTGCGCTTCCAGGCACAGCCCCTGCCGGGATTGAAACGGCGGCTCCAGGTAATCGCCGGTAAAGAGCTGCAGGCCGGGCTGCGTCGTGTGCAGCTGCATGCCGATACCGCTTTCCGGAGAATGCAGCTCCGCCGCAAGCCTGAGCTTGCCGCCTGCTTCAGGCAGAACGAAGTTGTGATCAAAGCGGCGCGGCTCTGAGTTGCCGTCAGCTGCTATCAGTGACGTAAGCCGCCGCAAATCAAAGCGCGTTCCCTCGACCGAGAGCAGTTCACCAGTCGGAATCAGGTCATCGTCAACCGGCGTGTAGCGATCGGCAAGAATTCGCACCTGGTGATTATCGATCGTTGAAGCGGCGCCGTTGAGACTGCCATTGAGATTGAAATAAGCGTGGTTGACGAGGTTAACCACCGTGCTGGCGTCCGTCGTGGCTTCAAAATCGATGACCAGGGAATGGTCGTCTGCAATTTGATAGGAAACCAAAACGCTCAGGTTTCCGGGAAAACCGGCATCACCATCAGGGGAGCGGTAGCGGAACCGAACCGACTGACCGTCTTCGGATTGCTCGGCTTCGAACCGCTGCCGGTGAAAGCCCAATGGGCCACCGTGCAGGCAGTGCCCACCCGCCTGGCTCTTGCTGTCGAGCTGGTGGCTTACGCCGTCGAGAGTGA
>JBCAXP010000047.1:0-18787 GCA_038533995.1 Pseudomonadota bacterium
CTGTACTGCATAAGCTGCCCGGGCTTGCCCTTGTTCTGAATGTGCAGACGGATCATCGCGTAGAGTGCGCGATGGTGGTTAGGGAAGGCCCGAAGGGTATATGCGATGTCGCCCTTGAGCTGCGCCTTGCCGCCGGCGTTGGTGAGGTGACCCTTCAGGTTCTCCACGCCCTTGTCGAAGTGCGCACGTTCCACGCGGTCGAGCTTCTTCGCAACGTGATCCGGGTTTGTGTAATCGAAGGGACCGTAGGCGTTTTGCAGCGGTCCGCAGTCTTCCTTCGGGCGCGCGGCACCGGCCTGCGCCGAAGCGAGCAAGCCTGCCGCAATCAGCGCTACGTAAAGCGCGTGGCAAATCCGTGTGCGTATCAAGCCCTGATGCCCTCCGGGATGTCTGACTTCTCGTCAGCGAAATTTAACGTAACCCGTTCTTCCAACGGACAAAGCGATAAAATCATCATAGCAGACGGTGGCGGCGGTATGGAATGCTGCGGCCTGCCGGCGTTTTTCACAACGCGTTTGACAGGCATAATGGTCCGCCGGTTCACGCCGCCGTTAACACAATCGTCAACAATTATGATGGCAACTCTCTTAGAGATACGTTTACAGCACGGCCTGCGGGCCGCAATTGTCGGCCTCGGCGTACTGGTCTTGCACAGCACGGCGAGCGCGTCAGTGCTGGCCGATACGGCGCAGGCACTGGCGCCCGGGGAGTTTGTCGAACTTGCCACCGAGGGCCTTACGCGAGACCTGATGACGGCGGGCGGTTGTTCGAGCCCGGTAACGTCTTTCTCCGACAACGGGGTGTGGGATGCGCCACGCAAGGCGTTCCTGTTCGTTGGCGGTCCACACGGCTGCCCCCACGTCTTCCTGCGCTACAGCGAAGCGGACAACAGCTGGTCAACGTTGCCAACCTATTCGGATCGTGCAACGCACGGCTACGACCACACGACCATCGATATCGACACCAACACGCTGTACTTCCGCACGCACAGTAAGGGCGGTATCCACTCGTATGATCTCGAGGCCGGCACCTGGCAGGTCGACGCGCTGGAGCCACCGGCCATGAAGTCGGTGCAGGTATCGGGCGGCCTTGAGTACTTCCCGGAACTCGGCCGCCTGGTACTCATGAACTACGGCGGCCAGGGCGGCTTGCTGGCACACACCGGCAAAAAGTGGCGTCGCGAAGGCTCGGAAGAGATGGGGACGCGCGCCAACTTCATCGAGTACAACCCGAACCACGGCGTGTTGCTGTTTGGTGGCGGCTGGATTGCGCCGAAGACGTTCAGTCCCAAGGCGTACCTGATGAACGGTGACGGCAAGATCAAGGCTACGGCCGAGGCGCCGGTGGGGCTTGGCATCACCGCGTCGATTATTACCGTGGACCCTGTGTCCGGGCGCTTTCTCGTGTTCGCGAACCGTGGTGTGTTCGCCGAGTATGATCCGGAGGGCGACGCCTGGCGCACGCTCGACCGGCGCGTGCCGTTTCTCGAGACGCATTACCAGCGCGGCAAGGCGTCGGTGGCCACCGTGGCGGCGCCGATCCCCGAGTACGGCGTGATGATGTTTCTTCAGTACCTCGGTTCAGGGAAGGGCGGGCCGAAGGCCTGGCTCTACCGTCATTGCACGGACGGCCCGGATTGCGCGGGCGCCGTAGCCGAGAACGACTAGCCGGAGCCGCGCGCCGCCAGGCGCTTGCCAATTAAATCCGCTATCACCTTCTCCCCGCCGTCGGGCTGGCCCGTGGTGCGCCAGAGCAGGAAACCGGTAACGGTAAATGTCACGGCCCCCAGGGCAGACTTCGTTACGAGCTCAATGATCGGCAGGCCGCCGAAGCCTTCCGGCACGAGCATGACGCAAGCAGACATCACCGCGCCTGCAACGAACGGGCGCCACAGCGCGTTTGCCACCGCTCCCCACGACACGATGCCGAGCGTGGTCAGCGTCGCGAAAAACACCGGTACAAGGGCGGCTGCAACGGCGGCGTGAGCGATGGCAACGCTGGTGAGGTCGCCCAGGGTGACCGCGTACATCACGGCCGGCAGCACGGCCACGAGCTGCACCCATGCAAGCCCCGCCGCGCGCCGCATGCGATTGAGCGCAATCAGCGGCATCTGCACACCGGCGGACACCGAAGTGAACACGCCGCTGAACGCGAGCCACGCGAGCACCGGCGCAATCTCCACCCAGCGTTCACCGAACGCCACGAGCACGAGGGGCTCGGCCACGAGCGCTAGGCCAAGGCCGATCGGCACAGCAAAGAGCGCAATGGTGTTCAGCACCTTGAGGTAGGCCTGGCCCATGCGGACCGGGTCGTGGGCGAGCTTTGCGTACCCTGGAAACAGCGCCCGTGCCGTGGGCCAAACCAGGTCGGTGGTGGGGAGTTCGGCGACTTCCTTGCCGACGCTGTAGAAACCCATCTGACTCGTGTCGAAAAAGCGCGCAACGAGAAAGCTGTCGACCTGCTTTCTGAGGTACATGCCGATGTTCCTCAGCAGCATCCACTGTGAGAACGACCACAGGTCGCGAAACCGCGCGAGGCTTGGCCTCGGACGGTATGGATGCATCCAGTAGCTCATTGCGACCGACACGACCTTGCCGCCGACGATGCCCCAGGCGAGCGCCCAGTAGTTCCTTAGCCACAGCGCAAGGCCAATCGTGATGAAAAAGGAGCCGAACTTCGTGTAGATCGCGAAGCGGAACTCCTTTGAAAACTCCAGTTCCTTGCGGAACGCAACGATGCCGATGTTCTCAAGGCCCGCCACCAGCACGCCGATGGCAAGGAACATGGTGAGCGCGGTAACGCGGCTTTCATTGAAGTAGTCGGCGAGAAAGGGAGCAAGCACGACGAGCAGCAGCGCAATGAACACAGCCTGAATCAAGCGAATGGTCCAGGCGGTGTTGAAGTGTTCCTTTGTGGCGTCGGCGCGCTGGATGAGCGCCATGTCGACGCCGAACGACGTGAACACGTCGAGGAGGGCAATGAAGAGCGTCGCCATGGCGACGAGGCCAAAGTCTTCGGGGGCCAGCAGGCGCACGAGAATCACGGTGCTGACAAGGCCAATGCCGCGCAGGCCCCAGCGCATGGCGATCATCCACGCAGACCCCGAGATCATGGATGATCGGATCGACTGGTCCTTATCTGTCGCCATCGAGGTCCCGGGAATTGCGAAGCGCACGGTCCGCCACGCGGCCATGATAGGGCAGCGCATATTCTGAATAAAGCGGGCCAGTTCACAGTTCGTCGTGCGCAAGGGCGCGGTCGGCGGGCACCCTGCAATGACCGGAAGTGATACGTGGTTGGCTTAATCGCCCCCGGCGCGGGTGGTAGACTGGCCGTCTGAACGGTTTCATGGACCGCCCCCATGCAGGGTCTTCGCAACGCACTTCGCGGCTTCGTTCGAAAGCGGCTGTTTCCGCTTTTCGGCGTCAGGCGCATTCACATCGTCGGCTGTGCCCGCTCTGGCACCACGATGCTGCATTACGCCATGCTGGCGTTCGACGGCGTAGTCCTGTCAACCACGGAATCCGACGTAGGCCTGGACCCGGGCCTCGGCCAGTCGCTGGGCCTCGTGTGGCGTGCCATGACGACACGCGCGCCGGTGCACTACGTCACCAAGCGCAACTACGGCTGGTATGAACCGGACGCGCTGCGCGCGACGATCGAGACACTGCGCGCCGAGCACATCGGTGTGCTGCTGTTGGTGCGCGACCCGCGCGACGTGCTCGCAAGCCGCCACGCCGGGGCAGAGCAGAGCGAGGCGTTCTACGTCGAACCGTCTCGATGGATGAAAAGCGTTGCCGCCGGCGATGCACTTATCGACGCCGTGCGCCATGCGGTGCCAACGGTCACCGTGCGCTACGAGGACGTAGTGGCAAATCCCGACTACGCGGAGACTCGCATCGTGAACGCGTTCGGGCTTCGCAAAAACCCGCGCCTGCAGTCCATCGACAAGCTCAGGGATAACGTGCGGGCGCTCGGCATTGGCGTCGACATGGAGCAGGCGTTGCACAAGCTGCGCAACTTCGACCGCAACAGCGTGCAGAAATGGCGTTCGGAGGAGCGCAGCCGCAGCCACGTGCTGGACCTCCTGAGCGACGACTCGCCGATTGCGGTCAGCCTGCACGATTTTCTGTGGCGTCACCGCTACCTGCCGGGGGCGTGGTCGGCGTCGGCGCGACAGCAGTGGTACGCAAGCGTCGAGTCTGCGGTGACGCGCGAAATTCCAACTGAGCAGCCCGCCCAGCCGCCCACCAAGCACTAGCCTTAACTTCAGGGTTTCCGAAACACCATAAAGTGCTGCTGAGGCAGCGCGGATTCCGTGCGTTCCCATTCGAGCCCGACCGTCGCCATCTCTTTACGGCTCTGGGCTTCGGACATCTTGTGAAGCCGCTTGATCGGCACCGACGGGTCCTCCGCGCGGTATTCCACGAGCACCAGTCTGCCGCCGGGCTTCAGCGCGTCGGCCATGGCCTTGCCCATCTCGTAGGGGTAGGAAAACTCGTGGTACGCGTCCACGAGCAGGATGACGTCCACGGCGCCTGCGGGTAGCGTCGGGTTGTCCTCCGTGCCAAGCACTGGCACCACGTTGGCCGGCGCGCCGCCTTCGATGCGTGCGCTGATGATATCGACCATCTCCTGCTGGATGTCGACCGCGAGCACCTTGCCGTCGGGTACGCGCTCGGCGATCCTGAAGCTGAAGTAGCCCGTGCCTGCGCCAATGTCTGCGACGACGCTGTCAGTCTCGAGGGGCATCATGCCGATCAGCAGGTCCGTGCGCTCTTGCCGCTCGCGCTCCGGCCGTTCCAGCCACGCCGCGCCAAGGTGCCCCATCACGTGGGAGATCTCGCGGCCTTCGTAGAATTTGCCGATGCCGTCGCGGCTTGCCCGTCCCGATTCGTAGCGGCTGCCTTCCGCGGCCGCTTCCGGATAGCCGGCGCCGCAGGCGCCGGCGGCCGATGCCGCGAGCACAGCGAGAAGGCGCAGCGCGGGTCTCACGCTGGCACTCAAAATTGGTTTACTTTCCATGGCCTGCAGCGTACCCGGCCCGCGCCGGCTTTGCAGTCCGGCAACTCAGCGCCGCCGCCGACCGCCGCTTCAAGGCTCGCCGAAAATCGTCGCTACACGGTGAATGGATAAACAAGTCGCCAGACCCTGGCTGTCACTGCAGTGCCAGATGATCCCCGGCGTTCGCCATGCCGTGTTTGCGGCAAACCGGCGGGCAAGCGGGGACTTCGGCACCCTGGAGACGTGGCCGGACGGCGCCGATGCGCCCGCCGGGATGATGGCCGTGCTGCACGCCGCGATGGCCAGCGGCGCGACGGAGGTGTCGGAGTCCCGGCCGTCCGACGGCGACCCGGTGGTGCTGGTGGCCAGCCCGCTGCGCCGGGGCGGGGAGGTGTGCGGTGGCGTCGCCGTGGAGGTGACTGGGCTGCAGCCTGCACAGGTACCGGTTGTGGTGCAGCTCATGAACTGGGGCAGCGCCTGGCCTGCGTTTCTTGCCGACCAGGACGATGCGCGCAAACGCGACCGTGCAGCGCCGGCGGTCGGCTTCGGCCTTGAGCTCCTGGCCGGCGACTCCCTCAGTGCGTCGCTTGCAGCCGCCGCTACGCGGCTGGCACGGAACTACGGCGCAAAGCGCGCGGCGATCGGCCTGCGCGAGTCCGCCACCGTCAGGGTGGCGGCGCTGTCGGGCCGCGCTGCGTTCGACCGCCGCAGCGAACCGGTACGCCTGCTGGAAGCTGCGATGAACGAAGCCTGCGACCAGGAGGCCAGCGTGGTGCTGCCGGCGCCGGACGCCGACTCGGTGCTCGTGACGGAGGCACATGCCCGGCTCGCAGGCGGTGAGGCGCCAAGTGCTGTTTGCACCGTGCCGTCCCGGTATCGCGGTGCGTTCAGCGGCGCGATGGTGGTGGTGCGAGACGCTGACCGGCCGTTCACGGCCAGCGAAGTGGGGGATCTCGAGGCGCTCGCGTCGCTCGTTGGCGCGGCCCAGTCGGTGCGGCGCCGGGCAGATTCAAGCGCCCTCGACCGGCTGCGCGAAGCGGCATCCAAGCAGTTCGACCGGCTCACAGGCGCTGGCCACCGGCGCTTCAAGCTCGGCGCGGCGGCGGCAGCGGCGCTGCTCGTGTTTCTCGGTCTTGGCACGGGCACGCACCACGTGTCCGCGGACGCCCGGCTCGCCGGTATCGAGGAACGTGAACTGGTTGCGCCCGCTGACGGTTTCGTGGCCGAGTCGCACGTCCGCGCCGGCGCACGGGTGCAGGCCGGCGACCTGCTTGCGACGCTGGACGACGCGCCGCTCAAACTGGAGCTTGCGCGCTGGCAGAGTCAGCGCGACGAGCTGTCCAATGAATACCACCGCAGTTTAAGCGAACTCAACCGCGGGGCGGCGCGGGTGCTCGAGGCCCAGATTGCCCAGGCCGATGCACAGATTGCGCTCGTCGCTGACGTGATTGAGCGCACCCGCATCGTTGCGCCCTTCGACGGGCTCGTCGTAAGCGGCGACCTTAGCCAGTCGGCGGGTCGCCCGGTGACCATTGGCGAGTCGCTGTTTACCGTTGCCCCGCTCGACGGCTACCGCGTGGTGCTGCAGGTCGACGAATCACGCGTGCCGGATGTGCAGATTGGCACCACCGGCCGCCTCGCGCTGGCGGCGCTGCCGGGCGAACACTTCGACCTGCGCGTCACTCGCCTGAACGGCATGGCCACGACCGCCGACGGCAGCAATATTCTCGAGGTGGAGGCTGCGTTGGTGGGCGATTCCCCACACCTGCGTCCTGGTATGAAGGGTGTCGCTCGCCTCGATGGCGGCCGCGCCCGGCTACTTGGGATCTGGACCGGCGGGCTGGTCGAGAAGCTCCGCATGTGGTGGTGGGCATGGAGCCCCGTGGCCTGATGAGCGGGCCGGCCTGGGAGCAGGTTGCGGGCTTGACGCCGCGGCTTGTCGCCGACGCGAGGATTCATCGCCACAGTTACCGTGGCGTGCCCTGGTATGTTGTTCAGGACGGCGCGTCCGCCCGGCACGTACGCCTCGCTGAAGGCGCCTGGCGCATTGCCGGCCTGATGAACGGCGAGCGCACGTTGGCGGAAATTCACGCCGGCTTGCAGGCCGCGCACGGCGGCGACGCGCCCGACGAGCAGGCAGTGGCCGGCGTGCTGGCGCAACTCCAGGAAGCCGAACTGATCGAGTGTGAGGACCCTGATGGCGCGCCCCTGTATCACGCGCGGCAACGCCGGCAGGCGCAGTTGCGCTGGCGGCGAATCTTCGCGAGCCCGATTTCCCAGCGCATTCCGCTCGTGGATCCCCACAATTTCCTGACCCGCTGGTTGCCTGCGGTGCGACCGCTAATTACGCCGGCGGCCTTCGTCGCGTGGCTGTTGGTAGTGGCGTGCGGCGTTGTGACCGCCGTCGCGAACTGGCCAGTCATTGCCGCGGGTTTTACAGCGGACGTTCTCAGGCCCAACAATCTCGCGCTGCTCGCCGTGGCATATCTCGTCATGAAAGCGCTGCACGAGCTCGGCCATGCCTTCGTGACCCGCGCGCTCGGCGGCGAGGTGCATGAAATGGGCGTCATGCTGCTGGTTTTCGTGCCGGTGCCGTATGTCGACGCGTCATCGTCGAGCGCCTTCGCGCCAAAGTCCTGGCGCATGGCGGTGGGCGCGGCCGGCATCATGGTGGAGCTGTTCCTGTCGGTTATCGCACTTGTCGTCTGGCTGGGCGTGGAGCCGGGCCTGATCAGTGACCTGGCCTTCAGTTTCATGATCGTTGGTGGCGTGTCCACCTTGCTGTTCAACGGCAACCCTCTGCTGCGCTTCGACGGCTATTACGTGCTGGCCGACGCGCTGGAGATGCCAAACTTAGGCGCTCGCTCGCAGGCGTACCTGGGCTACCTCGTGCGCCGCTACGTGGCCGGCGTCGCCGAAGCGGAATCACCGGTGGCGGCGAAAGGCGAACGGCCGTGGTTCATCGCCTACGGCGTGGCCTCCACGCTGTACCGGCTGGCCATTCTCGTGGTGATCGTGCTGTTCATCGCCGGCGTCTACCCGCTGGCGGGCATCGTCATTGGCTGCTGGCTGGCCGTTGTGCAGTTCGCACTGCCCGGGGTCCGGGCTGCGCAGCAGTTCGCGTCGGATCCGGCCCTTGCCGGCCACCGGCGCCGCACGGCACTCCTGGTGGGGGTGCCAGCGGCGGTGCTGATGCTTGCGACGCTTGTCATTCCGGTGCCCGCCTGGACGAACGCTGAAGGCGTGATCTGGTTGCCGCAGGGGGCGCAGGCTCGGGCCGGCGCGGCGGGGTACGTGGTCAGCGCAAGCGCCGGCAGTGGCGACACGGTGGCCGAAGGACAGCTGCTGTTTACGTTGCAGTCGGAAGCGGTGCAAACCAACCTGGCAATGCTGGAGCACCGCGTTGCGGAGCACCAGGCGCGCTACGACCTCGCCCTGTTTCATGACCGCGGACGCCTGGAAGCGCTGCGCCAGCAGCTCGAGCGGATGCGCGCGGAGCTGGCAACCGCGCGGGAACAGGCAGACGGCCTGAATGTGCGAAGCCCGCTCGCCGGACGGCTGCAGGTCGACAGCGAGCGCCGCCTGCGCGGCCGGTTCGTTCGCAAGGGGGAAGTGCTGGGATTCATTTCCGACGAGAACGCGCAGCTGACCCGGGTGGTGCTGAGGCAGGACGAAATCGACCGCGTTCGTGAGCATACCCGGTCGGTCCGCGTGCGCCTTGCCGGCCATTCGAGCGCGGTCTACCCGGCCACCGTTGAAAACGCCGTGCCGTCCGCGACACGGCAGCTCCCGTCTGCGGCGCTCGGCACCGCGGGCGGCGGACGAGTGGCCGTTACCGCCAGCGACCCGGATGGCATCACCCCGAGGGACAGCGTGTTCGTCGTGGACGTGCGGCTGCCCGATCATGCGCCGAGACTGGCCGCGGGCACGCGGGTATACCTTCGCTTCGAACATCCGGCAATGCCGCTGGCCGCCCAGGGCCTGCGCGCGGCCCGCCAGCTACTGCTATCACGGTTCGGCGTGTGACATAAGCAGCTCCCTCCCTCTCTAAAGGTACCGCCCCGGCCGCCGCTAAGCTGCTGTAGCCCCGTGTTTTTGGCATGGGTCCAGAACGGTTTGCGGAGAAAAAACCTTGCGGTTCCAGAATTGCTATTTCGTGCCTTTGCTGTTCGTGTTGGCTGTGCCGGCACTGGCAGCGGACGGTGATCTCAACTGCGTGTTGCTGCCGGACCAGCAGGTCGACGTCAGCAGTCCGGTCCCGGGTGTTGTCCAGGAAGTGCTGGTGGAGCGTGCGCAGCCCGTGCGCGGCGGCGAGATCATCGCGCGCATGGAATCCACCGTCGAGGCGGCTACCCTGGAACTTGCAAACGCGCGCGCCAGTACCGACACCGAAGTGAAGCTGCGGCGCGTCGAGCACGAGTACGACGAACAGCACCGCGACCGGCTGCACCGCCTGCAGGCGCTCAACGCAACGTCTTCGCAAAGCCTGGACGACGCCGCTCGGGTCGCCGAAGCGGCCGAGCTTCGCGTGGCGCTGGCGCAGGACCGCCATCGCGAGGCGGTGCTGGAGCGCGAACGCGCCGAGGCGCTTCTCGCGCTGAAGACCATCCGCAGCCCCATCGACGGCGTCATCGTGAAGCGCCACAAAACCGTGGGTGAGTACGTCGAGGCGCAGCCCATCATGAGCGTGGCGCGGCTCGACCCGCTGCGCGTGGAGGTGATCACGCCCCTCAGCCTGTTCGGCACCGTCAAGGAAGGCATGCGCATGGCGCTTCGTGCTGAAACTGATCCGGATGCCGAGCGCATTGCGACCGTGACCGCGGTTGACGCAGTGGCCGACCCTGGTAGCGGCACCTTCGGCGTGCAGCTCGAGTTGCCCAACCCGGGTATGAAGCTGCCGGCCGGCATCCGGTGCAGCGGCCGGTTCCTGTCAGCGGCCGAGGTGGCAGCGTTACCGCCCGAGCCGGCAACGCCGCGGGTAGCGGCAATGCCGCCCGTTGAGGAATTCTCCCCTGAGCCTGCGCCTGGTCAGCCAGAGGCCGCCTGCCTCGTGTACGAGGGCGTCCGCAGCAAGCGCGAGGCCACTGCACTCAGCGAGGCCGCGCGAGACTTCGGCGCGGGTGCGGAACTTCGCGCGGTGAGCGGTATGCGCCCGGTTGGCTACGTGGTGGTAACGCCAGCGTTGCCAACCGCTGATGAACGTTACGACATGGCACGGCGGCTGCGCGAGGCCGGCGTTTCGGATGTGCTTGTTTTTGAGCGGGGCGACTTCTCCGGCCGCGTCGCTGTCGGTGCCTACAACGGCCCGAAGTCGGCCGAACGTCGCCGCGCGCAGCTTGAGCGCCTCGGCTTCGACATCGAAGTGCAGCCGCGCACGCGCCGCTTTGACGAGTGGCAAGTGCAGGTGCGCCTGCCGGTCTCCATCCCGCAGGCGCAAGCTCGCGACGCCCTCGCGACAGTTGCGCAGTCCGCGCAGCCTCGCGCGGGGGACTGCCACCTGGCGGCGGCGAGGTAGCGGTGGACGTTGCCGGGGCATTCATGTGACGCGGGCGGGAGGAACGCTGTAATGGGCGACCGCACGCGCAAAGCCCGGCGCTTCAGCGTGGAGCCGCTGGAGCCCCGCCTGCTGCTGTCGGCTGACTGGGCCGGCGTGCTTGCGCCGCCCTGGTCGGACGATGCCGGTCAGCTGCCGAGCGTCGCCGACGATCTGTGGTTGCCTCCGATGGCGCAGGGCAATGGGTCCGATGTGACAGCACCCGAACCTCTCGATCTCTCGGCGCTCGGTGAACTGCACAGCCACGAGTCTGCCGACTCTCGTCTCGAAGTGGTCGTGGTCGATGCCGGGGTGGACGGCTTCGAGGAACTGGTGGCCGACATCACGGGACGCGACAGCGATAGCCAGTACCTGGTGCACGTGATCGAAGCGGACGTCGACGGCATTGCCTCGCTCTCGGCGCTGCTCGCCGGGCTTGATTCGGTAGACGCCGTGCACATCGTGTCCCACGGTGACGATGGCGGTTTTCAGCTCGGCAACACCTGGCTCGACAGCGCCAGTGTCGGCGCTCACGCAGACGCGCTCGGCGGCTGGTCCGAGTCGCTCGCCGAGGACGCCGACCTTCTGGTTTACGGCTGCAACCTCGCCGCAACGGAAGACGGCCTGCAGCTCGTCGATTCACTGGCGACGTTCACCGGCGCTGACGTCGCCGCCAGCGACGATCTCACCGGCAGCGCCAGCCTTGGTGGCAACTGGAACTTCGAACACCAGGTCGGCAGCGTGCAGACCACCGTTGCGTTCAGCACCACCCTGCAGTCCCAATGGAACGGCGTGCTGGCCGCCTTCATCGTCGACTCGTTCGCTGACACTGTCGACATTAATCCGGGCGATGGCGTCGCCGAGGATGCCTCCGGCAACACCTCGCTCCGCGCCGCCATCATGGAGGCCAACGCGCTGGCGGGCGCTGACTTCATCCTGCTGCCTTCTGGTCACTACGACATCACGATTCCGTTTGGTGCAGGTCCGGCGGATTCTCACGGCGATCTCGACATCAACGACGACCTGACGCTCGTCGGCGCCGGCGCCGACAGCACTACTATCGACGGCAACAA
The DNA here is from genome assembly GCA_038533995.1 of Pseudomonadota bacterium. Classification (GTDB taxonomy): domain Bacteria; phylum Pseudomonadota; class Gammaproteobacteria; order Steroidobacterales; family JBCAXP01; genus JBCAXP01. The sequence goes on from JBCAXP010000047.1 coordinate 11,611, forward strand.
CCTGCATCGAGTGCTTGACATCGACAATGGCGTCACAGCGACCGTCTCGGGCGTCACCATCGAACGCGGCGGCAACATATCCGTCGGCGGCGGTATCAACGTCCAGAACAATGCCACGCTGACGTTGCTCGAAGCCGTTGTTCGTGACAATGACCAGGACATCGATTACGGAGCCGGTATTTTCAATAACGGCACGCTGTTTCTCGTTGATGTCACCGTGCATGGCAACGCCGCCGAAGATGACGGCGGCGGGCTGTACAACGAGGGCACGGCAACCCTGAACCGGGTGACCTTCTACGACAACACCGCTGCGACCGGTGGCGGCGTATTCCATGCCAGCGATGCAACTGGCACTTTGTCGGTTTACAACTCGACGGTGAGCAGCAATGGTGCAATCACCGGCGGTGGGATTTACGTCCAGCAGGAAACGCTGATCGTCAGCAGCACCATTACCAACAACGGTGCGAACTTCGGCGGTGGCGTCGTGAAGGAAAGTGGTTCGTACAGTCTTCGGCTCAGCAGCAGCATCATCGCCGGTAACAGCGCATTCACGAGCAATGACGTCATCGGTAACTTCACCAGTCTGGGCTTCAACCTGATTGGTGACGATACTGGGTCCAATAACCTGATCGACGGTGTCAGCAATGATCAGGTAGGCAGCTTTTTTTCCCCGATTGATCCCCTGCTTGGCGGGCTTGCGGACAACGGCGGGTACGTGCTGACCCATGAACTGCTGCCAGGCAGCCCGGCGATCAACGCCGGCAACCCGGTCACGCCCTTCGTGTTCGACGCACGCGTGGCGACCCGGGATGCGTTTCCGGATATTGGCGCCTTTGAACTGGGCGGCACGATCAACTTCACGCCCACCGCCACCAACCTGAACCAGTCGTTGTCTTACCTTGAGGACGGCAGCAACGTGGCTCTCGCGCCCATCGTGGTGACGGAAACCGATGCGGGTCATACGCTGACCGTCATCCTCACCCTCGCCGATCCGAATGCCGGCGCCCTTACTGCCAGTTCGGGCAACGGGGAAAGCTACACTGCGGGAACCGGCGTGTGGACCGTGAGCGGCGACGTCGCGGATGTCAACGCGGCCCTGGCGGCCGTGTCCTTTGCGCCGGCCGGCGACTATGCGCAGGCCACCTACGTAACCGCGTCGGTCCGCGATGCAAGCGACCACGGGCCGCCAATCGGCCTCATCCTCCTGAACCCCACGCCGGTCAACGACGCGCCCGATTTCGTGATACTCGGCGACCAGTGGGTGGTGGAAGGCACGGCCCAGGTCGTTGCGGGTTTTGCCGTTGCAAGCCCCGGCGGCGGCGCGGACGAGGCCAGCCAGACGTTCACCTACACCGTAAACACCACGAATGCCGCACTGTTCGCGGTGGCGCCGGCAATCGACGCCAGCGGCACGCTGACGTACACGCTCGCTCCGGGGGTGACCGGTGTGGCAACGGTTACCGTCTCCGTGCGCGACTCCGGCGGCACCGCGAACGGTGGCGTCGATTCCTCGGGCGACCAGACCTTCGACATCATTGTGCTGGACGATGCGGTCGGACCAATGCTGTTGTTTTCCACGGTCGATGATGTAACGACGATTGGCTCGCCGGGTATTGACACGTGGTATGACGAGACCGTCATCGGGTTTGGCGGTCCCGGCCTGTCGTTTGGCGCAAACGCCGCGACGAGTGGCATGTTCTCGCTCCAGTTCGAACTTGGCGCGTTTGGTAGCGATGTTGATGTGAACGGCATGCACTTCGTGAATAGCACCGTGACGGTAGGCAGCGGCGCTGGCGAGTTCACGCTGCTCGCGGGTGACCTTCTGCTCACCTTCAACGGTGGCGGCGATGCCACGTTCAATGGCATGACCACGGCGATCACCGTGCAGGAAAGCGACATTTTCGTCTTCCGACCGAAAGCCACGGGCGACTATACCGATGGCGAGTTCTACTACCTGCTCGACAACCCGTTGAATGACAACGTGCGCGGCCTTGCGCTTGTTGAGTCAGCCTCGGTCACGGTCGGTGACGGTCCCGCGCTACTGCAAGGAACGTTCCTCTTGAGCGAACGCAGCCCGGGCGAGCATGACAACATCTACACCTACGTTCCCCTGACCGTTGGCGACGGCAACACGACCAGCACCCTGGGCCGGCAGCTGCTCGTGAATGCTGAAGGCGCCGGTAACCTGAATTTCTCCGACCAGATCCAGGGCATCCACCTCATCGAGCAGGCCAGCGTAATCGGCGGCATCACGTTCCTGCCGGGCGACCTGCTGCTGACGCTGAACCAGGACCAGATTGGCGGCGGCGAGGGTGTGGGCACCAACCGCCTCGAGGTCGCCCAGAACGACGTGTTCCGCCTTCGGTTGAGCGAGACCCACCAGGGGCCCAACGGACGTTCCATTGGCGTTGCGGCCATGGTTTTCGATGGCTCCGCTGTGTCCCTGAGCGGCGATTCCACCGACCTCGATGCCCTGACGCTTATCCCGGGCGCCGCCAATGTAGCTCCCGATGCAACGAACCTCGACCAGGTGGTGAACTACACCGAGGACGACCTGCTCGTCGACCTCGCGGACATCGTCGTGTCAGACGCAAACGCCGGCGACACGATCACCGTGGTGCTCACGCTTGCCGATACGTCGACGGGAACGCTCACGGCCGGCAGTGGCAATGGTGAGACCTACGACCCGGGCACCGGCATCTGGACCGTGACCGGCACCGTGGCCGAGGTCAACGCGGCGCTGGCGGCGGTAGCCTTCGTGCCCGCTTCCAACAACGCCGTAAGCACCACCATCAGCACCCACGTTGAGGACCTGGGCGGACTCGGGCCGCTCGACGGTGTGATCAGTCTCAACGTTACGCCAGTGAACGATGCCCCGTCGCTTACGCTTGGGCCGAACCAGAACGTCCTGGAAGACAGCGGCCCGCACACCGTGGTCGGCTTTGCGGTGGCGTTGCCGGGCGGCGGCGCTGACGAGGCGGGTCAGACGTTCTTCTACACCGTGATGACCGACAACCCCGGCCTGTTCCTCGTGGCGCCGACCATCGATGCAAGCGGCACACTGACCTACACGTTAAACCCGAACGCGAACGGTTCCGCCAGGGTCACGGTCACCGTGACCGACTCCGGCGGTACTGCGAACGGCGGAGTGAATACGTCACCGGCACAATTTTTCGACATCGTTGTGACGCCGGTGAATGACGCGCCAACGTTCACCCTGCAAGGCGACCTGTCGCTGGTCGCGACGACAACGCCACAGACCGTAACGGGCTTTGCCACGGCGATGCCGGGCGGCGGTGCCGATGAACTGGGCCAAAACCTGAGCTTCATCGTCAACACCGATAATCCCGGCCTTTTCGCGGTCGGCCCGGCCATCGATGCGGCCGGCAACCTGACGTACACGCTGCGGGCAAATGCCACCGGCACTGTGACGGTAACGGTAACCGTCGTGGATTCCGGCGGTACGGCAAACGGTGGCGTCGACACCGCGCCGGACCAGACCTTCGACATTACGGTGCTCGTCGATGCGGACGGGCCTTCCTTGCTCCTGTCGACGTCGGCCGACGTCACGGTGTTTGGACCGCCCGGCGTTGACAGCTGGTTCAACAACCACGTGATTGCGTTCGGTGACCCGGGCCTGTCGTTCGGCGCGGATGCGGCCACCGCCGGGCAGTTCGATCTCCAGTTCGTGCTGAGCGACTTCGGCGACGACCAGGACATCAACGGCATGCACTTCGTGAACCGCACGGTTACCGTGGGCAGCGGTGCCGGCCAGTTCACGCTGCTGGCCGGCGACCTGTTGCTGACTGTGAACGGTGCGGGCGACTTCACCTACGTGGGCTCCAGCACGTCAATCACCGTGCAGCGCAGTGACGTCTTTGTATTCCGGCCAGGTGCCAGTGGCGACTACAGCGACGGCGAGTTTTACCTGCTGCTTGACGACCCGATCGGCGACAACATCCGTGGCCTTGCCCTCGTTGAGTCGGCTTCGGTGACGATTGGGGACGGACCGGCCCTCGTGCAGGGCACGTTCCTGTTCAGCGAGATCAACGCGGGTGTCCACGACAACATCTACACGTACGTGCCACTGACCGTGGGTGAGGGCGCGACAACCAGTACGCTCGGCGCGCAGCTGCTCATCGACGGTGAGGATGCCGGCAACCTGAACTACTCGGACTGGGTGCATGGCATTCACCTAATCGAGGCTGACACAGTAATCGGTGGTATCAGCTTCCTCGCCGGCGATCTGCTGTTGACGCTCAACTCGGACCAGACAAGCGGGGGCGAAGGGGTAGGTGGTACCACCTTGCAGGTAACGAAGGGCGACGTGTTCCGGCTGCGCCTGACAGAAACGCAGCAGGGTGCAAACGGCCGCTCTGTCGGCATCGCCGAGATGGTGTTTGACGGGTCGGCGGTCGGCCTCGACGTATCGGATGGCAACGTGGACGCGCTGACGCTGGTGTACGGCAACACCAACTTCGCACCGTCGGCGACCAACCTGTCGCAGGTCGTGGACTACACGGAAGACGCGCCGCTCGTGGCGCTGGGCAACATCGTGGTCTCGGACGCGAATGCCGGCGACGTTATCACGGTGGTGCTGACCCTCGCCGACGTCAACGCGGGCAGCCTCACCACCGGCAGCGGCAACGGCGAGTTCTACGATGCGCTCACCGGCAAGTGGGCGGTGACCGGCACCGTGGCGCAGGTGAATGCAGCCCTTGCTGCGGTGGCCTTTGTGCCGACCGCGGACTATGCGGCGAACACCAGCATTGCCACGCACGTGGAAGACGCCGCCGGCGCAGGTCCCGCCGACGGCCTCATCCTGCTGAACGTTACCGCGGTCAATGACGCACCCATTCTGACGCTGGGTGGTAACCAGTTCGTCAACGAGGACAGCGGCCCGCAAACGGTTGTCGGCTTTGCGGCTGCCCTGGCCGGCGGTGGCACCGACGAGCTCGGTCAGACGTTCAGCTATCTCGTCGTTAGCGACAATCCTGGCCTGTTCGCCGTAGGACCGATGATCGACGCGAGCGGCACCCTGACCTACACGCTGAATCCCAATGCCAACGGCACGGCGAGAATCACCGTCACGCTGACCGACTCCGGTGGTACCGCCAACGGCGGCATCGACAGCGCGTTGCCGCAGACCTTCGACATTGTCGTGGCGCCTGTCAACGACGCACCGACGCTCGTGATCGGTGGCAACCAGGTCGTCGATGAGGGCAGCGGCGTGCATATCGTCACCGGCTTTGCGAGTGCGCTGCCGGGCGGCGGCACGGACGAGGCGGGCCAAAACCTGGTCTACATGGTCGTGGCGGACAACGCCGCGCTGTTTGCAGTAGGGCCGGCCATCGACGCCAGCGGAACGCTGACCTATACGCTTAACAGCAACGTGAGCGGCAGCGCTCGCATCACGGTAACCGTGACGGATTCCGGCGGTACGGCCAACGGCGGTGTGGATACCTCGCCAGCGCAGTTCTTCGACATTGTCGTCAACGCGCTACCCGGCACCGCCACGGCGGTGAATCTCGATCAGCTGGTGCTGTATCTCGAAGACGCAGGCCGTGTGGAGCTTGACGATATCGCGGTGTCTGGCATTGCCAACGGCGCCCTGGTTACGGCGACGCTGACGCTGTCCGATACCGGCACCGGCTCCTTGAGCGCGGACAGCGGGAATGGTGAGACCTACGATGCCGCCACCGGCGTGTGGCAGGTCACCGGCACGGCCGCTCAGGTGAACGCGGCGCTGGCCAACGTGGGTTTCCTTACGGCTGCCGACAACGCCCGCAACACCACCATCGCCGTTACGTTGGCATACCCGAACGGCAACGCGCCGGGTACCGGCATCATTCGTCTCGACGTCACCGCGGTCAACGACGCACCAACCTTCGTATTGCTGGGTGACCAGGTAGTACTGGAAGACGCCGGTAGCCAGCAGCTTGCCGGCTTCGCCGCGGCGCTGAGTGGCGGCGGCCTTGATGAGGCCGGGCAGACCTTCACCTACACCGTGACCGCCGACAATCCGGACCTGTTCACCATTGCGCCTTACATCGATGCGGATGGCACACTGAACTACACGCTGGCCGACAATGCCTTCGGTAGCGCGATGCTCTCGATCACGCTGACCGACTCGGGTGACCTGGCGAACGGCGGCCAGAACGCAGCCGCAGGTCAGGCGGTAATGCTGCGGGTGCTGCCGGTAAACGATGCACCGTCGGGTCAGGACGGCAACGTCACGACGCTGACCAACAGTCCTTACATCTTCGGGCTGGACGACTTTGGCTTTTCGGATGTCACCGACGGCGATGCCTTCGCTGCAATTCAGATTACGTCCGTGCCCGAAGGCGCTGGCGCGCTCCTGAACAACGGGCGGGTCGTGTTACCCGGGGACGTCATTGATGTTGCCACCATCGAGGCCGGCGGCCTGGTGTTCCTGCCGCAGAACACTATTGTTGGCACCACGGACGGGGTGTCGCTGGCATTCACAAGTCTGGGGTTCCGTGTGCAGGACAGCGGCGGCACCGCGTTCGGCGGGCTGGACACGGATTCGCAGGCTCGCCGCGTCACGATCGGCATGGTCGGTGGTGGCGGAGACGGCTCGGCGGAGCTTCCGGTTCCCAGTGTCGAGGCGCCGGTGGCGGAAGAGCCCGTGCAGGAAGCGCCGGCCAGGGAGCCGGAACCAGAGGTTGCCGTTATCGACGCAGTGACGGTACCGGAGCAGGAAACGCTGACGGTTGATGTACCACTGCCGGGTACACCGGTTGTCGACATTCAACCTGTCGAGGTTTTCACGGAGGACGTCGTGCCGCTGGTGCCCGAAGACGAATCCGGCGCTGTGATTCTGCCGACCACCGCCACGGACCCGGGCGCACCGGAGCGCGTGTTCGTCGCGGTTCCCGAGGTTGTTGAGTGGCGGGCCGAGCTCAACCTGGAAACCGAAGAGGACGGCCGCCAGCTCTATTACCTCGCAGACGCCGACACGACGCTCAGCCTCGACACCGTTCGCGACGCGATAGACGAGGACCTCGCACTGATGAGTTTTGAAGTTGGCCAGACCGCGGGCGCTGTGGTTGGTCTGTCGGTGGGGTACGTCTCCTGGCTGCTGCGCGAACGGTGTCGAGGCTGAGCGTCGTGTCGGCGTCTGCGAGGTAATAGAGCTGGCGGCCGTCCTCTTCGG
>JBCAXP010000048.1:0-18657 GCA_038533995.1 Pseudomonadota bacterium
GTGCGACCGGCAAAGGTAAAGCCGTTGTCATTGTCGTAGCCCATACCGGCCACGACCGTATAGCGGTCAATGCCCTGCGCACCGCTGTCGACGGTGCTCTGTTCGGCGGCCAGCGAGAACGACAGGCCATTGCTGACATCCCAGCGGCGGCGGATACCCATCAGCGAGCGCACATCCACCTGGTTGCCGCTATACGGTCGTGGCCGGTATGGGCTACGACAATGACAACGGCTTTACCTTTGCCGGTCGCACGGAAGTGCGTAACGAACGCGGCTCGCAGGATCTCGACCAGCTGCTGACGGTGGCAGATCTTGAGTACACGCTTGGCGCGGGCTTCACGCTCCTTGGCAAGGCCCGCTTCGGCTACACGCGCAACCCGGCGCAGCCCGCCAACGACCTCGACTTCAGCGAAGCGAGCATTGGCCTAGCCTGGCGGCCGGTGAACAGCGACCGCTTCAATGCGCTGGCGCGCTACACGCGCCTGACTAATGCGCCTACCGCGTTCCAGCGTATCGAAGACATCACCGAGTACACGAGCGACGTGTTCGTGACCGACTGGTCGCTGCAGGTAACGCGCAACATCGAGTGGGTCGGCAAGGCCGCCTTCAAGCTGCGCGAAGAGCTTGGGGACTCGCCGCTGGCCTTCAGCACGTCGACGTTCCTCTCGGTGCAGCGACTGAACCTGGGGCTGCCGCTCAACCTGCAGCTCGGCACCGAGTATCGGCTGCTCGCTCAGAAAGAGGCGGATGACCAGCGCACCGGCTGGGCCGCCGAGTTGACGTGGGGTGGCATCGATCACGTTCGCATCGGCGGCGGCTTCAACTTCACCGATTTCTCGGACAACGTGTATTCGGAGAACGACTACTCCTCGTATGGCTGGTACTTCCGGCTGCAGGGCAAGTACTAATTATGGGTAACAATACGCAGCAGCAGCGAAGTTCCCCGCCGGGCGAGTCGGCCAAAGTGCCGGTCGTCCTTGAGCGCACGACGCCGTGGCAAAAATTCCGCCAGGACGCCATCGTGGTGGCTGGCGGCCTGGTGCTCTTCCTCGCGGTCATGCTCGTGCTCTTTGACGTTCTGTTTCCAGTTGGCACTCGCCTGTCCGAGGGGCTTGGCAGCCAGGCCGGCGACTCTCGCGAGCTGACCGCCAGTGGTCGGCGGCTGGCGTACGAGGCACGCAGCGACGGTGATTCCCAGAGCATCGCGTCCATCGAAAACGTTCGCCGCAGCGTTCGCTTCAGGGCGTCAGACAGCCTGGTCTGGAGCAACGCGGTCACCGGCGACATTCTGTACGACCGCGACTCGGTGCAGACGCTCGACGGCTCAGGGGCCGTGATTCGCTTCAATGAAGGCAGCGAACTCAACGTCGGCGAGCAGTCCATCGTTGTGCTGCAGCGCGGACAGCAGGACCCGTTCCTGGCGAAGCGGCGCTCGACCATTGTTATGGTCGAGGGAACGCTGTCTGGGCGGCTGGCCGGCTCCTCTGACAGTGACCTGCAGCTCGAGATCGAGATGCCCAACGGCATGCTGCTCGTGCAGGGCGAGGACGGCGGAGCGGCTGACTCCGAGTTTCGCCTGGAGATCAATCCGGACGACTCAACGTCCGTGTCGCTCATGAGCGGTGCCGCGCGCATCTACGCGAATGGCAGGGTCGTCAGCCTCAACGGCAATGAAGGCCTTGTGATTTCAGGCGACGGGAAGTCGTTTGCGCGCGTCGCACTGCCCGTACAACCCGTCATCGACAGGCCGCGGGCTGGGCAGACGGTGCGATTCAATGACCTTCCGCCCGCGGTCGACTTCAACTGGCACAGCGGCGGCGACAGCCGCGAATTCCGCTTCATTCTGGCAACCGACCCCGAGCTGTCGCAGCTGCTCGTAGACCAGCGCCTGAGCGAACCACGCTTCAGCTACGGCAACCTCGGCGCCGGTGAATACTACTGGACCGTAAAAGCGGTCGCAGGCTGGAACGAGGGCCCGCAGGCGCCGGTGCGCGAGCTTGTCGTCGTTCGCGATACCGAGCCCCCGATGCTGGAGCTTGATCCGGCGCCGGCGATTGTGCATGCGCCGACGGTGGTGATGTCCGGGCGCACGGAGCCAGGCAGCAAGGTGTTCATCCAGGGTGAGCCGGTAACCGGCGACGCCCGTGGCTTTTTCAACCATATCGTTCATATCTCGCCAGGCACCAGTGTCGTGCTGGTGGAGGCGATGGACAGCGTGGGCAATGTTGCCTACGCCTCGCAGACCGTGACCTCGAAGGCAGGCAGGTACTAATGTTCCGTTCCCTACAACTTCCGATTCGGCTGAAAATTCTCGTCAGCGCGTTGCTGGTCATCATCCTCGTCGTAGGCTTGATTACGACCACGATGGCGAACCTCTTCCAGCAGGACAAGACGTTCTACGTGCGAGACATGGCGTCCGTAATGTCACAGCACGTGGCGGCAGAGGCCGACTCGCTGCTGCGGGGCTACGCGGAGGATCTGCAGGTATTTGCCGACGTGTTCTTCGATCCGGAGATCACGCCGCGCCACAAGTCGAAGATGATTAACCGGTTGTTCAATAACTACCAGGGCTTCGTGGGCATTGCCGCGTACATCGATGGCCAGGAACCGATCGTCGTCTACGATGAGAACACGCTGGTTGAGGCGGGACTCACCGGCGAAGCGCTGCTGGGCTATCGCGATGCGAATCCTTTGCCCCTTGATGCGATCGCGAGCGGGCAGGCATACATCCGCAACGAGACGCAGAGCGCCGAGCTACCGGTGCTGACGATTGCGCTTCCGGTGAATGACGCTGTCGCCGACGGTGGCGCGGTAATCTCCGCGTGGGTGCGGCTGGACCAGCTGCTCGACGTTACCGGCCGCAGCCAGGATTTTCGCACCATGCTGATCGATGAGGGTGACACCCTGCTTGCAGACACGGACCCGCAGCGCGCCATCGATCGCACACGTATCACCTGGCAGGGTGAACTCGAAGAGCTGCGTTCACAGAGCAACACCAGGGCCACCACCGTTGAGCTTACGCGCGACGGTGTCGAGCTGATTGCAGCTTACACGCGCACGGGTATCGGCGGCGTGCTGGCCGGTGTGGAAATTCCGCGCACGGTCGCGTTTCTGACTGCTGATGCGCTCCTGTCGAACCTGCTGCGGGTCGCGCTGGGGCTCTTCGCCTGCGCCGCCGCGGCGAGCCTTTTCTTCTCGCGTCGCCTGACGCGCCCGCTGGAGAAGCTCTCCGATGCGGCAAACGAAGTTGGCAAGGGCCGCTTCGACGTCAGCATCGACACCGGCGCCGGTGACGAGATCGGCCTCCTGTCGCAGTCGTTCAACAAGATGACCGGGGAGCTTCGCGAACGCGAAGTTGCCCTGCAGGAAGCCCAGGCCCTGCTTGTGCAGTCCGAAAAGATGGCGGCCTTCGGCCAGCTCGGCGCGGGTATCGCACACGAGATCAAAAACCCGTTGGCCGGCATTCTTGGTTACGCGCAGCTCGCGTTGCGCAAGATTCCCGAGGGCGACGCGCTGCGCGAAAAGCTGAAGGTGATCGAAAAGGAAACCAAGCGCTGCACACAGATCATCAGCAACCTGATGAAGTTTGCCCGCCAGGAGGAGGCTACGTTCTCTCTGCTGGATGTGAACAGCGCCGTCGAGGATGCGCTTGCGATTGTCGACCACCAGATGTCGGTCAGCCAGGTGGGGCTCCACAGCGACCTGGCGACAGAGCTGCCGACCGTGATGGGTAACTCCAACCAGCTGCAACAGATCATCATGAATTTCGCCATTAACGCCCAGCAGGCGATGGGCGACGACGGCGGCCAGCTTTATGTCAGCACCGGCGTCGGCGAAGAAGGCACAGTTGACATAACGGTGCGCGATACCGGCCCGGGCATGCCGCAGGAGGTCATCGACAAGATCTTCGAGCCGTTTTTTACGACAAAACCGGCGGGGCAGGGCACCGGTCTCGGACTATCAGTGACTTACGGCATTGTGAAAGCACATAAAGGTTCAATAGTTGTGACGAGTGCACAGGGAGAGGGTACGACCTTCGTAGTAAAATTGCCCCAACATCGGAAGCTGGCTCACGCCACGGAAGACGAAACAGTTGTCTAGCATGCTCCAAAACGTAGTTGAAATGCCTGTCCGCCGGGAGGAACTTACCCGGATTGCAGGCAAGATTCTCGTGGTCGACGACGACATGGCGATTCGCGGTGTCGTGAGCGAAGTGCTCATGGACGATGGCCACCAGGTCGAAACTGCCGCGAGTGCCGAGGAGGCGCTCGAGAAATTCGCCAATGACGAGTTCGGACTCGTCATGTCGGACATTCGCATGTCCGGCATGAACGGCATCCAGCTCCTTGAGGCGATCAAGGCGCAGGAAAACCCGGCCCAGTTCATCATCATGACGTCTCACGCCTCTATTGAGACCGCCATCCAGGCGCTCAAGCTCGGGGCCTACGACTACCTGGTGAAGCCGTTCGAGAGCCTCGAGCTGATTTCCAACACGGCAAGCCGCGCCCTCGAGTCGCTGATGCTGACCCGCGAACGGGACCTGCTCGTGGCATCGCTGACGCGCAACAACGCGGAGCTCGAGCGACTCAACAAGTTCTTCCGGGAGCTCGCAATTCGCGACGGTCTCACCGGCCTGTATAACCACCGTTACTTTCACGAAGCGCTGTCTGGCGAAGTGGATCGCGCGCGCCGCTACGACCGCGACCTGTCGGTGCTGTTTATCGACGTCGATTACTTCAAGACGTTCAATGACACGCACGGTCACCAGAAAGGCGACGAACTCCTTAAGGCACTGGCCGAGCTGCTTCAGGCCCGCGTGCGCGAATCCGACGTTGTCGCTCGCTGGGGTGGTGAAGAGTTTGTCATCATGGCGCCGGAAACCGGCGGCGCCGCTGCCGCGGAAATGGCGGAGAACCTTCGCCAGAGCGTTGCCAACCACCCGTTTCCTGATCGCGAGACGCAGCCGGCCGAACGCATCACGGTGAGCATCGGCGTGGCGACGATGTTGGAGCACGGCACCGACAAGTCGCTCGTGTTCCGGGCTGACAAGGCGGTCTACGCGGCCAAGGCGAAGGGCCGTAACGCGGTCTGCATCGCCGACTGACCCCCCCTGTTGCATTTGTTGACCTGATTCCGGCGTCTCGCGCCGACCTTTTCGTATTTCCCTCCCAGCCTGTTTGCTAGACTCCCTTCTCAATAATCGGGGGAAGCACACTATGCGCTGGAAGCAGGGCAGACGTAGTTCAAACGTTGACGACAGGCGCGGCCGCAAGCGCGTACCAGGGGGCGCGAAGCTCGGGGGCGGCGCAATTATCATCGCGCTCGTGGCAGCGGTGTTGTTCGGGCAGGATCCCCTGGTCGTGCTGCAGCAACTTTCTTCCGGCACCTCAAGCACGCAAACCCAGGCGTCAGCGCCACGGTCGCCCGCCGAAGACCAGGCAGCAGAGTTTTCCCGGGTAGTGCTGGCCGATACGGAAGACGTCTGGAACCGGCTCTTCGCGCAGTCGGGCAGTCGTTACCAGGAACCGGTACTGGTGTTGTATACCGACGTTACCAACACCGCCTGCGGCGTGGGCCAGGCGGCCTCCGGCCCGTTCTACTGTCCCGGCGACAATCAGCTGTACATCGATCTGGGTTTTCTCGGGGAACTCAAGCGACTCGGTGCGCCTGGTGACTTTGCGTTTGCCTACGTCATTGCGCACGAGGTTGGTCACCACGTGCAAAACCTGATTGGCGTGGCGCGCCAGGTGCACACCGAGAAGCAGCGCAGTAGCCAGCGTGATGCCAATGCGCTGCAGGTGAAGATGGAATTGCAGGCTGACTGCTTCGCCGGCCTTTGGGCGCACCACGCGCAACAGCAGCGGCAGATACTGGAAGCCGGCGACGTTGAGGAAGGACTGTCGGCGGCAGCAGCGGTGGGAGACGATCGGCTGCAGCGCGCAGCGGGCCGCCGGGTGCAGCCTGAAACCTTTACCCACGGCACGTCCGAGCAGCGCATGCAGTGGTTTCGTCGAGGGCTGGAAACAGGCTCGGTAGACGCCTGCAATACGTTCCGGTAACGCGCGGCAGTTCCCTGCGCCGCGACGGCGAAGCTACTCAGCGGTGAGGCGTTTGAACACGTCGTCGGTGGATTCGGGCCTTGCCAGCAGGAAGCCCTGCACAGTGCCGCAGCCGTAGGCGCGAATGCGCTCGAGCTGTTCGACGGTCTCGACACCCTCGGCCACGGTCTTCAAACCCAGCCCGTCCGCAAGCCGCACGATGGTCTTGAGAATCAGCACGAGGCGCTCGTCGGTATGTGCACTGGACTGAACAAAGAACCTGTCGATCTTGAGAATGTCGATGGGGAAGCGGTGCAGGTAGTACAGCGACGAGTAGCCGACGCCAAAATCGTCCAGGCAGATTTTCACGCCGTGCTCGCGGAGCTTGCACAGGTCCTGTAGCACGTGCGCAGAGTCGCTCAGCAGCACCGCCTCGGTGATTTCGATCTGTAGCAGCTCGGGCGGCCATTGCACGGCTTCCAGCGACTCGAGCACTCGCTCCGCGAAGCCCTCGGTAAACTGCAGTGGCGACACGTTGACTGACATCGGTTTGTCGTACAGTCCGGCACGGCGCCACTCGGCGGCTTGTCTGCAGGCGCTTTCCAGCACCCAGAGCCCTACGTCACCAATGGCACCGAGGCTCTCGGCAATACCGATGAACTCACCCGGCATCACGAGACCGCGCGTCGGGTGCTGCCAGCGGATCAGCGCTTCAAGGCCGACAAGGGCGCCGGACACAGTATCGAACTGCGGTTGGTAATGAAGGCAGAATTGCTCATCGCGCATGGCCGTCATCAGTTCGCCTTCAAGGCGATTGCGTTCGGCAACGAGGCGGTTAATTTCATCCGTGAAGAACTGGTAGCTGCTGCCTGCACGGGTTTTCGCCTGGTACATGGCGATGTCGGCGTTCTTGAGAAGCGTCTCGCCGTCGGCTGCGTCTGTCGGGTAGACCGCAATGCCGATGCTGCCGCCAGCGGGATGCTCACAATCCGGCAGTACGACTGGCTTTGCGAGCGCCTCCAGAATTTTCTCTGCCACGACGCGTGCGCCGTACTCGTCGCATGGCGCCTCGAGGATGATGGCAAACTCGTCGCCGCCCAGGCGTGCGACCGTGTCGCTCTTTCGCACGCAGCCCTGCAGGCGCCGGGCGACTTCCTTCAGGAGAGTGTCGCCGGCGTCGTGGCCGTAGGTGTCATTGACGAGCTTGAAGCGGTCAAGGTCAATCATCAGCAGCGCGCTGGTTTGCTGCTGTCGCGACGCCAGAGCGCAGGACTTGCGCAGGGCGTTGTGGAACTGCTGGCGATTGCTGAGTCCCGTTAGTCCGTCGAAGGCCGCAAGATATTGCAACTGACGCTGCGCGCGGTGTCGCTCAGCGGCGTAGTGCACAACGCGGTGCAGGGAACGTCCGGCATCCGGCCATTTGGCGACGAAGTCCTGGACGCCGGCGTGCACCGCCTGCAGGGCAAAGCTTGTGCTGTTGTACTCGGACAACGCAACGATGGGCACCTGGTCCGTGACGTCGAGCACGCGGCGGACCGATTCCACACCCTGGCCGTCAGGAAGCTGCAGGTCCAGGACCACTGCGTCGAAGCCATTGAGTTCGACTAGCGGCAGCGCGGCAGCGAGCGAGTCGACGTGGTGGACAACGACAGGGCTCGACGGGTCCCCCTGGAGCGCCTTGATGGCGATGTCAGCATCCTGTTCGTCATTTTCGACCAACAGGACGCGCAACGGCGTGACCGGCAAGGCGTGAACGCCAGTCGCACCCGTCCCGTTCGGGGAAGGCTGCGGGTCAGAATGTGTTTCAGCGAGCTGCGTCACTTGGCTAAAGGTCCAAAGGGCGGCCCTCCGGCCGCGTCGGTTCGATGTCCCATGGTACTGACCGCGCCTGCTTTTCCGTGTGAAGGGGGTCACATTCAGCCCTGACAGGCGGGCACAAAAATCGAAAATTCAAACAATTACGCCATGCGCCGTGCCCGAGGGAGCTGACCGCCATGCTTGCCGGCGCCAGACGGGAGCGTTAGATTGCTCGATCACCATTTGGCAACGTCATTTTCGAAGGCAGAGGAAGAACACATGGACTTAAGCCTGACGCCGCGTGCCAGCGCGCTGCTCGAACAGGTCACCCGCTTCATTGACGAGAGAATCGTGCCGCTCGAGGAGGAGTTCGAGCAGGAGGTAAACACGGGCGATCGCTGGCAGTTCACCCCTCGCATGGTCGAGATCATGGACGGTCTGAAGCGCGATGCGAAGGACGCTGGCCTGTGGAATTTCTTTCTCACGCACAGCGAGCTCGGACCAGGGCTCAGCACGGTCGAATATGCCTACCTCGCCGAGGCGATGGGGCATTCACAGCTTGCGCCCGAGGTCTTCAACTGCAGCGCGCCGGACACCGGCAACATGGAAGTGCTCGAGCGTTACGGTTCGCCAGCACAGCAGGAGCAGTGGCTTGAGCCGTTGCTGAAAGGTGAAATTCGCTCGGCCTTTGCGATGACCGAACCGGGCGTCGCATCGTCCGATGCCACGAACATCTCGATGCAGGCGCGCCTTGAAAACGGGGAGTGGGTCATCAACGGCGAGAAAACCTACATTTCCGGCGCTGGTGACCCGCGCTGTGCCGTGATGATCTGCATGGTGCGGACTGATCCCGAGGGTGCCCGGCACTCACAGCACTCGCAGATACTCGTGCCGATGAACACGCCCGGCGTCGAGCGCGTGCGCCCGATGCAGGTGTTTGGCGACGATGACGCACCCGTCGGCCACATGCACCTGCGCTTTACCGACGTGAGGGTGCCGGAAGCGAACGTCATTCTCGGCCCGGGACGGGGCTTCGAGATTTCGCAGGGGCGCCTTGGCCCCGGCCGGGTGCATCACTGCATGCGCGCGATCGGCGCCGCGGAGCGGGCCATGCGGCTGATGTGCGAAAGAGCGATGAGTCGCACGGCCTTTGGCAAACCAATTGCCAAACTGGGAGGCAACGGCGACATCATTGCCGACTGCCGCATGCAGATCGAGGCCGCGCGCCTGATGACGCTGAAAACCGCTTACCTGATCGATCATGCGGGCCTCAAGCAGGCGCGTACGTTCATCTCGATGATCAAGGTCATGGTGCCCAACATGGCGCTTCACGTTATTGACGAAGCCATCCAGATGCATGGCGGCGCCGGCGTATCGCAGGATTTTCCGCTGGCACGTATGTACGCCAACATTCGCACCCTGCGGCTGGCAGACGGCCCGGATGCGGTGCACCGGCTGGTTGTTGGCCGGGCGGAACTGGGCCGTTGGCAGTAACGCTCGCTCGCCGCGCGCTCCCGGCGGAACAGCAATGAAAGCGCGACTCACCAGCGGCATTGAGCTCGAGTACGAGGAGTTTGGCGATCCGTCAGCGCCACCGCTCGTGCTGATCATGGGGCTGGGAACCCAGATGATCGCGTGGCCGGATCCGCTCTGCGAGTCGCTGGCGGCAGCCGGCCTGCGGGTTATCCGGTTCGACAATCGCGACGTTGGCCTGTCGACACGCCTCGACGGGGTACGCGTTCCCGGCGTGGTCAAGTTGCAGTGCGCCCGGTGGATGGGGCGGCGCCCGGCCGTGCCTTACACGCTGGAGGACATGGCCCAGGACGCGGCCCACCTGCTCGATGCGCTCGAGATTCCGGCGGCCCACGTCGCCGGCGCATCGATGGGCGGCATGATCGCGCAGGTTCTCGCGATCAATCATCCGCAGCGGGTTCGTAGCCTCTGCTCGATTATGTCCACCACCGGCGCCGGCGGGCTGCCGGGGCCGCGGGCAAAAGTGGCCTGGCACATGTTCCTGTCGCGGCCAAAACCTGGTGATCACGCGGCGTACATCCAGCACACGGTGCAGACGCTACGCATGATTGGCAGCCCTGGTTTCCCGCAAACCGAGGATGACTGGCGTGCGCTGGTTGAGCGCCACGTAGCTCGGGCCTACTACCCCGAGGGCTTTCGGCGCCAGCTCGCCGCGGTGTTGGTGAGCCCGGACCGGTCACCGGCACTGGAGAAGCTGACCGCGCCCACCCTGGTGATTCACGGCAGCGAGGACCCGCTGATACGGCCGGAGGCAGGACGGCAAACGGCGGCGGTCATTCCTGGTGCACGACTTGAGATGATCGAGGGCATGGGCCATGACATGGCGCCGGACCTGCTGCCGACGCTGTCAGACCTGATGGCTGGCCACGCGCTGTCCGGCGCTGCCTCGCGGCATTAGCCAGCGGCTACCGCGCGCGGCGGCGTCCGGCGTTTGCGCTTGTGCCAGACGCGAAAACCAAGCAGTAGTGCGAGCACCGCCGCGTGGAGCACTGGTTCCAGAATGTCCTGTTTGACCTGCCAGTAGAAATGCCAAACGCCGAAAATTGCGGCGGGATAAACCAGCCAGTGCAGTTGCTGCCAGCGTTTGCCCAGGCGCCGAATCCATCCGCGAGTCGAGGTAATTGCAAGGGGAATCAGCATCAGCAGTGCTGCGATGCCAATGGTGATGTACGGCCGCTCGATGATGTCCTCGATCATCGGCGATAACGCGAGCCGCTGGTCGAGCACCGCATAAACGAGAAAATGCAGCGATACGTAGAAGAATGCGAACAGGCCGAGCATACGCCGGTACCGGGTGAGCGTCGGCTTCTTCAGCAGCACGCGTGCCGGCGTTACGGCCAGCGTCACGATGAGTATCTTGAGGCCCCAGTCGCCGAAGTGATGCAGCAGGCGCTCGATCGGATTGGCGCCGAGCGACTGCCCGGCTACCTCGAAGGTCGCAAACAGGGCCCACACGGCCGGTAACAGGCACACGGCAAACAGGCTGATCTTGCGAACCGATATTGCCATCTGGTCGGCCTAGTGGTCCGGTCAGTAGTTGCGGCGCAGATCAAGCCCGGTATACAGATCCGCCACCTGCTCGGCGTAGCCGTTGAACATGAGCGTGGGACGCTTCTCGGCGAACAGCCCTTCGCCGATACGCCGCTCACGGGCCTGGCTCCAGCGCGGATGATCAACCGTCGGGTTCACGTTGGCGTAAAAACCGTACTCCTGGGGGGCTGAGATTTCCCAGCTTGTCTTCGGCCGCTTGCTCGTGAAGTTGATGGACACGATGGACTTGATGCTCTTGAAGCCGTACTTCCATGGCACGACGAGGCGCAGCGGCGCGCCGTTCTGGTTCGGCATTTCCTTGCCGTACAGGCCGGTGGCCATCAGGGTCAGCGGATGCATCGCCTCGGCCATGGTGAGCCCCTCGCGGTAGGGCCAGCGCAGCACCCGCCTGCGTTGTCCTGGCATCTGCTCGGGATCCTCGAGCGTGCGAAACTCAACGTACTTTGCATCGCCGGTCGGCTCGAAGTGGCTGAGCACGCTGGCCATGGGGATGCCCAGCCAGGGCACAACCATCGACCAGGCCTCGACACAGCGCAGCCTGTAGATGCGCTCCTCGGCTGCCTGGATGGCGAGAATGTCTTCGAGATCGTAGACTCCGGGCCTGGCACATTCTCCCTTCACGGTGACCGACCACGGGCGCGTGACAAGCGTGTGGGCATTGCGTGCCGGGTCCGACTTGCCGGTACCGAATTCGTAAAAGTTGTTGTACGTGGTGATGTCTTCCCACGAGTTGACCGGCTCATCGGTGCGAAACGCGTCTTCCATCGGCGCACCGCTTGACGCCTGGGTTGGCGCGGCACCCGCTCCCGAACCGTCGGCGCAGGCTACCTGGGTTGCGGCGGCGGTAGCGGTTAGCCCGGCGAGCTGCAGGAACTTCCTGCGCTGCAGGTAAACCGACTCCGCGGTGATTTCAGAGGGGACAATTTTCGGGTCAGCCATCGGTTCGCGTCTCTTTTGGTGTCGCAATCATTGAAAGGGTATCGACCGTGGCCCCGGGTTGTTGGTTCCGGAACGGGCCGCGGCTCAGGTCCGCTTGTTTCTGCGTTTGCGCCGCTTTCGCCGCGGCTTGCCATCGAGATTGGCGGTGCGTACGTCGGGCAGCACGCCGCCCCATTTCTCGCGGTGTGCATCCGCGGCTGCACTTTGCACACCCGAATGGCGCGACGACAGCAGCAGCGAGGAGGGCGCGCAGACCCGTGCCCGAATCACGCCGAGGTCAACGGCGGCGTCGAACAGGCTCGGGTACCAGCTTTCCCAGCCCGGCAGCACTTTTTCCACTTCGTCTCGAAGGCTCACCGACGAATCCTTAACAGTTTCCATGTCGCGCTTGCCGGAAAGCCGGTCCGGCGCCGAGCGTCGAGTATAGCGTTGCGGCTCTGGCCACGCTGTGATCCAGGGCCGGTCATCGGCGACTAACCTGCCATCACCCGCAGCGAGTAGCACGCCTCGGTGCCGTCAATGCCTTTCACCGAGGCGGCAATGCGTTCCGCAACCGCGACGTTGCACCAGTCGCCGAAGCGCCTGGTGACTTCCAGTGCGTCAACCGGGAACGGCGGCGCGCTGATGGCGCCCATCGGATACTCGAGCGCAATGAGCACAATGCGGGCGCCGGGACCGCATAGCGTGGCGAGCCGTTCGACGTAGCGTTCCCGCATTGCCGGCGGCAGCGCGATAAGCGCGGCGCGGTCGTACACTGCGTCGGCGCTGCCGATGAGTGCGGCCGTTGCCTCGAAGAAATCTCCGACGAGAATCCGCAGGTTATCGTGCCGGTACTCGGTGAACGGCCCTAGGGCCTCGACCTCCGGCGTCACCCGGTTGTGCTCGAAATAGTCCCGTGCCGCAACTTCACTGAGCTCGATACCCGTGACCCGGTAGCCCAGGTCTGACAGCCAGCCAAGGTCCGGCGATTTGCCGCACAGGGGCACCAGCACGTGCGCATCCGGTGCCAGCCTGGCCGTTGGCCAGTGGCGCTGAAGCAGGCGGTGGGGAGTGTCCTCGTGGAAGCCAATCTCATTGGCGTTCCAGCGATCGTGCCAGAACTGCGGTTCCATGGCGGTCCTCCGGTCGAATCACGAGTAAACGGGCAAAAAACACGCGCCTCCCTTCGGGCCCGGCGCACTGCGCCGCGAGTGTATGTGGCGGGTGGGGCGAATACAACAGGCCGATGCGCTGCGCGATCACCGCGGACCATGCGCGTCCCGGGACTCCTGCACGCTGCCAGAGTATGTAAAATTCAACGACTTATCTCTTTGACGAGACCACCGGCAGGTGGTAAAAAATACCCATCAGGGAATGAGCCCCGCAGGCTCCCGCGATGGCGCTACGCGCTGGGGAGCAGGCGGGTAACAAGAAAAAGCTGCGCGCCCAACAAGGCAACTCGAATATTAAAGGCAAGCAGCGGTCCTCAAATCAGGGTGACTCCGGAGCGCGCCATACGGCGCTGAGTCGCCAAAGCTGACCGGACACATGGAACCGACGGGCAGCCAAACGATCAGGGACAAGCCAGGGAAGGAACAGGCCCATGAAACATCGTCAGATCACCCCATGGCTCGTGGCCTGCAGCGTGCTCGCGCTTGCGTGGGCCGTGCCCGCGAACACGGCCGAATCCAAGCAACGCCTCGAGGCGCGCCTTGGCGTCACGGTCGACGTGACGCGGGACACGCGAACGCCCTTTGCCCGACGCATCATCATGCGCGGCAGCGGTGACCTGCGCGGCGCGCGGCCGAACGCCGGTTTCATCCGGGAACCGAGCGCGATGGGTTTTCTGCGCCGCCACGGCGCCGCGGCGTTCGGTATCGATGAAGCCGACAGCCAGCTGCGCGAGGCCGCGAATCGGGTGGACGCCCTGGGCCTGCGCACCCAGACCCTTCAACAGATGCACCGCGGCGTACCCGTTTTCGGCGCGCGCCTTCGCGCCAACTTCAACCGGTCGGGGGAACTGCGGTCGATCAACGGCGGCTTCGTGCCCGGCCTCAAGCTGACCACCACACCGACCGTTCGCGCCGTCGATGCACGCCGCAACGCAGTAGCGCACGTTGCGGCGCGGCTGTTCAGCGTGCGCCAGGCGGATCTGGTGACGCAGGCACCGACGCTTTACGTGTTCCAGAAAGGCCGCACCCAGGGCGTGGCGGGTCCCGTGCACCTGGTTTACGAGGTAGAGGTGCGCAGCCGGCAACCGCTCATGGCGGCACGCGTGCGCGAAATGATTTACGTCGACGCGCACAGCGGCGACGTTGTCGAGCAGATCACGGGCAACCACGATGTGCTCGACCGGCGTATCTACGACGGCGGTTTCACCAGCCCGTTTCTCGTGTGGAGCGAGGGCGATGCAACGCCGTTTGGTGTGCCGGCAATTGACGACCTGATCGCGTACACCGAGGACACCTACAACCTGTTCGCAACGCTCTCCGACGGAGCCTGGCTCGGCTGGACCGGCGCAAGCCCGGTGATGCAGGCGGTCAACAACTCGCCCTCCGTGCCGTGCCCCAACGCGCGCTGGAACGGTTCGTTCATCGAGTTTTGCCCGGGCACAACCAGCGATGACGTGGTGGCGCACGAGTGGGCGCATGCCTACACGCAGGCCACGCACGGCCTCATCTACCAGTGGCAGTCCGGCGCCCTAAACGAATCCTACTCCGACATCTTTGGCGAAATCGTCGACTTCCTGAATGCGGACGGCACAGACATGCCGGGCGCCGTGCGGAATGACGGTGCCTGCTCGGCGTTCGCTGGCGGCCCGGCGCCGCGCCAGTTCTCGTACCGCTGGCTCACCGGCGAGGACGCCACGGCGTTTGGCGGTGCCATTCGCGACCTGTGGCGGCCCACCTGCCTGGGCGACCCCGGCAAGGTCAGTGACAGCCAGTACTTCTGCGGCACCGGGGACAGCGGCGGCGTGCACAGCAACTCCGGTGTGCCGAACCATGGCTTTGCGCTGCTGGTGGACGGCGGCACATATAACGGGGTGACCGTCCAGGGGATCGGGTTGACCCGTGCTGCCCACATCTACTGGCGCGCCATGACCGCCTACCAGGTGCCTGACTCGACCTTTGCCGATCACGCCGATGCGCTGGAGGCATCCTGTAATGATCTCGCCGGGCTCGGGCTCAACCTGCCGGCGCTCAGCACGCAGACGGCAGCGCCCGCACCGTCCGGGCAAATCGTTGCCGCTGAGCACTGCGCGGCGGTGGCTGCCATGGCCGCCGCGGTAGAGCTGCGCACACCACCGAGCCAGTGCAATTTCGAGCCGATGTTCCAGCAGGACCCGCCACCGGTGTGCGCACCGGGCGAAGCGCCACAGGAGTGGCTCTCAAACGACTTCGAAGACGGTCTTGGCGCCTGGACCAGCGATGCCAGGGCGGTGGCAAACCCTGCCACGTTCGACACGCCGGACTGGACTACCGTTGAATCGCTGCCGTTCGATCGCGAAGGATCGGCAGCGTTTGTTCCTGACCTGATTATTGGCGATTGCGCCGCGGATACGGAAGCCGGCGTCGTGTACCTGCAGTCACCCGTGACCGTGGTGCCGGCGATTGCGGAGGATTCGCTGCTGGTGTTCGATCATTCCCTGGCTACAGAGGCACTCTGGGACGGCGGCAACGTGAAGATCAGCGTGAACGGCGGGCCCTATGTCGTTGTGCCGCCAGGGGCCTTTCGCTTCAACGGCTACAACGCCACGCTGAATGCGAGCGACAATCCACTGCAGCGCGAGCCGGCGTTCACCGGCTCCGATGGCGGCAATCTCAAGACCGAGTGGGGGCAGTCGCAGATTGAGCTCGCTGGCCTGGCATCCCCGGGCGACTCGGTGCAGATCCGCTTCGAGCTGGGCGTAGACGGCTGTAACGGTCTCGACGGCTGGTACGTGGACGATGTCAGGGCAGTTTATTGCGCGGTGGCGCCCGACAGCGACGGTGACGGCGTCTCCGACGCGGCTGACAACTGCACGCTGGTGGCGAATCCTGACCAGCGGGACAGCAACGGCGACGGTATCGGCAACGTCTGCGATGCCGATCTCAACGGCGATTGCGCCGTGAATTTTCTGGACCTGGGCGAAATGAAGTCGGTATTCTTCACACCCGACGCAGACGCCGATCTTGACGGCGACGGCGCCGTTAATTTCCAGGACCTGGCTAGCCTGAAGGCATTGTTCTTCGCTCCGCCCGGTCCCTCAGCGAGTGGATGCGAGTGAAACCATTGGTACTTTTTTCAGCCCCTGCGATGGCCTTGACGCTGACTCTTGCCGCGCAGGGCACCGCGGCCGCGAACCCCGGACTGGCAGAGCGGCCCATCAATCTCACCTGCACCGCGCCGGACCGGCCGTCGCGAACGCTCGTACTGGAGCCCGTGAGCGGCGCAGAAGTACCCCACGAGGTTGTTGACCCGGGCCGCGGCTTCCTGGTCGCTGGCAGTTCGCTTGAGTGGGTGACCGCTGGCGAAGAGGCGACGCGCCTGCGCTACAACGCCGAACGCGCGACGCTCGAGCGCGTCGGCAGTGGCGTTCACGGCATCGCGGTGTACGAGGCAATGCTCACGGACCTGCCGCCAGTAGCTCGCTGGATCGAGGACGGGCGAGGCGGCCTGTGGCTTGAAACAGACGAAGGTGTATTTCTGCGCGTCGAGGCTCACCTTGAAGCCGGCGCCGTCCCGACCATGCTGTCGCAGACCGGTTGCTTCGAAGCTGGCATTCCGGTGGTTCCGGCACAGGGCCTGGTGCCCTACGCGCCGGTGTCGCCGCTCTGGACGGATGGCGCCGGAAAACGGCGCTGGATAGCGATGCCCGACTGGCACCAGCCCGGCACGACCATCACGCTCGACGCTGACGGCGACTTCGATTTCCCGGCCGGCACCGTGCTGGTCAAGGAATTCGCGCTCGACAGCCGCCTCGTGGAAACACGCCTGCTCGTGCGCCACCTGGACGGCGTGTGGGCCGGCTACACCTACGAGTGGAACGAGGCGCAGACGGATGCGGAACTGCTCATGTCGGGCAAGACCGTGGATATTGACGGACAGGCGTGGCAGTTTCCGTCGCCCACGCAGTGCACCTACTGCCATGCCCCCTCTGCCGGTTCGAGCATCGGCCCGGAGGTGGCACAACTCAACAGTGACGTGACGTACCCGTCCACAGGAATCACGGCCAACCAGCTCACGACGCTCGAAAGCATTGGCCTGTTCTCGGCGGCGCTTCCCGCACCGGTAACGGAACTGCCGGCGCTGGTCTATCCCAAGGGCAGCAGCGGAACGCTGGACGACAAGGCGCGCGCCTACCTGCACGCAAACTGCGGGTACTGCCACCGCCCGGGCGGCAACGGTCGCGGTCCGGAGGATTTCCGCTATTGGGTCAGCGGGCAGGACATGGGCGCATGGAATGTCGCCCCGACCCGCGGTGACCTAGGCATTGCCGATGCGTTGCTGCTGTTCCCGGGGGAACCGGACAAGTCGATTCTCTCGGTGCGCATGCAGGTGCTCGACGGCAACCGCATGCCGATCATCGGCAGCCTCATGGTGGACGATGCGGCCATCGCGATCATCAATGACTGGATTGACTCAGGCACGGGCTTCGGCATTCCCGACAGCGATACCGACGGCTTCGCCGACAACGTGGACAACTGCTCCGCCGACAGCAATCCTGACCAGGTGGACAGTGACGGCGACGGTTTCGGCAACGCCTGCGACCCGGACCTGAATAACGACAACGCCATCAACTTCACGGACCTCGGCCTGCTGAAGGCACGCTTTTTCACGAACGACCCGGACGCCGATTTCAACGTCGACGGCGGCGTGAACTTCCTGGATCTTGCGATCATGAAGGCGCGCTTTTTCGGTACGCCGGGACCGGGTGCCCAGACAGACTGACAGGCTTCGCCAGTACGGCGAACGAGCATCGCAGCCCGGAGAGGCAAAGCGCCGGCGCAGGCATTACCGCTATTTGGGTCATAATTCCCATTCGCCTGTTTCATTTACGGTTTTTGTCTTGCCGCGCCACACCCATGCTGCCGCATGCGGTATGGTGGTGAGGCTCTGTCCAGCGGCACAGGCGCCATGAACGAGAACGATCGTAAGCGGGTATCGGAACTCTTTTTCCAGGTATGTGACCTGGAGCCCGACGAGCGCATGGCGGTGCTGGACGAGGCCTGTGCCGATGAACCGGAAGTGCGAGCCCAGGTGCTGGCGCTGCTGTCGGCTGGCGACAAAACCATGCAGGGCGACCTGACCGGCGTTGTCTCCGGCGCAATCCAGTCTGCCGCGGAAGGCGTAGTCACGAGCGACGCGCTGACGCCGACGCAAATCGGTCCTTACACCATCCTGCGGGAAATTGGTGAAGGCGGCATGAGCGTCGTGTTCGAAGCCGAGCAGCACGAGCCCGTGCAGCGCAACGTCGCGCTAAAACTGATCCGCCCCGGTATGGACACGCGCGAGGTTATCGACCGCTTCGAGTCGGAACGCCAGGCGCTCGCGCTCATGGACCACAGCAGCATCGCCCGGATCTTCGACGGCGGCGCTACGGAGGCCGGCAGGCCTTATTTTGTGATGGAGCTCGTGCAGGGCGTGCCCATCACCCAGTACTGCGACGAGCATCGCCTTTCGACCCGCGAGCGTCTCGTGCTGTTTCTGGCGGTGTGTGCCGCTGTCCAGCACGCGCACCAGAAAGGCATTCTTCACCGGGATCTCAAGCCGTCGAACATCCTGGTGGCCGAGGAAGACGGCCGCGCCATTCCGAAGGTCATCGACTTTGGCATTTCCAA
>JBCAXP010000049.1:0-18500 GCA_038533995.1 Pseudomonadota bacterium
CGCCCCGCAATCACGACCGTGGCAACCAGGCGCCACAGCGCGAGGGCAAGGCCGACGGCGCCAAGCGCGATGATCACGTAGCCGATGATGCCGCCCTGCTGAATGCGTTCGACAATGGACGGCTGACGGGCCAGCAGGTCGAGCATAGCCCCCGCCGTCGGGTCCACGGCCATCGGCACCATGCCCTCGCTTGCGGCGGTCACGGCCTCGGCAAGCGCCCGGTGCCGCGCGCGGGGTTGCTGCACGAGCGTCTGCAGCGTGCCGGTGCCCGGGTCCCACGCAAGAAACTGCCCGCCCGACAACAGTGTGAAGACTCCCACCCGCACCACTTCCGCAGCCTGCTCGATGCCCTGTGGGCTCACGACCTGGCCCTCGAAGCGCACAACGCGGCCGGCCGCTGCCATCTCCTCGAGATATAGCTGTTGCAAGGCCTCAAGGTCAGTGATGGCGGGCACGTAGCCAGGCGCAGCAACGCGCCTCGCCAGTGCATCGCGCATTCCCAGTTGTGCCGCAACCAGCGAGTCTCGCCGCAGGCTGGCAGCATCCGCGGCGGCCTGGCGCACCGTGGCGAAGAGCGCGTTCAGGTCGCCGGCCCGTGCGTCCAGCGCGTTGCCGTCCTCGGCGAGCGCCGCTGCGTTTCCCGCAAGCTCCGCCGACAGTGCGTCTACACGCGCCCGCGCGGCGTCGATGCGGGCATCGATGGCCGCTTCGAGCTGTGCCCTGCCGCTCTCGTCAGCGGCCTGCCACGCTGCCAGGTTCGCCACCGGCCCATCGGTCGCCTCAGCCCTGGTTTGCGCGCTCACGGGCATAACAGCGAGGAGCACGCTACAGGCCGCAATCGCAAGGCGCTGCTTCAGATGCCTGCGTACAAGCCGACTGATCAAGGGCCAGGTGCCGCCACCGGCAAGGTCAGCCAATCCGGGGCCGCCTGCTTGAGCGCGATGCGCAAACCGCGGGCCACCTCGACGGCATAACGGCTGTTCACCGTTTGCCACGCCGGCGGCGACGCTTGCGCGTTCCAGATGCCGGTCTCGGCGCCGTCTCGCGTCTGGTAGGCCAGCACCAGCCGGCCGACACGCAGAAAATCAACCTCGCGGCGGGTGCCGCCGGCCTCCAGCCAGCCGGCGTAGGTCGCCACTTCGTGGCCGAAACCGGCCTCGATGCTGTAGGCCTCGAGAGCCAGGCGATACTTTTCCGGCAAGGAGATGTCGGCCCGGGAAAGCACATCGCGAAGACTGGCAACACGTGCCTGGCGTTCCTCGAACAGGAATGGCACGTCGCCTTTCACGAACGCGTCGAGATCGTCGACCAGCCGGAACAGGTGTGGCACCAGCCCGTCGTCAAGCGTTGCGAGGTTCGCCTCGGAGGCCTTCTGCGCCTCGCGAGCCCTGGCCTGGTCCGCGAGCTGGGCTTCGAGATAGCGGGTTTGCGCCTCGAGTTTTTCGAGGGTCTCCAGTTTTTGCCGATACGACTCGCCGTCCGACGCGCCTGACGGCTGCGCTCCGGCCGGCGTCTGCGCAGCGGCGAACAGCGTGGCGCCGAGCATTGCCGACACCAACGGGCGCCGCCACAGCAAGGCAAAATTGAACATAGTCTGTTCCATCAAGGAGCCATCCGGGCCGGCCAAAAGTCGCCCGCCCCACAGGCCGGCAAGCCGCTATTAATCGACGCCCCACGGTAAAATGCAAGCACCGGCTGACAGGCGTCGCAACAGGCGTTTGCAAGAGGCGTTGGATAGAGCCGACTCTGCTATACTTGCGCGCCCGGCGACGGCGACTCCGCCGCGCGGCCCGGCGCGGCCGCAAAAAGCTGGACCCCGGCTGCACCGGGCACGATTCACGGCGCTATCCGAGGCGCCCGCCGCACCAGACCATGGAGTGCAACACTTGAACATCTTCAACACCCGGCTCAACGATGACATCGACATGCTGCGAGACGCCGTACGGCGCTTCGCCGCCAATGAAATCGCGCCCCGGGCCCATGCAATCGACGAGGAAAACCAGTTTCCCCAGGACTTGTGGGGCAAGTTCGGCGAACTTGGCCTGCTGGGCCTCACGGTGCCTGAAAATTACGGCGGCAGCGAGCTGGGCTACCTCGCGCACCTGGTCGCGACGGAAGAGATTTCGCGCGCTTCCGCGTCGGTAGGTCTGTCGTACGCTGCGCACAGCAACCTGTGCCTGAACAACGTCTTTTTGAACGCAAGCGAAGAACAGCGCGAACGCTTCGTGCCCGGCTTGTGCAGCGGCGAGAAGGTCGGCGCGCTTGCGATGTCGGAGCCGGGCGCCGGGTCCGACGTGGTGGGCTCCATGGAATGCCGCGCAGTGAAGCGCGGCGACGTGTGGGTCGCGAACGGCTCGAAAATGTGGATCACGAACGGCCCGGAAGCCGACGTGCTGCTGGTGTACATGCGCACCGGTGAGCCCAGTGAAGGCTCCCAGTCGATCACCGCTTTCCTCGTCGAGAAAGGCATGCCCGGGTTTTCCACCGCACAAAAGCTCGACAAGCTCGGCATGCGCGGGTCGAACACCTGCGAACTCGTGTTCCAGGACTGCGAGATTCCCGACGCCAACGTGCTCGGTACCGTCAACCGCGGCGTCTACATCCTGATGCGCGGCCTCGATTCCGAACGCCTCGTGTTGTCCGGCGGGCCCATCGGCATTATGCAGGCGTGCATGGACTCGGTGATGCCCTACCTGCACGAGCGCAAGCAGTTCGGCAAACCGATCGGCAGCTTCGGCCTCATGCAGGGCAAGATCGCCGACATGTACACCGCCATGCAGGCCTCGCGTGCGCTCGCTTACCGCACGGCCGAGCAGTTCGACCGCGGCGAGCCCACCCGCCAGGACGCCGCTGCCGCGCTGCTGCTGGCGTCGAAGTCGGCGGTGGAAGTTGCGCTCGATGCGATCCAGACGCTTGGCGGCAACGGCTACATCAACGAATACCCGACCGGCCGGCTGCTGCGCGACGCGAAACTCTACGAAATCGGCGCCGGCACCAGCGAGATCCGACGCATGCTGATCGGGCGCGAACTGTTCCGGGCGTCTGCGCCCTGACATCCATTTTTTGAGGAAGACCATGAACGACAGTGACATTGTCCTTGTCGCCGCACGGCGCACACCTATCGGCGCGTTCCAGGGCGCCCTTTCGCCCGCCAGCGGCACCGACCTTGGCGCCGCCGCCATCGCCGCGGCGATGGCTGACAGCGGCCTCGACGGCAACGACGTAAACGAAGTACTGATGGGCTGCGTGCTCCCGGCCGGCCTCGGCCAGGCGCCCGCGCGGCAGGCAGCGCTGGCGGCGGGCCTGCCCCAGCAGGCTGGCTGTACCACGATCAACAAGGTCTGCGGCAGCGGCATGAAGGCCACCATGATAGGCGCCGATCTCATTCGCAGCGGTTCGGCCAGCGTGGTCGTGTCCGGTGGCCTTGAGTCAATGAGCAACGCGCCCTACCTGGTACCCAAGGCACGCGCCGGTCTGCGCATGGGCCATCAGCAGCTTCTGGATCACATGTTTTTCGACGGCCTGCAGAGCCCCTTCGACGGCAACATGATGGGGCACTTCGGTGAACTGTGCGCCGAGAAGTACGGCTTTACCCGCGAGGCACAGGACGCGTTTGCAAGCACGTCCGTCAAACGCGCATTGGCAGCCATCGAGAGTGGCGACTTCGACAGCGAAGTGACGCCTGTCACGATGAAAACGCGCAAGGGCGAGAAAACCGTTGCGCGTGACGAGGAGCCCTTCAACTGCGACCTCGACAAGATCCCGACATTGCGGCCAGCCTTCAAGCGCGACGGCGGCACCGTGACCGCCGCGAGTTCATCGTCGATATCCGATGGCGCCGCGGCGCTGATCATGATGAGCGCCGGCGAGGCGCGCCAGCGCGGCATCAAGCCGCTCGCCCGCATCCTCGGTCACAGCGGCTTCGCGCACGCGCCCGAGTGGTTTACAACCGCCCCCGTATTCGCGCTCAAGGCGCTCCACGACAAGCTGGGACTGAAAGTTTCGGACGTTGACCTGTACGAGATCAACGAAGCGTTTGCGGTCGTCACCATGGCGGCCATTGAAGACCTCGACCTTGATCCGGCCAAGGTCAACGTGAACGGCGGCGCCTGCGCCCTTGGCCATCCGATCGGCGCCACTGGCGCACGCATCGTTGTGACGCTGCTGCACGCGCTGCGCGCCAAAGGCGGCGGCCTCGGCATCGCTTCCCTGTGCATTGGCGGCGGCGAAGCAACGGCCCTTGCCATCGAGACCTGCGAGTGAGCCAATTCAGCACAAGTGTTGATACGCGCTCCGACGAGTTCCGGGCCAACACCGACCAGATGGCCGGCGTGGTCGGCGACCTCAAAGCGCAGGTCGCAATGGCCGCCGCCGGTGGCGGAGAGGCCGCACGCGAACGGCACCGCAGCCGCGGCAAGCTGCTGCCGCGTGAGCGCATCGAAGTGCTGCTCGACTGCGGCAGCCCGTTCCTGGAATTTTCCTCGCTGGCCGCGCACGGCCTGTACGATGACCAGGCACCGTGCGCCGGGGTCATCACGGGCGTTGGCCGGGTGGCTGGCCGCGAGACGGTTATCGTTGCCAACGATGCGACGGTGAAAGGCGGCACCTACTTCCCGATGACGGTGAAAAAGCACCTGAGGGCACAGGAGGTCGCGGCGCAGAATCACCTGCCCTGCATCTACCTCGTAGACTCCGGCGGCGCCTTCCTGCCGCTGCAGGATGAGGTGTTTCCAGACCGCGAGCACTTCGGCCGCATCTTCTACAACCAGGCCCAGCTGTCTGCCGCCGGCATTCCGCAAATCGCCGTTGTGATGGGCTCATGCACCGCGGGTGGCGCCTACGTGCCGGCGATGTGCGACGAAGCGGTGATCGTGCGCAACCAGGGCACCATCTTCCTGGGCGGGCCGCCGCTCGTGAAGGCCGCAACCGGCGAAGTAGTGGACGCCGAATCGCTCGGCGGCGGCGACGTGCACAGCCGCACGTCAGGCGTCACCGACTACCTGGCCGACAACGACAGCCACGCCCTGTCCATCACCCGTCGCATCGCCAGCAACCTGAACCGGCACCCGCCAGCACAGGCGCCGTTCCCGAGCGAGCCGCCGGCGCTGGATCCGCGGGAAATCTACGGCATCGTACCCGCCGATACGCGCCATCCGTTTGACGTGCGCGAAATCATCGCGCGCATTGTCGATGCGTCCGTGTTTGACGAATTCAAACCGCTGTACGGCAAAACGCTGGCCTGTGGCTTCGCCCGCATCCACGGCTTTCCCGTTGGCATCGTCGCGAACAACGGCATTCTCTTTTCCGAGTCGGCGCTCAAGGGCGCCCACTTCATCCAGCTTTGCAACCAGCGGAACATCCCGCTCGTGTTTCTGCAGAACATCACCGGCTTCATGGTCGGCAAGAAATATGAAAACGCCGGCATCGCCAAAGACGGCGCGAAGATGGTGAACGCCGTGGCCACGAGCACGGTGCCCAAGTTCACCGTGATTATCGGCGGCTCGTTTGGCGCCGGGAACTACGCCATGTGCGGCCGTGCCTACGGCGCGCGCATGCTGTTCATGTGGCCCAACGCGCGCATCTCCGTCATGGGCGGCGAGCAGGCGGCCGCGGTGCTCGCTACCGTTCGCCGCGATGGCATGGAAAAGCGCGGACAGGAATGGGCGCAGGACGACGAAGCGAGCTTTCGCGATGGCATTCGAGCCGGTTACGAGACGCAGGGCCATCCGTACTACGCGACCGCACGGCTGTGGGACGACGGGCTGATTGATCCCCTCGACACGCGCCGCGTGCTTGGCTTGGGGCTAGCCACCGCCGCAAACGCGCCCGCCGCTGGCCACGATGGCTACGGCGTGTTCCGCATGTAGCCGGCTGACGCATCGACTCGAGGAGAGGCATGACTTCCACGCTGCAAATCGACACCGACGATCGGCACGTCACCACGATCACGCTCAACCGGCCCGAAGTACGCAACGCCTTCGATGACCGCATGATTCGCGAGCTTGGCCAGGCGCTTGCTGACATCGACGCCGACAGCACCACGCGCTGCGTCGTCATCACCGGCGCGGGCACGGCGTTCTGCGCCGGCGGCGACATACAGTGGATGCGCAGCACGGCGGGCTTCGGCGAGCAGGAAAACCTGCGGGATGCACAGGTGCTCGCCGGCCTGATGGCCACGCTCAACGGCCTGTCCAAACCGACCATTGCGCGGGTCAACGGCCACGCCTTTGGCGGTGGCGTCGGGCTCGTTTCCTGTTGCGACATCGTGATCGCCGCGGAGACGGCCAAGCTGTCTTTAAGCGAAGTGCGGCTGGGCCTGGTGCCCGCCGTGATCTCGCCCTACGTCGTGGCAGCGATGGGTGCGCGGCAGGCGCGGCGCTACTTTCTTTCCGGCGAAGTGTTCGACGCCGTGACGGCAACGACGCTCCAGCTTGTGCATGCTGCCGTTCCGGCCGAGGCAATAGACGCCAGCATTGACGCCATCGTCGACAACCTGCTTCGCGGCGGACCCAACGCGCTGGCTGAAAGCAAGCGGCTGATTGCCATGATCAGCGGCGCCGATGGCGACGCGCTCGCGGCACTCGGCGAGAAAACCGCACAGCTCATTGCCAGACTTCGCGCCTCACCGGAAGGCCAGGAAGGTCTTGGCGCGTTTCTCGAAAAGCGCAAGCCCGCCTGGCATCCGGCGGATTAGCCACGGCGACATAAAACGAACTCCAGGGGAAGACACCGAATGTTTCAGCGCGTACTGGTAGCCAACCGTGGCGAGATCGCCTGCCGGGTGATGCAAACGCTCAACCGGCTCGGCATCGGATCGGTGGCCGTCTACTCCGACCCTGACGCCGGCGCTCGCCACGTTCGCATGGCCGATACCGCCATTCACATCGGGCCGGCGCAGGCCAGTCAGTCCTACCTGGACGGCGCACGCATCATCGAGGCGGCAAGGCGCAGCGGTGCCGAGGCCATTCATCCCGGTTACGGCTTCCTTTCCGAGAATGCGGACTTCGCCCGACAGTGCGAGGAAGCCGGCATCCAGTTCATCGGGCCCAAAGCCGCAACCATCGACATCATGGGGTCAAAGATTGCCTCAAAGCGTGTGATGGGTGACGCGGGCGTGCCGATCGTGCCCGGCTATCACGGCGATGACCAGGATCACGACACGCTGCTGAACGAGGCGCAGCGCATCGGCTTTCCGCTGCTGGTCAAGGCCAGCGCAGGCGGCGGCGGCAAGGGCATGCGCGTTGTGCACAGCGCTGACGATCTCGAAGAGGGACTCACGGGCGCGGCGCGCGAAGCGCAAAGTGCGTTTGGCGACAGCAAGGTGCTGCTGGAGAAGTTTCTGCTGACGCCGCGGCACATCGAGTTCCAGGTGTTCGGTGACTCTCACGGTAACCACGTGCACCTGTTCGAACGGGAATGCTCCATCCAGCGCCGTTACCAGAAGATCATTGAGGAATCGCCCTCCCCGTTTCTCGATGACGCACTTCGCCAGAGAATGGCGCAGACCGCGGTGCAGGCGGCGAAGGCGGTCGACTATCGCAACGCTGGCACCATCGAGTTCATCGTTTCCGCAGACCGCGAGTTTTACTTCATGGAGATGAACACGCGGCTGCAGGTCGAGCATCCGGTTACCGAGATGATCACCGGCCAGGACCTCGTGGAATGGCAGCTCCGCGTCGCCAGCGGCGAGGCCCTGCCCCTGGCGCAGGAAGCCATCAGCACGAGCGGCCATGCCATCGAAGCACGGCTCTACGCAGAGGATCCCGCCAACGACTTCCTGCCGTCTACCGGCCGCGTCGACCTCTTCGCCTATCCGCCCTCCGACGGTACCAGCCTCCGCGTAGAGACGGGCGTGGAAAGCGGTGACGAGGTCAGCGTGCACTACGACCCGATGATCGCCAAGCTGGTGGTGCACGACGCCGGGCGGGACACCGCGATCAAACGGCTGCGCGAGGTGCTCGCGAACACCGCCGTCATTGGCCCCACCACCAACCTGTCGCTGTTGAGTGCCGTTGCAGGCCACGAGTCGTTCAGCTCAGCCGCCATCGACACTGGCTACCTCGACATGCACTTGGGCGACCTGCTGGACAATCGCCCGGCGGCGACGGTCCAGGCGTATGTCGCCAGCGCAATGGCACTGCTGCGGGACCGGCTCGGCGGCGCCGCCGACGCATCGCCATGGTCACTCGCTGACGGCTGGCAGGCGAACGCCATGAGCCTGAACCGTTTCGCGCTGCGCGCGGAAGGGGAAGAACCTCGCCAGCTGCGAATTACCGGCAACGCCTCCGACCCCTCATTCCTTCTGGACGGCGAGCCCCTCGACGCGCAGGCACACTGGCTCGATGACACGACGCTTTCGCTCACCCTCGACGGGCAGGAACACAGGCTCAGCGTCACGCTGCACGGCAACCGCTGCCGGGTAGCCACCGGGCTGGAGGGCTTTACGCTGACCGAGACGGAGGCCTTCCCCGCCGCCGCGGGCGGCGATGCGGATGACGCCCACCCGGGTTCACCGATGCCCGGACGTGTGGTGGCCATCCACGTCGAAGCCGGGCAACGGGTGGAACAGCACCAGCCGCTTCTCGTCCTGGAGGCCATGAAAATGGAGTACACACTCAAGGCGCGCACCGGCGGCATCGTCGAACGGGTGATACCGGCCGTTGGCGACATGGTCGAGGCGGAGGTGCCTCTCGTAGACCTGGCAACCGGAGACAGCAACGATGGCTAAACAATCCGCGGTCCCGTTCAGTGCGTTGCCCGAGCGCGTCAGAATCGTGGAAGTCGGTCCGCGCGACGGCCTGCAGAATGAGGCCAGGTCCGTCCCTGCTGACGTCAAAATCGAGTTCATCAACCGCCTGTCGAAAACCGGCCTGGAAGTTGTCGAGACTACGAGCTTTGTGAGTCCGCGCTGGATTCCCCAGCTCGCCGACGCCGATGAGGTGTTCCGGGGCATCGACAAAGCCGACGGCGTGGCCTACCCGGTACTCGTGCCCAACGTAGCGGGCATGGAACGCGCGCTGGCCGCCGGCGCCCGGGAGGTCGCCGTGTTCACGGCCGCTTCAGAGACCTTCAATCGGAAAAACATCAACGCGAGTATTGCCGAGTCCATCGACCGCTTCGAGCCGGTGCTCGAGATGGCAAAGGCCAACGACGTTCGCGTGCGCGCCTACATCTCCTGCGTGTTGGGTTGCCCCTATGAAGGCGACATTAAGCCGGAAGCCGTTGCGCCCATCGCTGAACGCCTCATCGCGATGGGCTGCTACGAGATTTCGCTGGGCGATACGATCGGCGTCGGTACGCCGCTGGCGGCCAGACGCCTCGTTCAGGTGGTCCAGGAAAGTGTCGATATCAGCCAGCTCGCAGTGCACTTTCATGACACCCGCGGGCAGGCGCTTGCCAACATCCTGGCGTGCGTCGAAATCGGCGTCGCCGTGGTGGACGCGTCAGTTACCGGCCTCGGCGGTTGCCCCTACGCAAACGGCGCACCCGGCAACGTGGCCACCGAAGAGGTGGTTTACATGCTGAACGGCATGGGCATTGAAACCGGCGTCGACTTGGATACACTCGTTGACGCGGGCCTTTACATCAGCGAAGCGCTGGGCCGGCTGCCAACGTCAGACCTTGCGAAACTTCAGCAGGACAAACCCAGCCCTGACGTCGACACCGGCTTCAACAAGTTCTGAAGCACCCGATTCCGACTTAACTCAAACGTGGATACCCGACAACCATGATTCTAGAAAGCGCAAGAGCCGTCGTTACCGGCGGCGCCTCTGGTCTGGGCTATGCCGTCGCCCGGCACATCATCGACACCGGCGGCCGCGTATGCCTGCTGGACGTCAACAGTGAAACCGGCGAGAAAGCCGCCGCTGAACTCGGCGACCGGGCCTTCTTCCAGGTGTGCGATGTCAGCAACGAGTCCCAGGTTAATGCCACGATTGCAGAGGCATCCAAACGCTTTGACGGCCTGAGCCTCGCCGTGAACTGCGCTGGCGTCATCGGTGCTGGCCGCGCCCTCGGGCGTGAGGGCCCCATGGACGGCGAACTGTTTTCACGGACCATCTCCATAAACCTCGTCGGCTCGTTTTTCGTGTCAAAGGCCGCCGCACAGGCGATGGTCGACAACGCCGCCAATGAGCAGGGCGAGCGCGGCGTGATCATCAACACGTCTTCCGTTGCCTCGTACGAGGGACAGATTGGGCAGGCGGCCTACTCCGCGTCGAAGGGCGGCATCAACGCGATGACGCTGCCGCTCGCTCGCGAGTTTGCCCGCTTCGGCATTCGCGTAATGGCGATCGCACCGGGCATTTTCATGACGCCGATGATGGCCGGCATGAAGCCGGAAGTGCAGGAATCGCTCGGCGCGCAGGTGCCCTTCCCGTCCCGTCTCGGCAGGCCGGAAGAGTTCGCCGAGATGGTGGCAAGCATTTACCGCAATCCCATGCTCAATGGCGAAGTCATCCGTCTCGACGGCGCCATTCGCATGCAGCCGAAATAGATGCGGCGCGCAAGACTTACGCTGCTGCTCGCTGCGGCAGCGTTCATCTCCGCCTGCCAGACGGCGCCGGTCGATGAGGCGCCGGCTGTCGACACCGGCGCGGGGTCGCTCAACCTGCCGGTGCACTACCATCGCCTCGACAACGGCCTGCGCGTTGTAATTTCCGAGGACCGCTCGGTGCCGGTGGCAACCGTGGCGGTGTACTACCAGATCGGCTTTCGCATAGAGCCAAGAGACCGCACCGGCTTCGCCCACCTGTTCGAACACATGATGTTCCAGGGCACGCCAAACCTCGGCAAGAATGGCTACGCAACGCTCGTGCAAAGCAACGGCGGCACGATGAACGGCTCTACACGTTTCGACTTCACCAACTACTTCGCAGCGGTGCCCTCGCACAAGGTCGAAACGATGCTGTGGGCCGAGGCTGATCGCATGCGCGCGCTCAGCATCACCGGGGAGAACCTCAAGAACCAGCAGGAGGTGGTGAAAAACGAGGTGCGCGTGAACGTGCTTAACCGCCCCTACGGTGGTTTCCCGTGGCTCGACATGCCGCAGTACGCCAACGAGAACTGGTACAACGCGCACAATTTCTACGGCGACCTCGAGGACGTCGACGCCGCGACGGTCGAAGAGATGCAGGCTTTCTTCGATACGTACTACGCGCCGAACAACGCCGTCGTCGTTGTGGCCGGTGACGTCGAGCCAGACGGGACTCTCAAGCTCATTGAACGCTACTTCGGCAACCTTGAACCGGCACCGCAGGGGCCTGAAGCAGACATCAGCGAACCGCCGCAAACTGCGGAGAAGCGCTTCAGTAAGGTCGATCCGCTGGCGCCGCGGCCGGCGCTGGGTCTTGCTTACCACATGCCCGAGCGCGGCAGCCCCGAGTACTTTGCGATGATCCTGCTCGACATGATCCTGCTGCAGGGGGACGACAGCCGCCTCACCCGGTCGCTGGTCAAGACGCACGGTTACGCACAAAGCGTGTTCGGCGGCATCAACATTCTCGGCAACGCGTACAACTACAACGGCCCGATGCTGTGGACCGCCGCGCTCATTCACGACCCGCAGGTACCAGCCGATCGCATCGTTGGCACGCTGGACGAGGAAATTCAGCGCATCATCGACGACGGCGTCACGGACGCGGAACTCGCTCGCGCACGCACGAAGATGCGCTCGGGTCTCTACGACCTTGCCGGCAGCGCGACGCGCTTTGGCCTTGTCGACCTGCTCGCGGTGTTTGCCCTGTTTGATGACGACCCGTCACGCATCAACCGGCTGGAGGGAGAGTTTTCGTCGGTGACGCCGGAGCTCGTGCGCGAAACCGCGGCGAACTTCCTGGTGCCGACCAACCGCACGATTCTCACCGTGCTGCCCGCGGACCAGCCCACGGATCAGCCCACGGATCAGGGAGACAGCTCGTGATGCCCCGAAGTGTTGTAGCAAACGCCGCAGCCCGCACAGTGGCGAGTCTTCTTGGCGCCCTGCTGTTGGTCAGCAGCGCCGTCGCCGTCGAGACGCCGCCGCCGGGCGGCGAGCCGCGCCCTTTCGAGCTGCCTGACCATGAAACGCTCAAGCTCGACAACGGCCTTGACGTCACCCTGATTCCGTTTGGCCGCGTGCCGAAGGTCAGCGTGGTCATTGCCGTCGCCGCGGGCAACCTGCACGAAGGCGAGCAGACGTGGCTGGCAGACATCACGGGTGACCTGATGCAGGAAGGCGCCGGCGGTAAGAGCGCCGCGGCAGTCGCTGAAACCTTTGCCGACATGGGCGGTGCCCTTGGCATTGGCGTGGGCATGGAACGCACCAGCATCAGCGCCTCCGGCCTCGCCGAGTTTGCACCGGCCATGGTGCGCGAACTGGCAGCAGTGGTGATGTCGCCAAACCTGCCCGACGACCAGCTCGCGCGCATCCGCGCCGATCGCCTGCGCCAGCTCAGCGTGTCGCGCACGCAGCCGCGCACGCAGGCCTCCGCGGCGTTCAACGCGCTGCTTTACGGCGACCACGCCTACGGCCGGGTTCTGCCGACCGACGAACAGTTGAATTCCATCACTATGGACGACGTGCGCGAGTTCTATGGCAGCAACTTCGGCGCCCTGCGCACCCGCGTCTACATCGCCGGCCTGTTCGATCGCGACGCAGTCGTTGACGCACTTCAGAGCACGCTTGGAACGTGGAAGCCCGGCCTGCCCCCCAGCCGCGACATCCCCGCCATGGCGAGTGGCCCGGTCGTGAAGCTGATTGACCGACCGGACGCGCCGCAGTCCACTGTCTACCTTGGCCTTGCGTCCCCTGATCCGTCACAGGACGACTTTCTGGCCTTCAGCGTCATGAACACGCTGCTCGGTGGAAACTTGAGTTCGCGGCTCAGCGTGAACCTCCGCGAGAACAAGGGCTACACCTATTCGGCGCGCAGCAATGTCTCTACCAACTACCGGGCGAGCTTCTGGCGCTTCAACTCGGACGTCACTTCGGAGAATACCGGCGACGCTATTCGCGAAGCGCTGTTTGAGGTGCGCCGGCTCCAGGACGAACCGCCGTCGGATGCCGAATTGACCGGCACCAAGAATTACCTTGCGGGCAACTTCGTCATGGGCAACGCCACGCGTGGCGGCCTGATCGGCCAGCTGGCCTACCTCGACTACCACGAGCTGCCGTTGGAGCGCCTCACGCAATTCGTGCAATCGGTACATGAAGTGGACCCTGACACGATCAGCGAGCTCGCGCGCCGCTACCTGCGGCCGGAAAAAATGGTGCTGGTGGTCGTCGGGGATATTGACCTTGTCCGCGAGCAGCTCAAGGAAATCTCGGAATTTCAGGAATTTGTTGCTGACTAGCGAGACGCTTAAGCAACTGGAAGGTTGCGCTGGCGCTTGCGGCAACGCACAATTACCGGCTAGCTAAACGACACGGCAGACTAGATGATCGAGACAGTTCGGCACGCCCTTCGGCCGCAATCGAAGACCCGCGCAACGTCAGGAAACCGGCCATGACTGAACGCGACGTTATGGAAACCGATGTCCTGATCGTGGGCGGCGGACCCGCCGGCCTGGCCTGTGCCATCCGGCTGAAGGAAAAAGATCCCGACCTCGGCGTCATTGTGCTGGAGAAGGCCGCCGAAATCGGCTCACACTCGCTGTCCGGCGCGGTGTTGCAGGCAGACGCTCTGGATGAACTGGTACCGGACTGGCGCGACAATCCGCCAGCCGTCTGCGTGCCGGCAACGCGGGACGAGTTTTCGCTGATGACGCGCAAGAAGCGCATCCGCATGCTGACGCCACCGCAGATGGCAAACCACGGCAACGTCATCATCTCCCTGGGTTCGCTGTGCCAGAAACTCGCCGAGCGCGCCGAGGGCTTGGGCGTAGACGTATTTCCCGGCTTCTCCGGCGCCGAAACGCTTCACAGCGACGACGGCTCCGTTATCGGCGTCCGTGCCGGCGACATGGGCGTCGAGAAAAACGGCGAACCCGGCCCCAACTTTGCGGCCGGCGTTGACATTCATGCCGGCACAACCGTACTCGCCGAAGGCTGCCGTGGCAGCCTGAGCAAGCAGCTGATCGCACGCTTCGAGCTCGACAAGGATTCTTGTCCGCAGACCTATGCACTGGGCTTCAAGGAGCTTTGGCAACTCCCTGAAGGCCGCTCGGAACCCGGCCTCGTGCAGCACACGGTGGGCTGGCCGCTCGACAACAGCATTTACGGCGGCAGCTTCACCTACCATCTCGACAACGACCGCGTGTACATCGGCTTTGTGGTGGCGCTTGACTACGAAGACCCGGACTTCAGTCCCTTTGAGGCCTTCCAGCAATTCAAGAACCACCCGGCCAACAAGGCGTTGCTGGAAGGCGGTGAAATCGTTTCCTCCGGCGCCCGCACGCTGATCGAAGGCGGCTACCAGTCGCTGCCGAAGCTCGAAATGCCGGGCGCGCTGCTCATCGGCGACGCGGCGGGCCTCCTCAACGTGCCCAAGATCAAGGGCATTCATATGGCCCTGCGCGCCGGCATGCTGGCGGCCGACCACGTTGCGCAACACAAGAGCAGCGAAGGCTACGATGCCGCGTGGCGGTCATCGCCATCAGCCCGCGAGTTGCACAAGGTGCGCAACATCCGGCCAGGCTTTCACCGCGGCCTGTGGATGGGCATGGCCAACGCCGCGCTTGAAACCATCACGTTTGGCAAGCTGCCGTGGACGCTGAAGAACCGCGCGGACTGGTCGGCACTGCAAAAGCGTGCCGAATACGCAACCCCCGAACGCCATTGGGGTGAGCGGAGCCTGCCGCCGCGCGATCGCCTCGCGTCTGTTTACTTCGCGAACAATGCGCATGACGAAAACCAGCCGGTGCACCTGCGCGTGAAAGACACGACCGTGTGCGCCACCACCTGCGCCGAAGAGTACGGCAACCCCTGCACGCGCTTCTGCCCGGCAGGTGTGTATGAAATGGTCGACGACGGCGAGGACGGCAAGCGGCTGCAGATCAACGCGGCCAACTGCGTGCACTGCAAGGCGTGCGACATCAAGGACCCGTACGAAATTATCACGTGGGTGCCGCCCGAGGGCGGATCCGGACCGAATTACCAAACGCTGTAAGCGAGCGGCAGGCTGACCACCGGTCACCTGCCCTCGGGACTTTAAGAGGAAGTGAAGAATGAAAATACTCGTTGGCGTCAAACGCGTCATTGACTACAACGTGCGGGTCCAGCTCAACCGCGACAGCACCGGCGTGGTCACCGACGGCGTGAAGATGAGCGTGAATCCCTTCGACGAAATCGCCATCGAGGAATCACTGCGGCTGCGCGAGCAAGGCGTCGCGACGGAAGTCATTGCCGTGGGCATCGGCGGATCGGAATCGCAGCAGCAGCTGCGCACGGCCCTGGCCATGGGCGCTGACCGCGCGATCCTCGTCGAGACTGACCGCCCCGTGCAGTCACTGGAAGCGGCGCGAATCTTCAAGCAACTCGTCGAGAAGGAAGAGCCTGCACTCGTAATGCTCGGCAAGCAGGCTATCGACAACGACGCCAGCCAGA
This sequence comes from Pseudomonadota bacterium, assembly GCA_038533995.1. Classification (GTDB taxonomy): domain Bacteria; phylum Pseudomonadota; class Gammaproteobacteria; order Steroidobacterales; family JBCAXP01; genus JBCAXP01. The sequence continues at coordinate 15,524 of JBCAXP010000049.1, forward strand.
CCGGCCAGATGCTCGCCGCCCTGCTCGACCGCCCGCAGGCGACGTTCACGTCAAACCTTACGATCGCTGACGGCAAGGGCACCGCCGTGCGCGAAGTCGACGCCGGCCTTGAAACGATCGAGTTCGATCTCCCGGCCGTCGTCACCGTTGACTTAAGGCTCAACGAGCCGCGTTTCGTGAAGATGCCGGACATCATGAAAGCCAAGCGCAAGCCGCTTGACGTCACGCCGCTCGCCGACCTCGGCATTGAGACACCGCCCGAACTCGAGGTGGTGGCATACGAACCGCCCGCGGAACGCCAGGCCGGCGTCATGGTGGACAGCGTCGAGGCGCTGGTGGAAGCACTCAAGGCAAAGGGAGTGGTGCAATGAGCAAGGTACTGGTTATCGGCGAACACGACGGCGCCACCTTGAATCCGTCAACCGCAAAGACTGTCACCTGCGCCGCTGCCGTCGGCGAGGTCACCGTCGCTATCTTCGCCAGCGGCGGCGCCGACATCTGCGCGGAAGCCGCCGGCCTCGAAGGGGTGGCGCGCGTGCTGCACGTCGACAGCGCTGACAATGACAAACCGCTCGCCGCCGTGCAGGCTCCGCAGATTGCCGAGCTTGCCGCCGACTTCACGCACGTTTTCGGCCCGTCCACCACGTTTGGCAAGGACCTGATGCCTCGGGTCGCCGCGCTGCTTGGAGTTCCGCAGGTCAGCGACCTCATGGAAGTGATCGATGAACGCACATTCAAGCGGCCGATCTATGCCGGCAATATCGTTACCACGGTGAAGGCACCAGCCGACCACACGGTGGTTGCAACTGTGCGCACCGCGTCCTACCAGGCGGCCGCGTCAGGCGCCGGGCCCGCTTCCGTCGACAGCGCTTCAACCGGAGCCGCCAACCCCGGCCACACCCGCTGGGTGGAGCTCGCTGCGGCTTCCGGCGAACGCCCGGACCTGCAGGCGGCACCGGTCGTCGTTTCAGGCGGCCGCGGCGTCGGCAGCGAAGAAAAATTCTCCGTCATCTACGATTTTGCTGATGCGATTGGCGCCGCCGTCGGCGCTTCGCGCGCGGCCGTAGATGCCGGCTATTGCCCGAACGATATGCAGGTAGGACAGACCGGCAAGATCATCGCGCCCGACCTGTACTTCGCGGTGGGTATTTCCGGCGCGATCCAGCATCTCACCGGCATCAAGGACGCAGGCACCATCGTGGCCATCAACAAGGACGGCGAGGCGCCGATCTTCTCCGTTGCCGACTTCGGTATCGTCGGCGACCTGTTCGAGATTGTGCCCCAACTCCAGGAGGCGCTCGCCTAACGGGCAGCCACGCACTGCGATGAGCAAGCCGGTCTGGACTCCGTCAGACGAGCGTGTTGCCAATAGCAACATGCACGCCTTTCTCAGCTTCGTTGCCGAGAAGTACGGGGTTGAGGAGGACTACCACGCGCTGTGGCAATGGTCGGTAAACGAACCCGAGCGCTTCTGGGAAGCGGTCTGGATTCTCTCTGACATTCAGGCCTCGGCCACCGCCTCCGAGGTGCTTGAGAACGGCGACCAGATGCCCGGTGCACGCTGGTTCAGCGGCGCGCTCCTTAACTTCGCCGAGAACCTGCTCGTCGAACCGAACTCGCAACCCGCCATCATCTTTCGCAGCGAGGGCGGTGAACGCCGCTGCCTGACTCGCGCGGAGCTGACGGAGTGCGTGGCACGCCTTGCCAGCGCACTGAGCGACAGCGGCGTTGGCGAAGGCGACCGCGTCGCGGGCCTGCTTCCGAATTTGCCGGAAACCGTTATCGCCATGCTGGCTACTACCAGCATCGGCGCCCTGTGGACCTCATGCTCGCCGGATTTCGGCCTCAAGGGCATTCAGGATCGCTTCGGACAGATTGAACCCAAGGTGCTGTTCACCGCGGACGGCTACACGTGGAACGGAAAGCCCATCGACTCGCTGGAGACTGTGCGCGGCCTCGTCGACAGCCAGCCGTCGATCACCCGCATCGTGGTCGTGCCCTACCTGAACCCGCGGCCATCGCTCCGGCACCTTCCCACCGCGGTGCTGTTCGACGAGTATCTTGGCCCAGCGACCGAACCTGAATACGCACAGCTGCCGTTCGACCATCCGGCCTTCATCCTGTATTCCTCGGGCACAACCGGTGTGCCCAAGTGCATCGTGCACGGCGCCGGCGGTACCCTGCTGCAGCACCTGAAGGAGCACCAGCTACACACCGACATCAAGCCCGGCGACCGTGTGTTTTACTACACGACGTGCGGCTGGATGATGTGGAACTGGCTGACCAGCGCGCTCGCCTCAAAGGCGACGATCGTACTGTACGAGGGTTCACCGTTTCACCCCGGCCCCGAGGCGCTCTGGCGCATCGCGCAGGATGAAAGCGTCAACGTGCTTGGTACCAGCGCGCGCTACCTTGCGGCGTTGGAAAAAGCCGGCGTCAAACCCGGCGAGACCTTTGAACTCGAGGCCCTGCGCGCGGTGCTGTCCACCGGCTCGCCACTCGCGCCGGACAGCTACGACTTTGTGTATCGCGACATCAAGGCTGACGTGCAGCTGTCGTCGATTTCCGGCGGCACCGACATCGTGTCCTGCTTCGCCCTCGGCCACCCGGCCCTGCCCGTGTATCGCGAGGAACTGCAGACTCGCGGCTTAGGCATGGCCGTGCACGTGATGAACGACAGTGGCGACAGCGTACAGGGCGAGAAAGGCGAACTGGTTTGCACCCGGCCGTTTCCCAGCATGCCGGTGTTTTTCTGGAATGACCCCGATGGCGAGCGCTACCGGGACGCTTACTTCAACCGGTTCCCGAACACCTGGTGCCACGGTGACTACGCCGAACTGACCGAACACAACGGAGTGATCATTCACGGCCGCTCCGACGCGGTGCTCAACCCTGGCGGCGTCCGAATCGGCACGGCGGAAATTTACCGGCAGGTGGAACCGTTTGACGAAGTACTGGAGAGCCTGGCCGTTGGGCA